>NZ_SHLA01000001.1:3000000-3300000 GCF_004217565.1 Zhihengliuella halotolerans | reverse complement strand
CGGTGCTCATCGCGTGACCTCCTCTGTGGCGGCGTGGTGGCGGGCGGGCGGTGCGCCCGTGATGGCCGCGGCGGCCGGATCGTCGATCAGGCCGTACGCGGAGACGAGGTCCTGCAGACCGACCGAGCCGATCTCGACGCCGTGTGCAGCGGCGCGGGCGCGGATGTCGGCGTCGGCGGCGCCGTCGACCGTGACGGACGCCAGCCCGCCGAGCGTCTGCGTGCGCAGGACCTTCCGGTCGTGCACGACGGACTCGATCGCCTGGGCGCCGCCGGCCACGGTGAAGGCGGCATCGCGGGCCTCGTCGACCCCCATGTCGAGCACCTTGCGGCCGCGGTCGATCACGACGACCTTCTCGAGGAGGTTGGAGACCTCGTCGATGAGGTGGGTGGACATGAGGATGGTGCGCGGATGCTTCATGGAGTCTCGCAGCAGGTAGTCGTAGAACAGGCCGCGCGCGGTGGCATCGAGACCGAGGTACGGCTCGTCGAAGATCGTCAGCGGGGCGCGGGAGGCCATGCCGACGATGATCGCGACCGCCGAGAGCTGCCCGCGCGAGAGCTTCTTGATGCGCGTGGTGACCGGCAGCCGGAAGACCTCGACGAGTTCGTCGGCGAGGGCGGCGTCCCAGTTCTCGAAGAACCAGGGGCCCGTCTTGAGCACGTGCGAGGTCTTGAAGTCCTCCGGGTACTTCTGGGATTCGCGGACGAAGCACATGTTCGCCAGCACGTCGGCGTTCTCGAAGGGGTCGGCGCCGAAGACGCTGACGCGTCCGCCGCTTCTGGGCTCCTGGCCGGCGAGGATCGACATGATCGTCGTCTTGCCGGCGCCGTTGCGCCCGAGCAGGCCGGTGATCGTGTTCTCCTCGATGTTGAAGTCGAGGCTTTCGAGGACGTTCGTCTTGCCGTAACTCTTGTTCAGGCCCGCGACCTGAACGACATTCGTGGTGCTCATCGCGGATCTCCCGTCGTCTGTTGTGCGGCTTCCCGGATCATTCCGACCAGTTCGTCGGAGCCGAGGTCCAGGTGTGCAGCCGCTTGCAGCAGCGGCTCGATGTACTGTTCGGCGAAACTCTCGCGCCGCGCTTCGAGCAGCTGAGCGCGTGCGCCCTGGGCGACGAACATGCCGATCCCTCGTTTCTTGTAGAGGACACCCGACTCGACGAGCCGGTTGATGCCCTTTCCTGCGGTTGCTGGGTTGATGCGCATGAATGCGGCGAATTCATTGGTCGAGGGGACCTGGGCTTCCTCCGCGTAGGTCCCGTCGAGGACGCCGGCCTCGATGCGCTCGGCAACCTGCAGGAAGATCGGCCGTGAGTCATCCATGCCGGCCAGCCCCTTTCCCGATTCGGTTGCTAGGTTCATTACTCATGTAATTAACCAAACCACCAACCAACCGATCCGTCAACCCCTATTCGCCGGACGGAGCGGCGCACGACACCGACACATCCCGACGACCGAAGGTGTTGATAGGTTGGTGCCGTGTTGATTGCTACGTGGAATGTGAACTCGCTGCGCGCCCGCGCCGACCGTGTCGAAAACTGGCTGCGCCGGACCGACGCCGACGTCCTGGCCATCCAGGAGACCAAGTGCAAGGACGACAACTTCCCCTGGGAGCTGTTCGAGCTCAACGGTTACGAGGTCGCGCACTTCGGCGTGAACCAGTGGAACGGCGTCGCGATCGCCTCCCGCGTCGGCCTCGACGACGTCGAGCGCACCTTCGTGGACCAGCCCGCCTTCGGCAAGGGCGGCAAGGACCCGATCCAGGAACCGCGCGCGATCGCCGCGACGTGCGGCGGCGTCCGCGTATGGAGCCTGTACGTCCCGAACGGCCGCGCCCTCGACGACGAGCACATGCCCTACAAGCTCTCCTGGCTCGACACCCTGAACCGGCAGGCCGCGGGCTGGCTTCAGGAGAATCCGGGCGCCCAGATCGCGCTCATGGGCGACTGGAACATCGCACCGGAGGACGACGACGTCTGGGACATCGGCTATTTCGTCGACAACGGCCTCACCCACGTCTCCGCACCCGAGCGCGCGGCCTTCCAGGCCTTCCTCGACACCGGCTTCGTCGACGTCGTCCGCCCCCGCACCCCGGGCCCGGGCGTCTACACCTACTGGGACTACACCAAGCTCCGCTTCCCCAAGCGCGAGGGCATGCGCATCGACTTCGTCCTCGCCTCCCCCGCCCTCGCCGAGCGCGTGAGCGACGCGTACATCGACCGCGAGGAACGCAAGGGCAAGGGCGCCTCCGACCACGCCCCCGTCGTGGTGGAGCTGGGCTGAGGATGACGGACGGGGGACAGGAACACGAGACGGTGTCCGCGCGGCGGCGCCTGCCGCCGGCGGCGCACCTCCGCGTGTTCGAACCGCTGCGGGCGTACGACGACGACGCGCAGCGACTGATCTCCCAGCAGCGGAGCACACCGCGCGCGGAACTCGAGCGGCTGCTCGCCGAGGAGGCGCTCAAACGCATCATGCGCGAGATCTCCGACCCGTTCCCCTCCTCCGGCGTCGAGCAGTACCGGGTCCTGCACTACCCGGGCCCCGACGGCGTGACCGCACCCTATTTCTGCCCGGACCAGCTGCAGACCCGCGCGACCATCTCCGCCGAACGCCTCGACGACCTCATGCGCCCGCAGGTGCTCGCCATGGTGATGCCGGAGGCATCCCGGACGGCGAACGCCGAGCGCACCGACCCCGACCGGTTCGCCGCTGACGTCGCCCACCTGCATACCCGCACGTCCGTCTGGGGCGTGCCGCTGGCCTGGTTCGTGGCGCTGCGCGAGGACGACCACCTGGAGATCGACGAGGACGCGCACTCGCTGCTCAGCGTGCGGCTCGCCGCGCCCGCCGTGCAGGTGCTCGAGCGCGCGCGGGTCGCTGCGGCATCGCTGGCCATCAACGCCCCCGAGCTCGACATCCTCGACGAGCTCACCTCCCTGGGCGACTGGCTCGGGAGCTTCCACGAGGACTCCATCGTGGAACTCGACTACGGCCTCCTCGCCGACTACGTCTGGCCGGACGAGTCGCCGCAGGACCTGCGCATCGGCATCGATTCGCTCGGCGACGGGGACATGCTCGGCGCGGCCGCGGCCTACCGCCGCCTGACCAACCGCTGGGTCCGGGTGCGCCAGCATGCACGTTCGAATTAGACCCGGATCACCGCGCCACGGTCTTCCGCCAGCCAGCGCCTGCCCACGAGGCGCACGCAAGGTTCAGCATCTCTTTTGGGGGTGTCGTGTGGAGAACTTTTCTCCGCCGAGAGAACAAGGTTTTCATTTGCTTAATTTTAGGAGTCTCAGATATCGACTCCCAGGGTAGGATTTTGAGCTACTAGTAGCGCGAGGTGATATATGGTCGACCACCAGGCCAATAAAGTAGAGAAGGCCCGATTCCTTGACGTCATGGCCATCGTCGCCATTTTCACCTACGGAGGCTCCCTATTTCTCACTTTCGAGTCCGGAGTCTACGGTGGGTCATTTTCTCCACTTGAGGCCGCCTGGGAGACATTTTTCCTCTCCGCTCAGGGCCTTCCATTGATGCTCGCCTACTCCGCTGTCGTTCAGTTACCTCTTTCGCGACTCATGATGCGTAGCAACGTGAATACGATAGTTTACATGATCGCTCAGTGTGCGATCGGTATTTATGTATTCGTGCCCGCACTCCTGATCGACTTGTTTGTCTTCAGAAATGACTTCGGTATTGGTGGGTATTGGTTCTACTTTCTGATTGTCGGCTTCCTGGCACTTACTCCAACCGGCGCCTTCATCAGATGGGTCAAACCGAGGCGAGTATGGCGAATTTCGCTTTACATAGCGGCCATCCTGACAATACTTGTTAGCTTGCTCTATGTAGTCCAGACGTCGTCCTACTTCTAAGGCTCAATTTCTAGCCCGTGATCGAAGGCGTCGCGTGCTTCGGCACGCTCCTTCTCGTCGACTTCCGCTCAGTGGATTCTGGAAGTCCAGGCGGAACACGGTTCCGACATCTCGGATGCATCAGCACGCGCGTTCCAACTAGACTGGCGGCAGCCGCAAGCAGTTGCGCGAATCACACTATTGACGCGAGGGGAAACACCATGACTTCCGTGCCCGCAGCCAGCCCAGCCGAAGCCGCGAACCCCGACTCCTCCTGGTGGTCCGATGCCGTCATCTACCAGGTCTACCCGCGCTCCTTCGCCGACGGAAACGGCGACGGGATGGGCGACCTCATCGGCGTGACCGAGCGGCTGAACTACCTGGCCGAGCTCGGCGTGAACGCCGTGTGGCTCTCGCCTTTCTACACATCCCCGCAGGCCGACGCCGGGTACGACGTCGCCGACTACCGCGACGTCGACCCGCGCTTCGGCACGCTCGCCGACTTCGACGAGATGCTGCATGAGGCCCACGACTTGGGTCTGAAGATCATCGTCGATCTCGTTCCGAACCACACCTCCGACGAGCACGAGTGGTTCAAGTCCGCACTGATCGCCGCCCCGGGCTCGCTCGAGCGCGACCGCTACATCTTCCGCGAGGGCAAGGGCGAGAACGGCGAAGAGCCCCCGAACAACTGGCAGTCGATCTTCGGCGGGCCCGCCTGGACGCGCGTCGAGGACAACGGCGCCCCGGGCCAGTGGTACCTCCACCTCTTCGACACCAAGCAGCCCGACCTCAACTGGGAGAATCCGGAGGTCCGCGCCGAGATGGAGGACGTCCTGCGCTTCTGGCTGGACCGCGGCGTCGACGGCTTCCGCGTGGACGTCGCCCACGGCATGGTCAAGGCCGAGGGACTGCCGGACTGGTCGGCGAAGGTCGCCATGGTGGCCGGCAACGAGAACGAGGAAGTCGCCGGGGACCACTTCGACGGCGAATCGGGTGCAGAGGGGAACACAGAGGGCAACATGGCCCCGTCCGGCGAGAACACTCCCCCGTACTTCGACCAGGAGGGCGTGCACGACATCTACCGGGCATGGCACCGGGTCCTGAAGGATTATGACGGCGACCGGATGATGGTCGCCGAGGCCTGGGTCGAGCCCATGAGCCGGATCTTCCGTTACGTGCGCGACGACGAGATGCAGCAGGCCTTCAACTTCGGCTTCCTGCTCGCCGGCTGGGACGCGTCCCGCATCCACGCGAACGTCGTGGAGACCCTGAACGAGGCCGCGGCCGTGAACGCCCCCGCCACCTGGGTGCTCTCCAACCACGACACCGTCCGCCACAGCAGCCGCTACGGGCTCTCCGACCCGACGTCGTTCCCGAAGGGCATCGCGGCCGGCGACGAGCAGCCCGACGAGGAGCTGGGGCTCGCCCGCGGCCGCGCGGCGTCGCTCATCATGTTCGGCCTGCCCGGCTCGGCCTACGTCTACCAGGGCGACGAGCTGGGCCTGCCGGAGCACACCACCCTGCCCGACGAGCTGCGCCAGGACCCGAGCTTCTTCCGCACGAACGGCGCCGAACGCGGCCGCGACGGCTGCCGCGTCCCGATGCCGTGGGAAGCGGACGCCGACGGCTACGGCTTCTCGGTCGACAACCCGGACGGCGGGCCGTGGCTGCCGCAGCCCGAGAGCTTCGCGCGCTACGCCGCGGACCAGCAGGTCGACGTCGCCGGCTCCACGTACGAGCTCTACCGGCAGTCCATCGCGCTGCGTTCGCAGCTCGGCCTCGGCACCGGTTCCGTCGAGTGGACGGACCTCAACGACCCCGACCTCGGGATCCTCGCCTACCGCAACGCCAAGGTGCACGTCGTCGCGAACCTCTCGGGTGAACCGTTCCGTTTGCCCGCCGGGGCGGGCGTCCTGGTGGTCAGCGAAGAGTCGGCGCTCTCGAGCGACGGCGACGCGGAGACCTTGGCGCCCAACGCGGCGGTCTGGCTCACGGCCTGACGCGCGGCCTCCGGGCGGCGGCGTAGACGTAGGTGGCGGTCGTGAAGGCCACGACCGCGAGCACCGCCTGGAGGACGCAGCCGGCGTAGACGATCACGAGGCCGCCGAAGCCGCCGTCGTACTCGGCCACGTAGGTCGCGTGGAGGTCGACGAGGCACCCGACGACGACGATCGCCACCGGGACCGCGTAGCAGCACGTCTGCACGATCGCCGAGAGGCGGCTGGAGGCGACCCGCCGCACGCCGAAAACCGCCACGACGAGGCCGAGCAACGACAGGACCATGGCCGGCACGACCAGCATCCACGCAGGCGCGTTCGATTCAGCGGCGGGGTCCGCCTGCACGGCGAAGAAAACGTTCAGCAGGAACCACGCGGGCGCGAGCAGCAGCACCACACCGGCCACGGCGAGCAGGCCGCCCCGACCTGCGTCGGTCCGGACGGGATACGTCGTCTCTTCAGGCATGCGTTGACCCTACCGGAACGGCAGTGTGGGTCAGCGCACCCGTTCGGCCCGTGACATGCGCGTTCGCGCCCCCGAGGCCAGGTGAATGACGACCGGCCCCTGCTGCCCCAGGGCGGCGTCCATCCGCCGCACCGACTCGGCGATGTCCTCGGCGATCCGCCGCGGCCCGGCCCCGAGCCGGGGCTGGACCTTGATCTGCAGGCCGGCCCCGTCCCCCCGCCACGTCGGCTCATCGTTCCTCCCGAACGCGACCGGCTCCCACGTCGTCACCGACACCGACACCAGGTCGCTGCGGCCGGCCAGTGCGGCCTTCATGACCTGCTCGGGCGCGGCGGCGCTGATCGAGACCGTGCCGGGCGTACCGACGTCGTGCGCCTCGGCCGGGTCCTGCCCGCGGGCGAAGATGCCCGTGCGCCCGCGCCCCTGCACCGCGATCCACCCGGCCATGAGCAGCACGATGGCGATCATCACGAGCGCGATGACGATCCACAGCCACGAGTCCCGCTGGCCGGGCAGGGTCGTGGCGGTGAGGACGGACTCCACGGCGCGGTGCACGTCCCCGGCGACCCGATGCCAGCCGTCGGCGTACGCCGGAAAGGAGAGCAGCAGCAGGCCGTGCAGGCCGGCGAGAGTGAAGAGCGTCCCGATCACGATCAGGAGGGTCCGGTTCAGTCCGCGGGGTGTCTGGTTCATAGCGGCGCTCCTTCTACTGTCCGACGACGCCGGTGTCGGCGACGCGGACGGTCACGGGCGGAACGGGGTCGATGAGGTTCTCCGCGAGCTCGTCCGCGACGGCCGCGCTGATCGCCTCCGCGTCGACAGGAATGCCCGACGTCGGCCGCACCTGGACGTCGACGTGTCCGTGCGCGACGGCGACGACCACCTGCTCGGGGCTGACGTTCGCCTCGGTGCGGGCACGGCGGGCGAGGGTCGCGGCCAGGACCTCGTGGTCGACGATGACGATCGCCCGGTCAATCTCGATCGCCCGACGCGCCTTGCGGCCGGGCAGCAGTCCTTGGAAGAGAAAATACAACCCGAGCAGCAGCACCACCAGAGAGCCCGCGCCGACCAGTCCACGGCTGGCCTCGTGCGGCAGCGCCGCAAGCCACGCCCACCATTGCTCCGGGGATTTGATCCACACGTCCTGGCCGATGGACTTCACTGCGGCCTCGAACATGAGGTAGAGGCAGATCAGCGCCACGAGCACGGCGGCGAGGATCGAGGCGAACGATCTCGCGGAATGCGTCTGCCGGCGCTGGATGAAGTAACGTTCGCGATCGCCGTCGCGGGTCCTGAGCCGACTCATGCGACCCTCCGTCCGGCACCGCGGCCGTCGGCTACGCCGTCGATGACGACGCCGGTCACACGGACGTCGACACGGCTCACCTGCGACCCCGTGACGTGCACGAACCGTTGCCGGACCGCGTCGCGCACGGTCACCGCGCGGTCCCACACACTCATGCCCGGAGTCGACGCCGGCGGCGTCAGCGGCAGCGGCAGGCTCAGCGCAATGGACAGGTCGCCGTAGTCGTCGTCGAGATCCACGTGGATGCGGGCCGCGGGAACGGCGAAAAGTTCAGCGGCGATGACCCGGGCGGCGCTCGCGAGCGCTTGCGTGGTGACGCGCGTGTGTCCGGGCAGCTGGGCGGGGGCTGTCACGAGGACGACCGCCGTCCCGTCAGCAGGTCCCAGAATTTGCGGGCGTCGATGCGCCCGTCGGCCAAGCGGCCGATGACCAGCCCGATCGCCAGGAAGACGCCCATGAGCATGAACCCGGCGGCGCCGTGCTCCAGCGCAGCCCAGCCGAGGGCCGCCGCGATCAGCAGGCTCAGGGCGACGGGGGAAAGTTGCATGTAGTTCACGCGCGTTCTCCATCCGGTGTAGTCGACTCCGCCGGTCGCGAAGTGGTCGGGAGGGCCTCGGTCGCCGGGCCCGGCGCGCTGTCGACGGCGACGTGAACGTCGCCGATCTCGACGTTGACCTCGATGACGCGCAGGCCAGTGAGCTCCTCCACCGAGCGGAAGACGGCGGCACGGACGTCGTCCGCGATCGCGTGCAGCGGCCGGCCGTACTCGGCGACGAGCGTGAGGTCGACGGCGACCTCCTCGCGGCCGACTTCCGCGCCCACCCCGACGGTGGACTCGCTGGTCCCGCCCGAAACGCGCCCGCGCAGCGCCCCGAGGGCCCGTCCCGCGCCGGTGCCGAGCGAGTGCACGCCCTCGACCGACCGGGCGGCCGCGGCGGCGACCCGGGCAACAGCGGCTTCGGAGACCTGCGTGGCTCCACCGATCTGCGGAGCCTGGGCAGGCGGCGACGGGACGGTCTGACCTGCTGGAGGCGCGCCGTCCACCGGGCCGGGGGCCCGGGGCGGATGCTGCTCGGAGTCCATTGCTGCCATGCCTTTCAAAACATGCTGCGTCTCACCTCACGTGAGACGCTCTCAGCCTACCGCCGCCTCACCGCCGTTGCACCAGTACCGCCACCTCCCGCGGGGCGAGCGTGCCGCGAGCCCCGGGCGCTCCCGCGCCGCCGAGGACCTCGCCATCGATTCCCTGCAGCGGCAGCTCCTCGTCGGTGCGGTTGATCAGGAAGGCGAAGTCGGCATCCGGGCAGCGCCGAACGGTCATCTCGACGCGACCGCGCAGCGGTTCGGGCAGCTCGGAAGCGACGCCGGCCGCGCCGAGCAGCACCTCCAGCGCACCCGCCCGGGCCCGGGGGTCCAGCCGCGTGGCCACATAGCTGGCCGAGCCGGCGTCCGGGCCGTGGGACCTTCGGGTCACCGCTGGCAGCCCGGCGAGCTCGTCGTTGTCCTCGAATCGCGCGAGGACCTGCACACCCTCGCCCGTGACGTCGACGATCTCACTCCACAGGTCGCCGGCGCCGGAGACCTCTGCCGCCGCGCCATCGACACCGCCGAGCGCCACCGTCTCCCCCGCGTGCAACGGCCGGAACTCCTCGACCCGGATGCCGAGCACCTCGCGCAGCGCGCCCGGATACCCGCCGAGCAGGACCCGGTCGTTCTCGTCGACGATCCCCGAGAAGTACGTGGTGACCAGGTGGCCACCGCCGGCGACGTACGCCGCGAGCGTCTTGGCCAACGCGTCCGGAACGCTGTAGAGCACGGGGGCGATGACGACGTCGAACCCGCCGATCTCCTGCCCGGCGTGCACGACGTCGGCGCGCACGCCGGCGTCGACGAGCGCGCGCCACCACGCGAATGCCTCGTCGCGGTAGCGCAGTCGGTCGGTGGGGTGGGAATCGAGCTCGCTGGCCCGCCATGAGGTCCAGTCGACCAGGATCGCGACCCGCGCCGGGGCGCGCCGGCTGCCGGCCACCGGGGACAGTTCGCCCAGGCGGGCGCCGAGGGCGACGACGTCGCGGAACAGCCGGCTGTCCTCGCCGGCGTGCGGCACCATGGCCGAGTGGTACTTCTCCGCACCGGCGGCGGACTGGCGCCACTGGAAATAGCAGACGGCGTCCGCTCCGTGCGCGACGTGGGCCAGCGAGTCCCGCGCCAGCTCGCCGGGGCGCTTGGGGCGGTTCACGGGCTGCCAGTTCACCGCGCTCGTCGAGTTCTCCATGAGGAACCAGGGCTCGCCGGCGGCGAGACCGGAGACCCAGGCCGCGGAGAAGGACAGCTCGTCGCGGGAGTCCGCCACGGGCTGGCGGTAGTGGTCGTTGGAGACGAAATCGACCTCGCGGGCGAACGTGGCGTAGTCCGCGAAGTTGGTCTCCCCCATGACCATGAAGTTGGTGGTGACGGGCACGTCGGGGGTGAAGCGGCGCAGGACGTCGCGCTCGGCGACGAAGTACTCGCGCAGGGCGTCGGAGCTGAAGCGGGCGAAGTCCAGCTGCTGCGTCGGGTTCGGGTAGGACGCGGCCTCCCGCGGCGGCAGGACGTGCTCGAAGTCGCTGTAGCGCTGGGACCAGAAGTCCGTGCCCCACGCGTGGTTCAGCGCGTCGACGTTTCCATAGCGGTTCCGCAGCCAGAGGCGGAAGGCGGATGCGGCGTCGTCGGAGTAGTCGTAGGCGTTGTGGCAGCCCAGCTCGTTGTTCACGTGCCAGGCGACGAGCGCGGGGTGATCGGCGTAGCGGCGGGCGATCGCCTCGACGAGCTCGAGCGCGTAGCGGCGGAAGACGGGTGAGGTCGGACGCCAGTGCTGGCGCCCGCCCTGCCAGAGGGTGCGGCCCTCGGCGGTCACGGGCAGGGTCTCCGGGTGCTTCATGGCCAGCCACGGCGGCGGCGACGCGGTGGCGGTCGCCAGGTCCACGCCGATCCCGTGGGCGTGCAGCAGGTCCATGATCTCGTCGAGCCACGCGAAATCCCACGTGTCCTCGTCGGGGCGGATCCGGGCCCACGAGAAGATCGCGAGGCTGACGACGTCGACATTCGCCTCCCGCATGAGCCGCACGTCCTCGCGCCAGATCTCGCGCGGCCACTGCTCGGGGTTGTAGTCGGCCCCGTAGGACAGGCGATCCGGGGCGCCTGCAGGTCGGCGCAGCCAGCGGTTGGTCATGGAGTGTTCTCCTTGTGGTGGGGCCCGGTTCGGTGCCGGGTGAATGGGGGCGCGGATCGTCCCCGGGTTGTCACCGGAGACGATCCGCGGAGCGTGCGTTATTCGATCGTGAAGCCCTGGTCCTCGCCGTAGGCCCGGAGAGTGTCCTGCCAGCCGGCGAGCCCCTCCTCCAGCGTGGTGCCGCTGACGAAGGCCTGACCGACCGAGTCGTTGAACACCGTGTTCGCGTAGACCTGGTACGGCAGGTAGTCCCAGCCGTCAACGACGGCCGCGGACGACTCCGAGAGGACCTGGTTGATCTGCTGTCCGCCGAAGTACTCGTATTCGCGCTCCACGAACTGCGGGTCCTCGAGATCGGCGGTCGTCGCCGGGAAGACGCCGTCGTCGACGCGCAGGTCCTTGCCGCCGCCGACGGCGGCGAACTCCAGGAAGTCGTAGGCGAGAGCCTGATGATCGCTGCCGGACATGACCGACATGCCGCTTCCGCCCTGCTCGGCGGTGGCGAAGCCGGCGTCGTCCCACTGGGGCATCGGCGCGACGCGCCAGTCGCCTGCGGCGTCCGGGACGCCGCCCTCGAGGTTCCCGGGCATCCAGGCACCGATCACCAGAGAGGCGATGGTGCCGTCGCCGAGGCCTTGGTACCACTCGTCGCTCCAGGAGCTGATCGGCGCGAGGAGTTGCTCGTCGATCATCGGCTGCCACACCTCACCGAACCGCTGCGAGCCCTCGTCGCCGAAGTCGATGCCGACGCTGGTGCCGTCCACCGTGAACGGATGGCCCCCGGCCTGCCACATGATGGAGGTCGTCAGGCCGGCGTCGCCGGTGTCGTTGGTGAGGTAGACGTCGGGGTCGGCCTCCTGCAGATCGCGCGCAGCCTCGAGATAGTCGTCCCAGGTTTCGGGCACCTCGATGCCGTGCTCGTCGAACACGGCCTCGTTGTAGAACAGCGCCATGGGACCCGAATCGAGCGGCAGCCCGTAGACGGCCTCGTCCGAGCTGACGCCGGCCCACGGCCCGGGAGCGAACTCGTCGGCGAGGTCGCCGGCGCCGAACTCCGTCAGATCGGCCAGAGCCTCGCCGAGGATGAACTGGGTGGTCGCCTGATACTCCACCTGGGCGAGATCGGGCCCGCCGCTGCCGGCGCTGGCCGCGTTCTGCAGCGCGGTGTAGTGGTCGTTTCCCGTACCGACGTTGACAACCTCGACGCTCACCTCGGGATTGGCGTCCTCGTAGGCCTCGGCGACGTATTCGATCGTCGGGTCCCAGGCCCAGACGGTGAGTTCGCCGCCCTCGGCAGCCGCCTCGTCCGGGTCCGCGCCGCCGGAACAGGCGGACAGGGCGAGGGCTGCGACGGCGGCGACGGACAGACCGGCGGCCCAGCGACGGCGGGGGCTGGGTGAGTGGATCATGGTGTTCTCTCCTCGTTGAAAGGGTGGATCGCGTAGGTGGTGGGTCATTCCTTGACGCCGCCGGCGGCCAGACCGGACTGCCAGAAGCGCTGCAGGAACAGGAAGGCGATGACGAGCGGGATGATCGTCAACAGGGATCCGGTCAGGACCAGGTCGAAGATGGCCTCGCCGCCGGCAGTGCCGGCCTGCGAGTTCCACTGGTTCAGCCCCAGCGTGAGCGGGTACCAGTCCGGGTCCCGCAGCATGATCAGCGGCAGGAAGTAGTTGTTCCAGGTGGCGACCATCGTGAACAGCAGGACGGTCACGGTGCCCGGGGCCAGCAGTGGCAGGCAGACCTGCCAGAAGGTCCGGAACTCGCTGGCCCCGTCGATCCGGGCGGCCTCCATGAGGTCCCCCGGGATGGCCTGATTCGCGAACGTCCACATCAGGTACAGGCCGAACGGCGAAATCAGCGACGGGATGATCACGGACCACGGCGTATCGGTCAGCTCCATGGCGCTGAACATCCAGAACGTCGGAACTGCCAGCGCAGTCCCCGGCACCGCGACGGCACCGATCACGACGGCGAAGACCGCCTTCTTGCCGGGGAAGTCGAATTTGGCGAGCGCGTAGCCGCCGAGCACCGCGAGCAGGGTCGCCCCTCCCGCGCCGGCGACGACGTACAGCACGGTGTTCCCGAGCCAGCGGACGAAGATGCCGTCGTCGTAGGTCAGGGCGCGGCCGATGTTCTCGAACAGGGAGAACTCGCTGCCGAACCACAGCCCGAACGTGGAGAAGAGGTCCCGCTGGTTCTTGGTCGAGTTGATCAGCAGCCAGAACAGCGGCACGAGCGAGTACAGCAAGACGACGCCCGTCAAGACTGTCAGCAGCGGGCTGCGGCGGGGGTTCGACGGAGTGGAAAGCCGGCTGCGCCGAGGTGCCGGGACTCGGAGGGTCGGAGTCGCGACCATGATCAGGCCTCCTTGTTCATGCCGCGCAGCTGGACCACGTAGGCGACGATCATCGTGACGACGCCCATGATGATCGCGATCGTGGCCGAGTAGTTCTGCTGCTGCCCCGCGAAGGACAGCGAGTAGGCGTAGAGATTGGGAGTGAACGACGACGAGATCGCGTTCGGGGCCAGCGACTGCAGGATGGCCGGCTCGTTGAACAGCTGGAAGCTGCCGATGATGGAGAAGATCGTCGCCACGACGAGGGCGCCGCGGATGGCGGGGATCTTGATCGCCGCGACGACCCGCCACTGGCCCGCGCCGTCGATGGCCGCCGCCTCGTAGAGCGAGGCCGGGACGACGCGCAGCGCCGCGTAGAAGATGAGCATGTTGTAGCCGACGAACTCCCACGTCACGATGTTGCCGATCGACAGCAGCACGAGATCGGGGCTCAGCAGGTTCGGCAGGTTCCAGCCGAAGAAGTCGTTCAGGTTGCCCACGAGCCCGAAGCGGGTGCCGTACATGAATCCCCACATCAGGCTGGCGACCACCGCCGGCACCGCGTAGGGCATGAAGATCGAAATACGGAAGAAGTCGCGGCCATAGAGGCGTCCGCTGTCGACCGCGAGCGCCACGAGCAGGGAGATCGCGAGCATGATCGGCACCTGGATAAGCAGGAACAGGCCGACGCGGATCAGCCCCGCCCAGAACGCGCCGTCGGTGAACGCCCGGGCGTAGTTGTCGAACCCGACGAACGTGGTCCCGCCGACCATCTGCGTGTGGAAAAGACTCAGGTACACGGAGTAGACGACCGGCGCGATGAAGACCAGGACGAAGACCAGCATGAACGGGCCGAGAAACCACCACCCGGTCCAGCGCCCTCTGGTGGCCCTGGCCCGCGGAAGCGCACCGGGATCCGAAGTCGGAGAGCCGGGAGGCACCGTGTCGACGGGTTCCTGTGTTGATGTCGCGCTCAAGCCGTGGTCCTTTCGGATTCTGGAGCGGGAGTTCGCCTCGACCGAAGACCGAGACGCATGTTTACGTAAACATCATACGCATGGATGTGACCTGCGCAACTGTTTTCCACCCCGGGTACGCTGGAGCCCATGACTTCGGGACCCCCTGCAAACCGCCGGAATCGCCACGTCTCCATGGCCGACGTGGCGCAGCTCGCGGGCGTCTCATCGCAGACGGTATCCCGGGTCTCCAACGGCTACGAGGGCGTTCTGCCGCAAACCCGCACTGCCGTCCTCGCGGCCATGGACGAATTGGGCTACCGGCCCAACAGTGCGGCCCGGGCGCTCAAGCTCGGCTCCTTCCGCACGATCGGCGTCATCACCTTCTCCCTCGCCCCGATGGGGAACTTCCGGACCATCGAGGCCATCTCCACCTCCGCGGCCGAGGCCGGATACGCGGTCACCCTCATCCCGGTCGGGCCCCCGACCCACGGCGGCGTCGAGAAGGCGTTCACGCGGCTCGAGGAGCTCGCCGTCGACGCAGTCATCGCCATCATGGAGGTCCACCTTCTGGATCGAGCCAAGGTGACGCTGCCGCGCGGCGTTCCGACCGTCGTCGTCGTCGATTCCGACGCGGGTGACGCCTACACGGTGGTGGACACCGATCAGGCCGACGGTGCGCAGCGCGCGACTCGGCACCTGCTGGACCTGGGCCACCGGACCGTCTGGCATCTGGCCGGCCCGGAGGATTCATTCGCCGCGGAACGGCGGACGAGGGCGTGGCGGGAGACCCTCGAGGCGGCCGGCCGCGAGGTCCCCGGACCGCTCCGCGGGGACTGGAGCGGCGAATCCGGATACACCGCCGGGCAGGAGCTCGCCCGGCGCGCCGACTGCACGGCCGTCTTCTGCGCCAACGACCAGATGGCGCTGGGCCTCTACCGCGCCCTGCGCGAGGCCGGGCGAGACGTGCCGCGCGACGTGAGCGTCGTGGGCTTCGACGACACCGCGGACTCCGCCTCGTACTCGCCCCCCCTGACCACCGTGCATCAGGACTTCGCCGAGGTCGGCCGCCGCTGCGTGCAGCGCGTACTCGACCACCTGCGCACGGGCGAGCACCCGCCGGGCACCTCGCTGGTGCCCACCCGCCTGGTCCTCCGCGAGAGCACGGCCCCGCCGCGGGACTGACGTCCTCGACACCGACTCCCCCGCCGCCGGGTCTTCACAGGTCTTCGACGAGCCGCTATGTTTGCGTAAACATCCTTCGGGATGTGACCCGCAGCACACCCCTTCCGACCTCTCCGAAAGGCCCCGACCTGTGACATCACACCGCGCCCGAGCCGCCCTCGCGGGGCTGGCCACCCTCGCACTCGCCGCGGGAGCACCAGCCGCCTTCGCGGCGCCGACTCCCGCTGAACCCGCCGCCGCCTCCAGCATGATCACCGGCACGGCGGACACCGTCCTGAAGCCGAATCCCGCCTACCAGGGCCCCGAATTCAGGGGCTGGGGCACCAGCCTCGTCTGGTTCGCCAACGCCACCGGCGGATACCCGGAAGACGTCCGGCGCGACCTGTTCGACAAGGTCTTCGGCCCCGAAGGGCTCAACCTGAACATCGCCCGTTACAACATCGGCGGCGGCAACGCGACAGACGTTCCGGCCTATCTGCGGCCGGGAGGTGCGGTGGAGGGCTGGTGGAACCCGGACTACGCCGCGGACGACGGCGTCACCGCCGAGTACGCGGACCGCGAAGCCTACGCGGAGGCCTGGGACCCGGACGATCCCGAGGCGTACAACTTCGACGCGGACGAATCCCAGCGCTGGTGGCTCGACGCCCTCGCCGCCGAGCGCGACGACATGGTGTGGGAGGCCTTCAGCAACTCGCCTCCCTACTTCCTCACCGAGAGCGGCTTCGTCTCCGGAGGCATCGACAATGGCAACACGGAGCAGCTCGCCGAGGAGGACATCAACGACTTCGTCGGCTACCTGACAGAGGTCGTGGACCACGTCGAGGCCGAACACGGGATCGACTTCGCCACGCTGGATCCGTTCAACGAACCCAACACGGACTACTGGGCTACGCGCCTGGGCGCGGACGGCTGGCCGACCACCGCCAGCCGGCAGGAGGGCGCGCACATCGGGCCCGAAGTCCAGGAACGCGTGATCGAAGCACTCGCGGAGCGGCTCGACGCACCGCAGACGGAGACCGACGTCGCGATCTCGGCGATGGACGAGACCAACCCCTCCCGGTTCGTGACGAACTGGAACGCGTACGGTCCCGCGGCACGGGACGCCGTCGAACAGCTCAATGTGCACACCTACGGGACGGGCGACCGGGTCGTCGTGCGTGACATCGCCAAGACCGCTGACAAACCGCTGTGGATGAGCGAGGTCGAAGGCAGCTGGGACGCGACCGGACACAACCTTACGAATATCGCGAACGGGCTCGGCATGGCGGGCCGGATCGTCGACGACATGCGCGAGCTCGAGCCCGAGGCGTGGGTGTTCTGGCAGCCGGTCGAGGACCTCTACAACATGGAGAAGGTGGAGGACAGCAACTGGGGTAGCGTCCTAGTGGACTTCGACTGCGACGAGAACGGCGACTCGGCCCGCCGCATCGCCGACGGCGAGGCCGACCCCTCCTGCGCAGTCCTGACGAACTCCAAGTTCAACACGGTCCGGAACTTCACCCACTTCATCGAGCCCGGCGACCGCTTCGTGCCCGCCGGCGACGACAACACGACCGCCGCGCTCAACGCGAGCGGCGACGGCGTCGACCTGGTGCACGTCAACGAGTCGGACGCCGCAGCGACGGTCACCGTGGACCTGAGCGCCTTCGGCGACGTGTCCGACGACGCAAACGTCACCCCCGTGGTCACCACCGAGTCGCCCGCGGAGGACCCGACGGCGAACGCTCTGGTCGAGGGCGAGCCCGTCGACGCCGCCACGGGCACGGCAACGCTGACCCTGCCCGCGAAATCCGTCACCACCTTGCAGGTGTCCGGAGTGTCGGGGGTGGCCGCAGACGCGGCTCCCGTGGTCGACGGCGCCCGATACCAGCTGGTCGGCGAGGCCTCCGGCAAGGCCCTGACTTCGGGGCCTGACGGCGCGAGCGTCGCGACAACGATCGAGCCAGCCGCCCGGACCCGCGACGAGGCATCGGCGCAGACGTGGACGGCCGTCCGCCTGAGTGACGGGCACACCCATCGCGAACGCCTCGCGCTGGTCGACGGGCACGGGCGCGGGCGCGCACTTGGCGTCGCGGACGACGGCGCGACCCGGTTGGTACCCCTTGGCGGCGCGGACCCGGCAGAAACTGCCACGGACGACGAGAGCCTCCAATGGATTCCGACCACGACCACCGGTTCGGACTGGTCTCTGGTCAACGTCGCGAACGCCCGTTCACTCGACGTCGACGGCGAGTCCTCGGCGTCGGGTGCGGCCGTAGGCACCTGGACGGCGACCAACCGCGCGAACCAGCTCTGGAGTGTGCGCAGCACCGAGTTGCTGGGCGTTGAAGCATCAGCGGTGCAGACCCTGCCGGGAGCCGCCGCAGACCTGCCGAAGACAGTGATTCCGCGGTACGCGCATGGACCCGGCGTGCCGGCTGACGTCAGCTGGGACGTCGAGAAGGTTGATTGGGGCGAAGAGGGGACGGTCACCGTGACCGGCACCGGAACGGACATCTTCGGCAACTCGTTCGACGACGCGGAGCTGACCATCGCCATCGGCACGTTCTCCGCCGTCGACCCGGTCTCAGTGACTACATGGGCCGGCGTCTCCGCCCGAACGGTTGCGGACAAGCTGCCCGAGACCGTGCCGGCTCAAGTCGACAGAGGTGCCGAGCGCTTCGATACGCCCGTGACTTGGGATGATGAGACGCTAACGGACGAGGTGCTCGCGTCACCCGGCACCGTCACGGTGGAGGGACTGGCTGAATCCAACGATCCGGACGCGAAACCGCTGCCGGCCACGGCCACCGTGATCGTGACGGAGCCATCGACGGCCAACGTGGCCCCGCAGGCGACCGCAGCCGCCACGTTCACCGAGCCCGGCTACTACGCGGCCGACACCGTCAACGGCGACACCGGCGACAAAGCCTGGTCCAACTGGGTCTCCGGCGCCAAGAACCCCCAAGACGTCCTGACGTACGATCTCGCCGCGAGGACCGCCGTCGAGTCCGTGACGGTGCACTTCTGGCGGGACGGCTCGCACGAGTCCTGGGCCGAGTCACTGCGCGTCGAAACACGGGCCGACGGCGGCGACTGGACAGCATCCCCCGACATCGAAGTGATCACCGACGACGGGTCTGCACCCGTGGTCGCGGTTGAGACCGGCGGACTCGCCGCTGATCAAGTGCGCGTAGTGCTCGACGCGCAGCCCGAAACGCACATGGTGGTGGCCGAGGTGGAGATCGAGGCGGTAACCGCCGGGACCTCCGACGTCTCCACGGTGGGACGGCTGATGCTCGGCGGCGTCGACGTCGCAGGCTTCACCCCGGAGACCACCACCTACCAGATCGCGACAGGCAGCAGGCACGGTGCGCGAGGGAACAAGTTCCCCGCACTCTCCGCCGCCCCGACGGATCAGGACGCGCAGGTCGACGTCGTACAGGCCGAGCTGCCGGGGCGAACGGCCTTCGTCACGGTGACGGCGACTGACGGCTCGCAGACGGAGTACCGGGTGGAGTTCGAGATCGGCAACTCCGGCAAGTACGGACGTCCCGGCGGCAACTGAGACCGACGGCGGCGCCCCCTCGATGAGAATCGCCCGGGGCGCCGCCGATTCACGCGGGCACGAGAAAGCCCCCGGAAGGATTCCTTCCGGGGGCTTTTCTAGCTGGTGGCTCCGACCGGCGTCGATCCGGTGACCTTTCGATTTTCAGTCGAACGCTCTACCAACTGAGCTACAGAGCCTGGCATCATCACTGATGATCACCGCGATCTTCCGTTGCCGGAACATCTCAGCGACCCTGACGGGACTTGAACCCGCGACCTCCGCCGTGACAGGGCGGCGCGCTAACCAACTGCGCTACAGGGCCAGTGTTGTTTGCGAAGAGGACCTCCGCTCACAAGATCTAAACCCTACCAGAGTCGATTTTGCCTTCGCAAATCGGCTCAGCGTGATCTAGATCTCAGTACCCCCAACGGGATTCGAACCCGTGTCGCCGCCGTGAAAGGGCGGTGTCCTAGGCCACTAGACGATGGGGGCCTTCAATCCACCGCGCGGCAGTAGCCGTGCAGCGAACCAGTAAAACTATAGTGCACGGCCGCGCGCAACACCAAACCGGCTCCCGGAGCCGACGGAGATGCCGGAGAACGCCACGAAAAGCTAGAGTCGAGCCATGCCCTTCACGATGGACGACGATGCGTTCGAAGACGCCGTCACGCGAGCCCTGGATGAGATCCCCGAGCGCCTGCGCGACGTCATGGACAACGTCGTCGTCTTCATCGAGAACCGCTACGAACCCGGACCCGGCGAGGACCCCGACACCGTGCTGCTCGGCCTGTACGACGGCGTCCCGCTCACCGAGCGCGGCATGGACTGGGGCGAAGTCCCGATGCCCGATCGGATCTTCATCTACCAGGAGCCGATCCTTCAGATGTGCGATTCGGAAGAGGAGGTCGTCGACGAGGTGACGATCACGGTCGTGCACGAGGTCGCGCACCACTTCGGAATCGACGACGAGACCCTGCACAAGCTCGGGTGGGGCTGATGGGTCACGACCACGGGCACAGCCACGGATTGTCTGGGGGCACGGCGACGGGCCGGCACCGGCGCAAGCTCGTTGCCGTCGTCATCATCACCCTCCTGGGCGTCGTCGCCCAGCTGATCGGCGCGGCGATCTCCGGTTCCCTCTCGCTGCTGGCGGACGCCGGGCACATGCTCTCCGACGCCGCGGGCGTCAGCATCGCGCTGCTGGCCGCTTGGGTCGCGACGCGCCCAGCCACGTCGAAGCGGACGTTCGGCTGGCAGCGTGCGGAGGTGCTCGCCGCGCTGGCCAACGCGACGATCCTCGTGGTCATCGCCGTCGTCATCACGATCGAGGCAATCGGCCGCTTCGGGCAACCAGCGGACGTCGCCGCCACACCCATGCTCATCGCGGCATGCATCGGCCTCACGGCCAACCTGATCAGCCTCTCGATCCTGCACAGCGGCCGCAAAGCGAGCCTCAACCTGCGCGGAGCCTACCTGGAGGTCCTCGGCGACACGCTCGGCTCGCTCGCGGTCATCGCCGCCGCGATTGTCATCGCGCTGACCGGATCCGGGCTGGCCGACCCGATCGCCTCCCTGGCGATCGCCGCCATGATCCTGCCGCGCGCCTGGTCCCTCATGCGCGAAGTCGTCGACGTCCTCCTGGAGGCCACGCCGCGACACGTGGACCTCGACGCGGTCCGCGAGCACATCCTCTCGGTCGAGGGCGTCGTGGGTGTACACGACCTGCACGCGTGGACCATCACGTCGGGCGTGCCGGTGTGTTCGGCGCATATCGTGCTCGACGCCGCCCACTTCTCCGCCGAGCGCACAGACGAGGTGCTCGACGCCCTCACCGAGTGCCTCGGCACGCACTTCGACACCGAACACTGCACCTTCCAGCTCGAGCCCGCGGAGCATTCCAGCCACGAACACCCCACGCACGACTGACGACGCCGCGGCACCGGCCGCCACATCGTCGTATATTCCTCCACCGGAATGACACGAATGTGATTAGTGGGGTTTATGTGAATCCTGTTGCTCATGGGGCCCCGGTGCCCTATTCTCACAGTTGGTGCGCCACTGCGGTGCGCCCCGCCGAACCCGAACCCGGGGACGGATCCGGACCCGCATCTGCACTCATTCGTGAGGATCATCCATGGCCCAGCGGCACCCCTTGCCCGTCGCCTTCTGCGCGCTCGCCCTCGTCGCGGGCGCATCCCTGAGCGGTACGACGGCATCCGCATCGCCCCAGACGGGTCAGCTCGCATCGGTGCTCGGCACCTCGCTCCCGGCGTCGCCCATCGCGGCCGCCAAGCTGCCGACGACCGCGGAGGTCAAGGCCGCCAAGGAGGACCCCACCGCACTGCAGGCCATGGTCGAGCGGGTCGAGTCGCTGATCTTCGACGCCAGCCACCGCGTCGCCGAGGCCGAAGTCGCCGCTCTGAGCGACCAGGAGTCCGCGACCGCCGCGCAGGAAGTCTTGGCCGAGCGCAATGCCGCCGCCGAGGACGCCCGCCGGAACGCGAAGGCCGCCGAGAAGTACTACGAGGAGAGCCAGGAGGCCGTCGGCCAACTCGCAGGCGACCTCTACCGCAACGCGGGCGTGAATCCCGCCGTCTCCGCACTGCTGACCCAGAGCGATTCCAACGACGTCCTCTACAAGACGTCCACCATGACCGCGCTCGCCTCCAACCGCGCCCGCACGCTGGCCACGGCCGACGAGGCCGCGAACCTCTGGTCGGCGTGGAAGGACTACGCCGCGGCGTGCGAGCAGGCCGCCGAGGAGGCCGCCGGCATCAGCGCGGCCGCGCTCGACGAGGCCGAACGCGAGCAGGCCAGCTACGAGGCCGCCCTGGCCGAGCAGGAACGCAGCCGCGACGAACTGGTCGGCCAGCTGGCCACGCTCCGCGAGACGACGGCCCGCGAAGAGGCCGAGCGCATCGAAGCCCGCGAAGCTGAGGAGCGCGAACAGCAGCTTGCGCAGGCCCGCGAGCAGGCCCCCGAGATCGCCCCTGCAGCCGTGCCCGAGCCCGCCGCCGAGGCACCAGCGGTGCCGACCCCTCCGCCGGCGGTCCCCGACAGCGAGCCGGCTCCCAGCGTGATCACGCGCCCGACGCCGACGAAGACCCCGGCTCCGACGCAGGCACCCTCCCCCGACGTTGCCCCGCCGACGCAGACCGCGACACCGAAACCGGCCCCGACCAAAACGGCCGCGCCGAAACCCACGAAGACGGCCACGCCCAAGCCGAGCCCGACCAAGACGGCCGCACCGAAGCCGGCCCCGACCAAGACGGCGACCCCCAAGCCCAAGCCGACGAAGACTGCGGCGCCGGCTCCCGCACCGAAACCGAAGCCGACTCCGAAACCGACTCCGCCTCCGGCCCCCGCGCCGGCACCGGGTTCCGGCAGCTCCGCCTACGAGCCGGCCATCTCATGGGCGGTCAACATCGCCAACGACGACCGCTACACGTATCTCTACGGCGGCAACCCGCCGTGGCAGTTCGACTGCTCCCTGTTCACCCAGGGCGCGTTCCGCCAGGGCGGCGTCTCGCTGCCGCGCACCTCGACGCAGCAGTACCACTCCGCGCCCGTCAAGGTCCCGCTGAGCCAGCTCAAGCGCGGCGACCTGGTGTTCTCGACGTCCAATGGCGGCAGCTCCTTCTACCACGTGGCCATCTACATGGGGAACGGGCAGGTCGTGCACGCCCGCAACCCGAGCGCCGGCATCTCCGTGACGCCGCTGAGCTGGGTCAACAACATCCACTCGTACGGCGTCCGTTACTAAGGTACGTACCGCACCAGCGACCCGTTTACGGCGTCCTTTCCCGCGTCTCTGCAACGAATTCGGGGTGAAAGAGGATTCGAAAACGGGTCGCTGGTGAACTAACGGGGCTACCGCGCCGCGCACCACCGCGCAGCGGCGACAAGAACCGCTTCCGCTCTCTGATCCGCGTGGTTCCTCCCGTTGCCCGTGTGCCCGCCGGCCTCGGTGCGCAGGTGCGCCTCACCGCCGCGGCTCCGCAACTCGCTGCACCACTCGGCGGCATCGGAGGTCTCAAGCCGGGCATCCTGCTGCGGCGAGTTGACGAGGAACGGCGGTAGGACGCGGTCCTCCGGCAGCTCGCGCAAGCGATGCAACGGTGAGAGACCACGCCGCGCGCGGGGTTCAGCGCCGTGACCGAATTCTTCGTCCCAGTGGCGCCCGTACCCGTGCCGCGACATCGCGACGACGTCGAGCAACGGCGCCGTGAGCACCACCCCGGCCAGCAGTTCTGGGACCTCGAGCGCGGCCATCGCAGCCAACCAGCCACCGTGGGATGCCCCAGCCAGAACCAGTGGCAGCGGCCCTTCGCCCGCGCCTTCGAACGCGAGGCTGCGCAGGCAGTCCACCAGGTCGTCAACCGCGGTTTGCTTGCGCGCTCCCGACCCCGCCGCGTGCCATCGGGGGCCTCGCTCGCCACCACCTCTGACCTGCGCCGCAGCCGTGATGCCGCCCAGCCTCGCCCATGCGGTGACCGTCGGCCCGTGCTCCAGGCCGTGCACCACCCCGAATCCGCCGTAGCAGGTCACCAGGATGCCGCACGGCTTCTCCGTCTCCTCCGGTCGGGCAATCTGCATGCTGACTCGCTCACCGTCCCGCACGACGATGTCTTGCTGCTCCACGCGAAGTCCCCGCTGAGGCGGCGGCTGCGACGGATCGGAACGCGAAGGTCCCCGCGTCGCCGGAAAGGATTCGATCCGGCAGGGGTGCTGCGGGGACTCGCTGCTCCACCACGCGCTCCCGCCCGGAAGGAGCGACAAGGCCGTGACGCGTTCTCCGGGTTCCCCGCGCCAGATGGGCTCCGGCGCACCACCCGCACGCCCGGTGTGCGGCCCACGAGTGTCATAGCGGATCAAGCTCTCCCGATGGTCGTCGGCGATCCGCAGCACGGCATGGGTTGAAGACCAGTCGAGTCCCCGCAATCCCGCAGCGAGGGGTATGCCGTCGCCGGGGAGCTCTATCGGCGGCCCGCCCGCCCACGAGTGCAGGCGAAGACTCTGGGTCCGTTCGTCGGCGAGAACGAGTCCGCGCCCGAGCACCGCCACCAGTCGCCCGAGGGCGTCGCGCGGGACATCCACCTCGCGCCACTCAGTGCTGCCGGCGCCGGGCCAAGACCAGCAGGTGACGTGCCCGTGCAGCCGGCGGATGAGCAGCGGCGTGTCATGGGCGCCGACGCCCAGAGACCACAGTCCTTCGGTCATGTCGGCGGGGCCCGCGAACGGTAGCGCGTGCAGCTCATCCGTCCGCCGGCGGGCAGGATCGACGTCGCACCGCAGCGGGGCATCCGACCCGAGAGCGATCAGGCTGCGGCCTCCGTCAGTCCATGCGAAGCGCCCCGGACGGACAGCGGGGCCGGCGACTTCCTGCGGACTCGCGTGCGGGGCCGGGACAACGAGCAGCCGAGCAGTCTCGTCCCCGCGCGCGGAGACGGTCAGCGCCAAGGCACCGTTCGGCCCGGGCAAGCTCGCCCGGGGCACCATGCCGGCAGGCAAGGCGATGTGGGGACGCGGTGTGGTCCAGGGGCGTTCGATATCCCAGTCTCCGGGAGCTCCCCAGAGAACGACGGCGTCGTCAGCGCCCGGCCGTCGAAGATGCTGGGTCACCATTCCGTGGTCAGCATAGACAGGCGGCGTCGCCTGCGGGATCTCCGCCCACTCCCGAAGGGTCGCGTTCACGGCGGCTCGAACAGGTCCTGCTGCGAAACTCAACGGCCGACCGTATCCAGATCTCCGCCTCGAGGGGCGTGCAACCACGTCAGTGCGCCCCCGAGATGCAGGGGCGTGGGCCAGTTCAGGACGCGTGGTTGGTGGTCGTCGTCATGCGCGTCGACCACCCAGACGGCGCCTTCGCCACCTTGACTCACAGCAATGGTGGAGCCCTGCGGATCCGCCGCGATCGATCGCCGCTGCGTCTTCTCCCACGGTGTGCGGCCCGGGACGGGCCCGTACTTCAGCGCGGGCAGTCGGCGCCGCTTGCTGACGTGTGGCGTGCCGTTCGGCGGGCAGGAGACCACCACCACCTCGTCTCCGTCAGGGTGAACGCGGGCGAACGCGAGCCCGCCGGCGATGGGTGCGCAACGGAAGATGAGCCCGGGGCCCAAGTCCAGCAGCTGCGTCCGGCTGTCTCCAGGCGTGTGGAACCACAGCGAGTTGTCCCATTCATGCCAGCGCCCCGGTTGGCCGCCGGCGCGGCGCAGCACCGTGACCACCGCTCGACGTTCCGGGACCCAACGCAGGAAGTATCCACGGCCGGGAAACTCCCAATCGATGATGGACCGACGTTCGGGGTGACCCGTCAGGTCCCACGTTTCCACGCCGGCGTCGGTGGCCACCAGCAATGTTCGGCCTCCCGGAAGCAGAACGTCCCCGTGCCCTGCGTCTCCCAGCCCGTCCGCGACGGCACCGCTCAATCGCGGGGTGTTCCCGGGGGCTTCGAGGACGTCATGCAGGTTCAGCATCTCCACCGCGCCCGGCATGCGGTGGCGGAGCACCACGTGCGGATCAGGGGCTCCCGGCGCAATCACCACGCCGGGTTCGCCAACGCGGCTCCGAAACCTGCGGCCCCGGGCGCCGCCGGCGGTAAGCCGATCGACGACGGTCACGACGTCGTTCCATGCCTCCGTATTGGTTCCGAGCCCGGATGTCACCGCGAGGTAGCGCCCGGACGCGTCGCACGCCAGATGCTCAGCGGGCACGCCGACCGGGATCTCCTGCGTGATGGCATGTGCGGGCTCAGCCGTCGGATCGAGCACGACAACGCGGCCCAGGCTTTCGTCCACGAAGACCAGCTCTCCCGTGGGTACGTGCAGTGATCCGGCATGTTCCGAGAAGGAGAAAGAGCCCGGCAGCCGGTCTTCAGCGCGTGGACCGTCAGCATCGGGATCCACCAGGTGGATGCTGCCCGCGTCATGGTCAGCCACCAGCAGTCGCCGTCCGGAGGTGAAGTAGTTCATGAGTCCCTCTTGCAATTGAGAATGATTCTCATCTAGTCTACTCGAGTCTGCTGTCGGGTTTCCAGGGACAGCACACCGGCTTTCCCACCCGCAGCAGATGCATCGAAAGGAGTTCTCACATGCAGAACGAGAACACGCAGGCGATGACCGAGATCGCCGAGACCGAGCAGCTGGCCCACGATTCGGCTTCGCACTCCAACGCACTGGTCGAGAATCCGTTCGACTGATGATGGACGCCCGGCGCCGACCCCCCCATGGTCGGCGCCGGGCCATCTTCTTCCTCAACTACCGCCACTGGAGGCCCCGTGTCATCTCCGCTTCTCCCCCTCGACGTCTTGGAATCGAGCACGCGCCGTGTCGTTCGCACCGGCGACGGTCGATTCTTCGCAGCAGCGGATGACGTCGCGGAGCCCGCAGTGGATGCACGGATCCAAAAACAGGCCTCAGCGCTCCATCGGCAGCGCGCGTGTTGGACCAGCCACCCGGCCACCCTCCACGTCGTAGGCGCGCCCGAGCCCTGGCAGAAGTCCCTGATCGCCGAGGTCCGCCACGCACTCGAGGCCCGCGGTATCACCTGCACGACCACAGCGGAGCCCGCCGATGCCGCGCCGCTGAACACCGACGTCGCACTTCTGCTTCAGAACGACCCCGCGACGCGCAGCCGCTGGTGCCGCCGCCTGCGCCCGAACGCGCCCGTGACCAGCCTCTACCGGGAAGGCGACCTCTGGTTCATCGACCCGCTGTGCACCTCACCCGGCGATCCGGACGCCGCTCAGGTGACCCGGCGGCGGCACGCAGCCAGCCCGGCCGCCCGCGAGTTGGAACTCTGGTGGGACAGCGCCGCACCGGGCCGCACCACCCAGGAACCGGATTCCGCCACACGGGCCGCGATCCTGACCCGGCTTCTCGGGATGCTGCACGCGCACTGGAGCGCCGGCCCCGCCGCCGATGCGGACCGACGCACCCTCTGGATCCACGACACCGTGCGTGGCACCGCCACAACGCATACCGTGCTCGGGTTCCCCGAGCCGGCGCCTCGCCCCTCATGAGAAGGATCTGCGGCCTGGCCACCGACGTGCATGCCGGATATCCGGGAGCCGGGACTCTCGTGATCCGCACGCCGTACGGCCGCAGTTCCCCCGCGGTTCGGGCCTGGGGCGGACGCGGTCCCACCGTGATGGCGCAGGACGTCCGCGGACGCTACGACTCCCCCGGTACCTGGATGCCGTACGCCGATGAAGGCAGCGACGGCGCCGCGACGCTGGCGCAGGCAGTCCGCCACGACATCGCGCATGGCCCGTTCTTCCCGGCGGGCTCCTCGTACGAAGCCCACGCCGCCCTCGAGGGCGAGCTGGCCGCCCGGAACGCCGGCATGAGCATCGCCGGCGTCCTCGCGATCGTTCCGGCCCTCGGCTTGTGGGAGACCGCCCACGACCCCGACGGCACGCCACGTTGGCGGGATCGCATCGGCTGGTGGCACCAACACGGATTCAGCAGCACACCTCGCGCGCCGCTTGCCCCCGGAACCCTCGATCAGCTGGCGCTCCGGGCCCGCACGCACGGTCCGCTCAGCGTGTTCTCCGGCGCAGAGTACGACGCCGATGCGCGGGCGGCGTGGCGGCGGCTCTGGACCGCACCGCCAGTGGATCCCGCCCGGTACGGGGGCCCGCGCGCTGCTCCGCTCCTGTTGGTCACGGGGCACCACGATTTCTTCCGCGCGGAGACGGTGGAGCTGGCACGAAACCTCACCGACACGGGCCGCAGCGTCGACGTCATCGACGGGCCGTGGGGTCACGGCCTCATGGCCGATCTTCCCGCGGAGACCGAGCGGGGCCGATCGATTCGGCGCGACGGCGGCCTGCTGGCCCACGTCTTCGGGTGGATTCGCGCTCGCATCGAGCACGAGGCTCCCCGCGGGACGTACACGGAGCTGACGACCCGCGGACCGCGCGTCCGGCCGCTGAGCACCGCTCTGAGCACCATCCACCTTCCGATCCAGGAGAACGCATGAGAGAACTCACCCCCGAGGCCCTTGTCGACCCGGTTGCCGGGATCGTGCGGCGCGTGAAAGACGTGCGCACGCCCGACGACGCGCCGGCGTCGTACACGTCCATGACGGCTGAGGTCTCCGACGCGCGCCGCCTGGGCGACTGGCCAGCCGACCGCGTCTCGCTCGGGACGACGTTCGGGGATCGCGACGGCGCCTGGATCGCCGCCGTCGCGGAGGCCATGGAACGGTACTGCGGGAACTACCTGCCGGCGCAGTTACCGGACGACGACCATGTCATCAGCACCCGGCGCGAACTCGTCGCGTCCGGTCGGCGGCCGATCGGTCTCGACCAACTGCCGCAGTGGGCCCCGTGGCAGCTCGAACGCCCGGGCTTCGAATACGAACAGCTCGGCGAGGACACGCCGGCCCTGTGGGCGCGCTGCCAGGACAGCGCGCACACCGGCGGGGACGGCACCGAGTTCTGGTGGCCGTCGGCTCTCGTCCATCTCAACTGGCGGCAACGCCGGTTGCGCCATCTCCCCAGGGTGCTGCACCTGAACTACGCGGGCATCGCCACGGGTCAGGGAGTCGACGACGCGACAGACCGCGCCGTTCTGGAGGTCATCGAGCGGGACGCCCTGGAGATCTGGTGGCACCTCGGCGGTCCGGCGGTCCAGGTCGACCCGGCCACCGTTCCCGGCCTGGTAGAGCAGATGGGCGACTGCCGGCTCGAATACTGGGCCGTGATGATGCCCAGCGAGTTCGCCCCGTGCGCCGCGGCACTCGTGCGCGATCCGAGCACGGGAATCTACGCCGCTGGCTTCGCCTGCCGCAATGATCCCGCTGAGGCGGTCCGAAAAGCCATGCTGGAGGCGGTGCACACCTGGATCTACACCGGCGGCACCGTCGACGCCGACGGCTGGGTGTTCCAAGCCGTGTCCGCGGGACTCATGGCGGAGGGGCTCTATTTGCGCCACCGCGCCGACGCCAGGTATCTGGACGACGCCGGCCAGCAGTTCGAACGGGTCCGCGATCTCGGCGCGCACGTGCAGATCTGGCAGGATCCGCGCACTCACGACCTCGCGGACCGCTTCACGGACCAAGGGGACCCGCAGCCCGTCTCCGCGTTCGAGTCGGTGGGCATGGACGAGGTCTACCGCCGGCTCCGCGCCGCCGGACACTCGGTCCATATCAAGGATCTGACCACGTCGGACGTCGGCCTGACGAGCCTGCGCGTCGTCCGCGCCCTGGTGCCCGGGCTGGTGCCCAACGCCCCGGCCGCCTTCGCGTACCTCGGCTCGCCCCGCTTGCTGGACGCCGCGACAGAACGGGGTTGGCGGGCCGAGCGCCCGAGCCTCCCGGAGGATTTCACTCTTGTCCCGCCACCCCACATGTAACCCGACGGAGCGACGCCGCACTCCCGAGGGGCTGGCTGCCGCTTTCGCGGACGCGCCGCCGGGGCGGATGCTGCCTCCGGGGCCCCGGGAGAACCGCTGGGCGGGCGACGTCACGCCGCCGGGTCGAGCAGCCCGAGTCCCCGCGGCCGCGATGGTCGCCGCGCTGCTTCACAGTCCGCGGAGACACCTGCGCCCCGACGGCGGCGAGACGCGGATCCCGCTACGTTCTGTCCCCTCGGCCGGCGCCTGCCAACCCGTCACGGCGCACGTGATCTGCGGTAACGACTGCGATCTTCCGCCTGGACGCTACGCCTTCGAAGCGGCATCGAATCGTTGGGTCCGCCGTGATGCGGAACCGCACGCCGCATCCCACGCGGGCGCGGCTCCGCCGGCGCAACCCTTTGTCGGCGCCGCCGTTCTGCTGACCGCCGCGCCTCGGCGCACACAGGCCAGATACTGGCACCGGAGCCCTCCGCTGCTCATCGCGGACGGTGCCTTCACCGCTGTCGCGCTGGCCCTGGCGGCGCGCGGTCTGGGACTGCAGGCACACTGGCGCCGCTCCGGTCCCGTCGCTGACGAACAGCAGCTGGCCCGCACGTTCTGGCTGCCCGCGCCGCACACGTGGGAGACGCACTGGCCTGGCACCGTACGCGAAGTCCCGCTCGCCCGCATCGACGTGACGCCATCGGGAGCCCTGCTGCCTGAGGTGAACGTGTCGGCGTCGGGCGGAGCGGAGGCACCCGAGCCACTCGACTCGTCGGCTGCCCGCGCGCCCTCCGGCAGTGCGCCCTACGGCAGTGCACCTCAAACGCAGGAGTCCGTCCGCGTCCCGGCTGACGTGCCGCCACTCCTGCACCCGGCGGCCCCGGACCTGCTCCTGAGCGATCCGCGCTTCGTCGGCCACGGTCTCTCCTTCGATGAGCTCGCCGCACGCCGCAGCGCCGAACCGTCCGCGTCGTCCGTTCCAGGAGTTCCGCCGCCACAGCCGACGGCGCCGTGCTGGGGTCCCCCGCCTCGGGGCGCCGACGTCGTCGTCCTGGACGCCCATGCCGCAGCCGCAGCGGGCCTCGGCGAGCGCTGCTCGGGCCAGCACTGGGTCGAGCAGTGCCCGTGGAACGTGGTGTACACCGCTGGCTCACCGGCGGCAGCCGACGATCCGGCGGTGCACTGGTGGGCAGGCCTGAGTGCGGCGCAGCTGACATACCGACATCACGCGCCGTGGCGCTTCAACCCGCCGGCGCAACCCGCCGCGGCGTCCACACCCACGCGTGCGGTCGCCGGATGGACACACGTCGCCGGCCGGGGACCCGTGCTCGGTCTGACCGTCGGGCAACCCCTGACCTCGCCAACACCTCGAGCTGCTGCCGCGCCGAACGCTAGGAGAATCCATGATTGACCGACGCCTGTGGCGAGCCACCCGTTCGCATCGCCGCCAACTGACCGCAACGACCGGCTGGCTGGTCGCCGCCACGGCCTCGTACTGGCTGCAAGCCGTCCTGCTCGCTTTGGCCTTCGCCGCGGCAGCCTCCGGACGATTCCTCGCGGTCCCCGCCCTGGCTGGCGGCCTGCTGGCCTGCCTCGCCGTCCGCGTCTGGCTGCAACGCCGACACCTGGTCTCGGCTCAGCGTCTCGGCACCGGCATCAGGTCGCGGCTGCGCGCCGCCATCCTCACCGCGTCACTCGCTCCGGAGCGGCTGCACGATCCGGCGGACCGGATCGGAGCGCGTTCGATGGCTGCGACGGAGGGGGTCGACGGCGTCGACCGCTACGTCGCACACTACATCCCCCACGCTCTGCAGGCGCTGGTGCTGCCTCCACTGATGTGCCTCGCTCTGGCCTTCATGCATCCCCTCTTCGGTCTGGCCGGACTGATCGGCTTTCTCATCGCCGTGGCGGGACCGCGGTTGTGGGACCGCCTGCTCGCCCGGCGCGGGTGGGCGCACGCGGACACGTTCGAGGCGCTGAGCTCCGACCTGTTGGAATCGCTGCGCGGCATGTCCGCACTGCGCACTCTCGGTGCGGTCCCGCGCGTGCGCCAACAGCTGGGAAAACGTTCCGATGCGCTGCACGAAGCAACGGTGAGCACCATGAGGGTCTCTCTGTTCAACACCGCGATCATCGACCTCGGAATCCAGGTCGGCACGGTGGCGGCTGGCCTGCTGGCGGCGGCCACCGCGGCCTCCGTGCCGCTGCCCGGCGGGCCAGGCGTGTGGCAGCAGGCGACACCGTACGTGGTACTGATTCTGGCCGGGGAGCTCTTCCGCCCGGTCCGCGACCTCTCGCGGCAGTGGCACTCAGGGTACTTGGGCCTCTCCGCCGTCACGTTGCTGGACCGCGCCCTGCCCGGTGGACTCGGCACCGTCGTCGACACGTCAGCCGGTGCGTCCGGACCCAGTGCCGGTGAACCTGCCACTCAAGCACCCGGGCCGGAAGGCGCTCGGATCGATGCGATCACGCTCGACGGTGTTCGTTTCGCCTACGCACCCGATGCACCCGCCGTGCTCGACGGCGTGAGCGCCCACTGGAGCGCCGACGACGGCCTCATCGGCCTGATCGGCGCTTCGGGTGCGGGCAAGACCACGTTGTTCGATGTGGTGCTCGGCATCTCTGCCCCCCTCGCCGGATCAGTCGCGGCACGGTCCGGGACGGCGCAGAACCCGCTTGCGCCCACCGACGTCGCGTACGTTCCTCAGCGCCCGGTGCTTTTCGCTGGAACGCTCCGCGAGAACCTGGCGCTGCCGACGGCGAACCAGCCCACCGACCAGCAACTCTGGGACGCTCTTGAAGCGGTACACCTGGCCTCCACCGTGCGCGGCTGGCCGCGCGGGTTGGACCACGAGGTAGCGGAAGGCGGCCGGTCGCTTTCCGGAGGCCAGCGGCAGCGCGTCGCCATCGCCCGCGCGCTGCTCACGGGACGCCCCGTGCTGCTGCTCGATGAACCGACCAGCTCGCTCGACGGCGAGGCGTCCGCGGTGGTTCTCAACACCCTGCGGGAGATCTCCCGGGTACGGCTGGTTGTCGCAACAGCGCATCAAGCTGACGCCGTCGCCGCATCTGACACGCTCTGGGCGTTGGAACAGGGCCAATTGCGCGCAGTACGCACACCGCACACCACCTCCGTCGGTGTCCCGGTGGAGACCAAGGCCACGGGAGGAAACGCATGAAGAACGAACCGTTGATCTCGCTGCTGCCCTATCTGCGCGGCGAGCGGAACATGGTGGTGTGGACGGCAGCCGTCGGGCTAATCAATCATGCGGCACTCGTCGCCCAGTCCGTCCTTCTGGCGTGGGTGGTCTCCCGGGCTGTCATCGACGGGGACGCGCCGCCGCTGCCCGCGATCGTCGCGCTCGGCGGCATCGTGCTGGTCAGGATGGTGGCGACGTGGCATGAGATGGACGTGTCCCACGCCGTGGCGTATCGGATCCTGGCCGCGCTGCGGGTAGCGCTGTTCGACGGTTTCGCCCGCGGCGTGCCAAGCCGTGACCGGAGTCAGCACACGGGGCGGCTGGCCTCAACGGCGATGGCCGACGTCGAGCGACTCGAGTTCTTCTACGCCCACACCACGGCGCAGCTGGCTTCAGCGGCGGTGCTGGTCGTCGCGGGCACGGCCGCGGCATTTATCGTCGATCCTCTGCTCGGGCTGGCCGTGCCTGTGGCCTCGCTCCTGCTGCTCGCCTCGGGGATGCGGGCCGCGGCTGCCGGCGACGCCCTGGGCGCTGAGGCGCAGCGCGCTCGCGAGTCCGTGGGTGCGCAGACCGTGGACGTGCTCGGCGGTTCCCGCGAAGTGATCTCCTACCAGCTTGGTGAGCACGTGATCAGCCGCCTGGTCGGTGCCGGGGAGACGGCGGACGAGGCGCGCACCCGCGTGGACCGGCACGAGTTGGGGTTGCAGCAGATCCGCGAGCTGACCATCCTGGTGGTTGTGGTCGGCGTTCTCCTGTTGGCGGCCCGGGGATCGCTGGCACCCGTCGATGTGGCTCCGGCCGCCGTGGGTGTGCTGGCCCTGCTGGCCCCGGTGGCCTCCGCGGCAGCGTCTTTGTCCCAGGTGTACCCGCACCGGCAGAGCGCACGGCGCGTCCTCGAAGGAATCGGGCTGCCCGCCGAAGGGCTCGAACCCGCGCCGAGAAGCCACGCCGAAGACGCCGCGGGCTCACCTGCCGCACCCTCCGGTCCGTGGGGCTGCACTCTCCGCGACGTTCGCTTCACGTACACCCGGGGTGCGGAAGCGGGCGACGCAGAACAGGCAATCGACGACCTCGTCTGCCCGCTGGTCGAGATCGACCCCGGCGAACATGTGGCCCTGACCGGCCCTTCCGGATCGGGCAAAACAACGCTGGTCCGCATGCTCGCCGGCCTGTGGGCGCCTGACGCCGGGAGCATTCAGATCTACGGCGCGCAAGGGCTGCGGATCCCTCTGGCTGAGCTGCCGTCGCAAACGCGGTGCCAACGCATCGCCGTCGTCGACCAGGACGCACCGCTCTTTCACGGGACACTGCGTGAGAACCTTCTGCTCGGAAACCCTCAAGCGGAAGATCCTGCGCTGCTGGCGGCACTCGCCGCTGCGGGAGTGGACCTCACCGGGGATCGCTGGCCGGACGGGCTGGGAACGCGGATCGGCGAAAGCGGCACCTCACTCTCCGGAGGGCAGCGAGCGCGCGTCGCGCTGGCTCGAGCGCTGGCGCAGGACCCGTGGCTGCTCATCCTCGACGAGACGACGGCGAGCCTGGACCCGCAGACGGAAGACGAAGTCATCCGTTCGGTCCGCTCGCTCGGGCGCTCGGTCACGGTCATCGCCGTCTCTCACCGCAGCAGCACGATCGAGGCCATGGACCGGCGGATCGCCTTGGGAACGGATGGAGCACATCCCGCATAGGCAGCCGTGGGCCGTCAGGTGAGCGATTCACTTCTCCGCAGCCGATGTGCGCGAAGCTCCCGCGTCAGAGCGACGGCGCCCACAAGGGTCAGAGCCGCGGACGCTGACGCGCAGACGATCAGCAGCCACCCCACGTCGGGTGCCCAGAGCGGGATCTGCATCAGCGAGAGGCCCATCAGTCCGGGAAGGACGATGCCAAGAACACAAGCCAGGGCACCGTAAACGCTGAGCGCGGCACATCGCCTGACCAAGAGCTGCCTCACCCTCAACTGGGGAGGGCTGAGGAGTCGAATCGTGCCTCGGACCAGAAGCACCGCTAAGACGATCGATAGAACACTCAGAACACTCAGCAGCACGGAGTAAGTCACAACTGATTCGCCCGTAAAGGGCGGAACCGATCCGTCGACCAAAGCGGCCATACCAATGGCTGTCTCCAGCAGCGCCTCGTCGTGGAAAACCCCGAATGCGTTCTGGAGGAGGACGACGGCGCGTTGCTGCGTCGGAAGTAAGATGACAGCGCTCTGATAACCGGGCACAGCACCTGAGTGCCACACAATCGACGTCTCAGAATCGACGCCGAAGCCGGCGAGTGAGCCCTGCCGCCACCCGAGACCATATGAACCGCCGCTTCCGGTCTGCACTGACGCCGCCTGCAACCGCACACGGTCCGAATCAGCCAGTACACGACCCGTGGGGTCACCGTTCAGATGTGCATCAGCGAATGCGGCCAGGTCGGTCACAGACCCGCCGAGATATCCGTATGCCAGCCCGGCTGCGTCATACGGGGCATCAAAAGAAACACTCTGACCGGCCACGAAACGATGTCCCGCCGGCACATGCTGTTTGACGTCCTGGCTGTCCGTCAGGACGTTGTCCATCTCCAGCGGCTCCAGCACGCGGTCGGAAAGGACCTCGGAATAGGGCTGACCCACCACAGCCTCCACCACACCAGCGAGGACCAGGTAGTTCGCGCTCGAATAGTGGTACCCCGCACCGGGCCGGTCTAAAAACTCGATACCGTCCAACTCACTCAACGCGTCCGCCGGACTACGTCGCGGATCGTCCCGGTCCAAGATCTGCAATGCCGCAGGGAGCCCACTGGTGTGATTGAGCAGATGACGGATGGTCACGGCGTCCCATTCACTGCCATACGAGGTGACTGCTGGCAGGTGCCGGGCTACCGGGTCTTCAAGCTTGAGCAGATCCTCGCGGGCAAGGGCCGCAACAAGGGTGGCGGCAACCGGTTTGGAGACGGATCCCCACAAGAACACAGAGTCGGCGTTCACTTCCGACCCGTCACTAGCGGTACCCATGCCGCCGGACTCCTCCATGCCGTGAGGACCGATCACAGCGTAGGCGAGGCCGGGAACATGCGTACTTTCCATTTGCTGGGCCAGATAAGTTTCCACCTCGCCAGGCGCAACGCCGCCATCAGCTTGGACTGCCCCGACCAAGGTCACACAAGCGGCTACAAGACCGGCAACCAGTCCACACCTCGATAACAATATGCGCATACTGCCATGATAACCATATGGCTGTATTGTTATGGCATGCCACGATCGTCTGACCATGAAGAACGTCGAACACTCATCGCCACGGCTTTCCAACGGCTGTTAGCCGAGGAAGGCCCGACCGCCACGAGCCTGGCCCGTGTTGCGCGTGAGGCACAGGTGTCCGTCGGATCTATCCAGCACTATTTCGCTGACCGGCAGGCGCTCCTTCATTTCTCCTATACGTCCAACGCCGAAGCCGTGGTTCAGCGTGTCCAGGTGCGAGTTGAACAAGGTGAACGAGACCGGGAATCCATCGCAACGATGACATTGGCCGGCCTCGGCCAACTGCTCCCGCTTGATCAAATGCGGCGAACGGAAATGGCGGTCCACCGACAGCTCCTCGCCGAAGCACCCTTCAACCCGGACTTGGCGAAGGTGGCCCAGAATGTCTCGCACGCCCTGCTCGAGCGTCTCGCCCTCGGAATCGCGAACGGCAAGAAGTGCGGCGAGGTCGATTCCTCGACAGACCCGGATGCGGCAGCAACTACACTGCTGGCCACCACTCAGGGCCTGGGTCTTGTGCTCGATACTTCCGGGAGGATCGTGCGCCCAGAAGATGTTTCGGATGTCCTGCAGCCCGTCGCTGCAAACATTTTCTCCGGACCGTGCCGCCATCACGACGCCGACCCGACACCGCGAGGAGTTCAGCCCACACCTCTCGCTAAAAGTGCAGACGAGCGCGATACTTAGCAGAACGTGTCATCAATAGAAGAAGAGGCGCCATGTCGTTTCAGGCATACCTTGACGCCGCTGAGGCGAAGACCGGCCTCACGCCACGTCAGCTGCTGGAGCTCGCCCAGGGCAGGGGGTACGACGGGCCGGACGTCAAAGCCGGGGAGATCCTGGACTGGCTCAAGAACGACTACGGACTGGGCCGCGGGCACGGCATGGCAATCGTCCACGTCATCAAGAACGGCCCGGGTATCGACCCGAAACACGTGGGGAGCTCCGGCTCGCACCGGGATGCATCCGACACGCTCTGGCTGGAGGGGAAAGCCAGCAAGCCGGCCTAGTCGCGCCGACGGCCGTCACCCCTGGGGGATGACGGCCGTCGCCGGCGCGGGCGCGTAGCCCGCCGATTCAGGCGCCCGCTCAGAAGGCGTCCGGGTAGAGCCCCTCGGCGACAGTGCGCACGGCTTCGATGTTGCCCCAGGCACCCGGCATGACCACGGTCGCGTCCAGCTGAATCAGCCGGTCGTCTTTGACCGCGGCGACCTCCGCGAAGTGCTTGCGCAGATACTCGCGAGTCGCCTCGGCTTGCGCATCATCGGCGGCCGTGAAGACGATGGCGTCCGGGTTCTTCTCCACGAGAGTCTCCGGCGAAATAGATGCGGCGAAGAAATCCGCAAACGCCGGGTCCTCCGGGCTGAACACGTTGTCCCCACCGGCGCGGGCGATGATGTCGTACTCCACGCTGGCGCCGATCGCACTCAGCGTCTCCGCCTCGACGTAGAGCTGGGCAACGCTCAGTTTGTCCTGGCTTTCGACGGCGTCTGCCACCGCCGTCAGCTCGGCTTCGGCCTCGGCGCGCAGCTCAGCCGCCGCCTCCTTCTCACCCAGCAGCGCACCGACCCGCTCGATGTCGTCGTAGATGTCCGTCACCTCGGCGTCCGAACGCCGGTCGGGGCAACCTGCCGCCGCCACGTAGACGGCGGCGCCAGCCGTTTCGAGCTGCTCCTGCGTGGCGAAACCCTGCTCCGCGTTGAACTCGTAGGTGGTCGGCGAGAGCACGAGATCGGGGTTCACACCCAACGTCACCTCACGCGACGGCGGGGTGCGGTCGCTCAGCAAGGTGATGTCGGCGTTTGAGCTGACGGACGATGAGACCTCCCCGGTGTCCGTCTGCGCCTCACCGACGATCCGGTCGGCTGCTCCGAGGCGGTCGACGAGATCCGTCATCCCCGGTGTCATCGTGACGATCCGTTCCGGCGCAGACGTCGTGCTGACGTCCGTTCCGCAGCTTGTCACCGTGGCGCCCGTCGCCTCCTCGGGCGCGTTCTCCACGGCCACCGACTGCCCGCATGCGCTCAGTGCAAGCAACGCGACGATGGACAGGGCCGGGGCCGCGAAGCGGGTTCGTTGAGTGGTGTTCATGAGTTTCCTTGTCTTCGATTTTCCTGCTGTAACTCAGGCTCTGGTGTGTGATGTGAGGTTTCTGCTCCGGGGCCGGCGGAAGGAGATCACCGGATGGCCCGCGTGGGGATTGGGGAGGTGATCGCTGACGACGCGAAAAGCGGGATCGATGACCTCCGGGCGAACCACCTCGTCAGGCGTCCCCTGCGCGACCAGCCGACCGTCGACCAGGACGGCGATCCGGTCGCAGAACTGTGCCGCGAGATTCACGTCGTGGAGGGCCGCGATCACGGTGACGCCGCGGGCCGCCACCAGCTCGAGCAACTCCAGCTGGTAGTGGATGTCGAGGTGGTTGGTGGGTTCATCGAGCACCAGAACGGGAGTCTGCTGCGCGAAGGCTCGCGCCAGGAGGACGCGCTGCTTCTCTCCCCCGGAGAGCGTGGAGAACTCGCGTCCCGCCAGTTGACCAGCACTGACCAGCTCTAACGCTTCGGCGGCGATGCGGCGATCCGCCGCCGAGGTGGCACCGAACCCGCCCTGGTGCGGAGTGCGGCCGAGCATCACGACGTCGTCCACCGTCATGGCGAAGTCGGAGGATCCCTCTTGCGCCAGAACGGCGACACGGCGAGCGGCTTCGCGCGGCGCCAGTGAGAGCAGATCGTCCCCCGCCACCCGGACGACGCCGGCGCTGGGGCGGTTCACCTTGTAGAGCGTGCGCAGGAGTGTGGACTTTCCGCTGCCGTTCGGCCCCAGCAGGCCCAGAAACTGGCCCGCTGGGACGTGCAGGTCGACGTCGTGAACGGCCGTGCGCCCCGCGAGGTCGACACTCACACCGTCAAAGGTCACGGCAGCCGGGTCCGCGGGCGACGTGCCGCTCATTTGTCCACCCCTCCCCGGGTCGCGCCTGAGGTGCGCATGAGCCACAGGAAGAAGGGTGCCCCGACCACTGCGGTGACGATCCCGATCGGGATCTCCACGGGCTGCAGGATGGTGCGCGCGGCCAGGTCCGCGAGCATCAGGAAAGCGGCGCCGCCGAGCATCGCCACGGGCAGCGAGCGCCGGTGGTCGGAACCGACCAGCATGCGCGCGACGTGCGGGACGATCAGACCCACAAATCCGATGCCCCCGCTAACGGCCACCGAGGTCCCGGTCAACAGCGCCGCACCGACCAGCACGATCCTGCGCAGCTTGTGCACGTCCACTCCCAGCGAAGACGCCGTTTCGTCGCCGGCCAGCATCGCATTGAGCGCGCGGCTCCGCGAAAAGGCGAGAGCGCCCACGAGAAGGAGTGCCACCAGGGGCCCAGCCACCTTGGCGAACGTCGCAGCCGAGACCGAACCGAGCATGAAGAACAAGACGCTGTAGACGTTCTGGGCTTCGGTGCTGATGGTCAGGAAGTTCGTGATCGCGGCGAAGAACGTCCCCAACGCGACCCCGGAGAGGATCAAGCGAGCCGGCGCGACGACGCCGCGCTGCGACGCCAGGAAGTAGACGAGCGCCGTCGCCAGGACTGCACCGAGAAACGCCCCGACGTTGAGTGAGATCCCGGCGACGGCGGTGCTGCCGAGCACGATGACGGAGACTGCCCCGAGACCGGCGCCCGAGGAGACCCCCAGGATGTACGGTTCGGCCAGGGGGTTGCGCACCACGACCTGCAGCAACGCCCCGGCGAGCGCCAAACACGCACCGACGACTCCGGCGAGCAGCGCCCGCGGAATCCTGAAGTTCCAGACCGCCTGGTCCTGGGCACTCGAGAGCGTGCCATCCGTCATCCACGGCATGCCGGGCACCAGGTGCCCCAGGACCACTCGCCCGGCGTCGGCGAGCGAGGTCCCCAGGGGCCCTGTGGCGCCGGAGACCACGAGTATCCCGAGGATCGCCGCCACCAGGGTGATGGCGAGAAGCCGCGCACGCCGATCGAGGCTGGGCGCGGCAAAAGTAACGGTAGTCATGCCGCCATCTTATATGAGAATGATTCTTATTAATGCAATGGCGGTGTGGTGTGGGCTAGCGGGACGTCATCGTGAAGGTGCGCGCGACGGCGTCGTGCAGGGAGGGCACGGCCGCAACGGAACCCAGCAGCCCGTTGCGCACCGGCAGCAGAAGCCCGGGAACGGGCCGACCCAGAGCCATGTTCAGATGCGCCCGTTGCGCCGCGGCCCGCGCGGCAGCTCGGCGCTGCGCCGCCCACGACTCCAGACGCGGGCCGACCTCATCTCCGGAGAGCCCGGAGAGGAGGTGCGGAGCGAGCGCCACGGCGTCGAGCCAACCCAGATTCATGCCCTGGCCGCCGATCGGGCTGATCTCGTGAGCGGCGTCCCCGACCAGCGCCACGCGGCCGGCAGAGAACTGCTCCGCGATCCGGCGCCGAACGCCGAACGCGCTGAGCATCGTGTTCGACCCCGGGTCGAGGACCACGCCCGTGCGTCGCCGCACCGCCTCCACGAGGGCGTCGAGCTCAGGCTCGCCGGCTCGCCGCCCGGTCCGGACCACCCAGCGCCGCCTGGCACCCGGCAGCGGGAAGGACTCGACGACGCCAGCTGACTCCAGATACAGCACCGCCCGCGCGTCGGCCTCACGGCCGGAGGTCTCGGCGAAGTCGCCCATGACGTACGCGTCCGGATAGGTGCGCACCGGGGCCGCAATCCCCGCCGCGTCGCGGACCACGCTTCGCGCACCGTCCGCAGCGACGACGAAGCGCGCCTCGATCTCACCCCAGTTCGTCTGCAGCACGACGCCCTTCGCGACCCGCCGGAGCCCCGTCACCTCGACGCCGCGGCGCGGCTCGACGCCGGCCCGCCCGAGGTGCCGCTCGAGCATTCCTTCGGTCTCCGCCTGCGGGAGCGAGAGCACGAACGGGTAGGGGCCCGGCACCGGCTCGAAGGACAGCTCCGCGAGCAGCCGACCGCGGCAGCGCGCCTGCCCGCCCGGGATGCGCACGCCCGCCGCGACTAGGTCCGCGGCGACGCCGGCCGACTCGAGGGCCGCCAGCGCCGGCGAGTGAATCCCGATCGCGCGGGAGTGCCCGCTGCGCCGGGTGCGCCGCTCCAGCACGACGACGTCGGCCCCCGCCCGGGCGAGCAGGAGCGCCGCGAAGAGCCCCACCGGCCCCGCGCCCGCCACGACGACGTCGGCACGCGCGGGGACCGCCGCCCCGGGGGCGGGATTGCGCGCTTCGCCCGATTCGCCTCGCATGTACCGACTCAGGCCCGACGGATCAGCAGATTGCGGAACGGCCCTTGGCGTTCGACCCGCCACCCGTCGGGCACGGCCTCGCGCAGCTCGTTCACCCGGTAGCTGCGCCGGATCGACGTCAGCCCGTCCTCGCGGATGAAAGAGGCCGGCAGCGGGAGGGTCCCCGCCGAGAACAGCGCGTAGCCGACGCGCGTGCGCGCGATGTCGCTATGCACCACGAGGCGGCCGGCGAGCGCCTCCGAGTCGGCCAGCAGCCCGGCCAGCTGCGCGTCGTCCAGATGGTGCAGGAGGTGATTGGAGGTGACGACGTCGTACCGTGCGCCCTCGGCGACCAGATCGGCGGTGTGTGCGCGGCGCAGGCTCACGCCGGGCACCGGCGGCAGCGAGCTCATGAAGGCGCCGGCGCGCTCGTCGGGGTCGATCGCGGTGACCTCGAGGGCGAGCCCTTCGCGCGCGGCCCAGCGCGCGAAGGCGCGAGGGATGTCGCCGGCGCCCGAGCCGACGTCGAGCAGGGTGGTGGCCCGCGTGGTCGACAGCGCGGGGCGAATGTGGCGCACCCACGTGCGGCGCCACCCGGAGACCGCGGCGTTGACGAGCCGGAACTGCCGGTAGGTATTCGCGAGCCGGACGGGATCGCAGTCGGGCCGGTCCATCTGCTCGACGGCGTGCTCGTCGCGGCGGGCGAGGAAGTCCATTCAGGCGGTGACCTTCGTGAACAGCGCGGTCTCCACGGTCAGGCCCGGCCCGAACGCCATCGCGCAGACCCGCGACGCCCCGGCGGGCCGCTCGTCGAGGAGCGCGCCGGCGTCGTTCGCTGCGGCCTCGGGCAGGTCGAGGATGTTCTTGAGCACGAACATGACGGTCGCGCTGCTCATGTTCCCGTAGTCGCGCAAGGTCTCGCGCGCCGGGACGAGCTGCTCGTCGCCGAGCCCCAGCCGCGCCTGAACCTTGTCGAGGATGCTGCGCCCTCCCGGGTGGATGCCCCAGTGCTCGATGTCCTGGTAGTCCACCCCGCGCAGGGACACGTCGCGCTCGAGCAGCGGGGCGAGCGCGCCGACGATGTGGTCGTCGATGATGTGCGGAACGTAATTTCCGAGCACCATCTCGAAGCCCTCGTCACCGATGTTCCAGGCCATCGACTCCTCCCCCACGGGCGTCAGCGTCGTCTCGAAGAAGTCGAGCGAGAGATGCGGGCGCGACGGCGGGACGAGGTCCGGGCGGGCGGAGATCACGGCGGCGGCCGCGCCGTCGGCGAAGAGGGAAGTGCCGACGATCGTGTCCGGGTCGTTCGAGCTGCGCACGTGCAACGAGCAGAGCTCCGCGCTCACGACCAGGACGACGGCGTCGGGGTCGGCGTCGCAGAAGGACTTCGCCGCACGCAGCGCCGGGAAGGCGGCGTAGCAGCCCATGAATCCGAGGTGGTAGCGCTGGGCGGCGGGGCGCAGGCCGAGCTCGCGGACGATCTTGTAGTCCGGCCCCGGGTTGAAGAAGCCGGTGCAGGAGACGGTGACGACGTGGGTGACGTCGTCGGGCCCGATCCCGTCCGCGGCGTCGAGGGCCTTGCGCGCGGCCTCGACGAAGAGGGCCGCGCCCGCGTCGGCGTAGACCTCGTTGCGTGCCTTGGTTCCGGGGCGGAGGATCTCCAGTTTCGCCGCGTCAAAGAAGACGGGGTCCTCGGCCTGCTGCTCGAGCGTCAGCTCGTCGACGGCGGTGTAGCGGGTCTCGATCCCGGACGAGTCGAACGCCGCAGTGACGAGCCGCTGCCCGAGCCGGGTCAGGCCGGGCTGCGCCGCGAAGACATCGCGCACCACGGACTGGACCATGACGGTCGAAGGGACGGCGGTTTCGAGGGACCTCATGAGCGCTGTCATGGTCCATTCTTAGGCCACGCAGTGACAGAAGACAACAGAATGCGCCGCCCGAACCGGTTGATGGCCAACATTCCTAGTCAGCATTCAGGTTCGGGCAGCGCGTCCGCGGCAACCGGCTAGCCGGCGGGCGTGTCGAAGTCCGATCGGTTGTGCAGTCGCGGATCGTCGCGGTCCGGGACCACGAGGACCGGGCCGCGTGCGTGGTGCAGCACGCCCTGGCTTGTCGATCCGAGCAGCATCCCGGCGAAACCGCCGCGCCCGCGCGTACCCACGACGGTGAGGCGCGAACGTGCGGACTCCTCGAGCAGCATCTCGATCGGTGGGCCGTTCACGGCCTCCGTCTCGATCTCGAGGTTCGGGAAGTGGCTGTTGAGCCAGCGTGCCCCGTTACCGAGCTGCACCTGGATGTCGGCCACGAGCGCCTCCTGGTCCACGGTCGCCGGCATCCAGGCCAGCGCGCCGCTGACCGGCGGGATCCCGCACACCACGCGCAGCGGCACGCCGCGCTCGGTCGCCCGTTCGGCCGCGATGAGCACCGCGTGCCGCGCCCGTTCGGATCCGTCCACACCCACCACGACGACGTCGCGCCGCTCGGGAGCATCCGTCGGGACGGTCGTGACGCACTGCGGCACGACGACGGTCGGGCACTTCGCGTGGGCCGGAAGCGCGGAGCTGACCGAACCGAGCATGCGCCCGACGAAGCCGCCGCGGCCGCGCGTGCCGACCACGATGAGGTCCGCGCTCTCGCTCAGGTCGAGCAGCACACCGGCCGGGTCGCCGGACTCGAGAAGCAGTTTGACGTCGATTCCAGTGGTGTCGAGACCATGAATCGCGTCACGCAGGACCTCTTGCGCGCCTTCGCGGATGACGTCGTCGTCCAGGGTCGCGTATCCCGCGTCCATACTGGACGCCGCGAACACCGGAATCGTGTACGCGGTGACGACGTTGAGGGGCATGCTCCGGCGGCGCGCCTCGTCAGCCGCCCATTTCAGGGCACACTGACCGGCTTCGGAACCGTCGACGCCCACGATGATCCCGCCGACCACGCCTTCGGCGCGGTCCGGGCCCGTGTCACCTTCACTGGGGTACTCAGTCATCGTCCAACTCCTTCGTGGATGGCAAACGCCGTAGTTACATTGTTCACCTTTCCCCACGTGTGGTCTACAACGCAAAAGTGCGAGCCATAACATAGGTCCATGCACAAAACTGGAGTACCCACGCAGAACGCGGGAGCCGGTCTGCTCGACCGCTATTTCATGATCTCCGAGCGCGGCTCGTCCTTCTCGCGGGAAATCCGCGGCGGCATCGCCACCTTCTTCGCGATGAGCTATATCGTGGTGCTGAACCCGCTGATCCTCTCCGGGGCCGATTCGACCGGGGCCGAGCTGGGGCCGGCCCGAGTGGCCGCCGCGACCGCCCTCGTCGCCGGCATCATGACGATCCTCATGGGCGCGTGGGCGAAGCACCCGTTCGCCATGGCCACGGGGCTGGGCGTCAACGCCTTCCTCGCAATCACGGTCGCGACCAATCCGGGCCTGACGTGGCCTGAGGTGATGGGGCTGGTACTCATCGCCGGCGTGACCATGATGATCCTCGTCCTCACGGGCTTCCGCACGGCGGTCTTCCGCGCCGTGCCGCCGTCGCTGAAGACCGCGATCGTCGTCGGCATCGGCATGTTCATCGCGCTCATCGGCCTCGTGAACGCCGGTTTCGTCCGCCGCGTCCCCGATGCTGCAGGCACGACAGTGCCCGTCGGCCTGGGCTTCGACGGCGAGCTGCTCGGCTGGCCGCTCCTCGTTTTCGTCGTCGGGCTTCTGCTGACGGCGGCCCTCGTGATCCGCAAGGTGCGCGGCGCGATCCTGATCGGCATCGTCGTCTCCGCGGCGCTGGCGAACGCCCTGGAGCTGGCCTTCGGGATCGGCTCGAGCGCCGAGAACCCACAGGGCTGGTCCCTCGTGGTCCCGGCGATGCCGGAGTGGGCATCCCCCGACCTGTCGCTCATCGGCGAGATCTCGGTCTTCGGCGCATTCCAGACCCTCGGCGTGACGGCGGCCGTGCTCCTGACCTTCGTCCTGCTGCTCTCGATCTTCTTCGACGCCATGGGCACGATGGTCGGCCTCGCCAACGAGGCGGGCTCCGTCGACGAGAAGGGCAACATCCCGAACGTCAACCGCGTGCTGCTCGTCGACGCCGCGGGCGCGATTGCGGGCGGCGGCGCCTCGGTCTCCTCCAACCAGATCTACGTCGAGTCCGGCGCGGGCATCGGCGAAGGTGCCCGCACCGGCCTGGCCTCGATCGTCACGGGCATCCTGTTCGTGCTGGCGATGTTCCTGACCCCGCTCATCCACCTCGTACCGTTCGAGGCCGTCGCCCCGGCACTCGTCGTCGTCGGATTCATGATGATCACCCAGGTCGTGAAGATCGACTGGACCGACTGGGGCATCGCCCTGCCCGCGTTCCTGACCTTCACCCTGATGCCGTTCACGTACTCGATTGCCAACGGCATCGGTGCGGGATTCGTGTCCTTCGTCTTCCTGCGCGCCGTTCAGGGCCGCGCCAAGGAGGTCCATCCGCTCATGTGGGTTGTCGCCGCCGCGTTCGTGCTCTTCTTCGGCATCGGCGTGCTCGAGCAGGCGATCGCCTAGCGCGCCTCACGGGCCGCGACGCGACGCCCCGAGCAGCAGCGCCCACTCGGCGTCCACAGCGCACCGACTCCTCCGCTGCTTCCACACATGCAAACCGCGGGTCCGCTGCCGGCTAGAGCAAGCGGCAGAATCGGCGCGTGGACCTCGACGACCTCCTGCGCCAACGCGGCGCTCTGACCCGACGCGACCTCGCGGATCGCGGGCTCTCGCGGCGCCGGATCGAAGCCGCATTCTCGAACTACCCTCGCCCGCGGGCGGACATCATCGCGGATCCTGGACTGCATCCCAACGCGATGGAGGCCCTACGTCTGGCTGCCGCGTTGACGTGCGTATCGGCCGCCGAGTTCACCGGCGGTTGGGTGCTGACAACGCCGTCCAGACTTCACCTGGCGACACCTCACGGTCATCCGCAGGGACCCTGCAAATTCGCCGTCGTCCGGCACCGCATCACCACCGCCGCGACGCTCGTCGTGGATCCGACGCAGATGTGCCTCCACGCCGCTGGCTGTCTTGAACCAGTCGAATCCGCAGTCATCGTCGAATCGGCGCTCGTCCGAGGACTCGTCACCCTCGACGACCTCCGCGCCCGGTTGGGGAACCGCCACGGCCGAAACGCTCGGCAGTCTCTGGACCTCGTCCGCGGAGTGGCCGGCTCCCCCATTGAAGTCGTCGTACGCGCGGGGCTGCTGCGGACGGGACTCGACTTCCAAGAACAAGCGGAGCTGCCGGGCATCGGCCGGGTGGACTTCCTCGTCGCAGGTCGGTTGATCGTCGAACTTGACGGCTGGCAGTGGCACGGGAACCGGGCAGCCTGGCAGAACGACATGCGCCGAGATCAGGAAGCGGCCCGCTCCGGCTACCGGTCCATCCGTTTCAGCGCCTCGCAGGTCCTGAACAGGACCGATTCCGTCATCGAAACCATCCGGGAGATCCTCGCCACGGGCACGGATGTGCGAATCCCCCCGTTTTCGCGCCGCGACGACCTCAACACGGTCTGCTGACTAGGGCGTCCAAAACTAGGGCCGCGCCAGCCTGGTCGAAAACGGGGCGATTCGCACATAGTCGCCCATCACCCGGCAAAGGTCCCGACCTTCGCCTCGTCCCAGTAGGCCGCGGGCACTCCCCCACCGAGCAGCTCGCGCCGCATGCCCGCCGCAGCGGCGTCCGCCACCACGGGCTCCTGCGAGCACGCGATGATCACGTTCCCGCGGCGCCGCCCCTTGAACATCGCCGGGTCCGCGACGGCCACGACATGCGCGAAGACCGAGCGCAGCACGCCAGCCTCGCGCCGGAAGTTCGCCAGATCCGGGCCGTCGCCGCAGTTCACGATGTACACCCCTCCCGCGTCCAGCACCCGATCGGCATCCCGCGCCGTCGCCTCCCCGGTCAGCGCCGCCGGGGTCGCATCGCCGGCGAAGACGTCCCGGATGACCACGTCGCGCGTGTTCTCGGTGAGCGAGGCGAGCACCGCGCCGGCCTCGCCCTGCCGCACGCGCAGCAGCGGTGCCCGCGGCAGATCGAACCAGTCGCGCACGTACTCGGCCAGCCGGCCGTCGAGCTCGACGACGACCTGCCGGGCCTCGTACGTCGCATGCACCCACCGCGCCATCGAGCACGCGCCTCCGCCCAGGTGCAGCGCGCGCAGCTTCCGCTCGCCGAAGCCGGACGGGTCGAACCGCGCCCGCATCAGCGCCGCGATCCACCGCATGTATTCGAAGTCCAGCCGCGCGGGCTCGGCCAGGTCCACGTGCGAAGACGGCACGCCGTTGACGTACAGGACCCACCCAGTGCTGCTGTACCGGTCGCGCTCCAGCCGTGCGAGACCCGTGTCGATCTCGAACTCACCCTCGACGGGCCCGGCCACCGCCGCGCTCACGGTCTCGGCCGCGTTGCGCGCGCCGCCCTTCGCCTTCTGCGTACGACGACGTCCGCCCACGCCGAGTCCTAGCCCGCCGCGTTCACGGCGCGCGCCCCGCCGGACGCGCCGCGCACCATGCGCATTTCGTTGAGGCCGGCCCAATCGAGCCCGCCGCCCTCGTCGGCAAGCGCCTCGATGCGGCCGTCGGCGACGAAACCGTGCTTCTCGTAGAACCGAACGGCCCGGCCGTTGCCCTCGAGCACCCAGACAACCGCGGGCTCGTCGCCGATGACGGTCGCCATCAGCTGCTCGCCGAGGCCTGTGCCCTGGGCGAACGAACGCACGTAGAGCACCTGCAGTTCAAGGCGGGCACCGGTGTCGGCGTCGTCGTCCGTGACCGGGGCCCCGCCAGCGCAGCCGACGATCTCGCCGTCGGCGTCGACGGCGATCCAGAACTCAGCGCCGGCCTCCAAGCCGTTGGTCCACCAGGCGACGAGCTCTTCCCGGCGGGCCTGCTCCGCGGAGAAGAACGACTCGGGGCGCCGGTCGGAGTAGGTCTCGCGCCAGGCGGCGAGCTTCATTTCGAGGGTTCCCCGGATGTCCTCGGCCGCCGCCTTACGGACGACGTAGCTGTGCTGCGACATCAGGCGGGGTCCCCTTCGGCGAGCGCGCGCTCGAGCCGGGCGACCTTGCCGTCGATCTCGCCGGTGTGCCCGGCGCGGATGTCCGCCTTGAGGACCAGCGAAACGCGGTCGCTGGCGGCGGTGACCGCCTCGGTGGCGCGCTTGACGACGTCCATGACCTCGTCCCACTCGCCCTCGATCTCGGTGAACATCGAGGACGTCCGGTTGGGCAGGCCGGAGGCCCGGACCACTCGGACGGCGGCGGCGACGGCGTCGTGCACGGACCCGTCGGCGTCCTGGGCGTTCATGGGGGCTACGGAGAAGGCGACGATCATGGCCTCAACCCTGCCACCTCGGCGCGCATCCGCGCCACACGCGGCGCACGCGAGTACGGGGCTTCACACAACGTCACGGGGCCGAATGTGACGGAACGCTCATCACCGTGGAACACTGGACGCTGCCCCGTTGGGGCAATCCCAGCCATGGCACCCTCACATTGTTACGGCCAGGCATGAGACAACAGGACCGATATGACTTCCAGCAAGACCACCGTGCACGAGCACGGCGCGGGCTCGACGACGAGTCCGGACCCGTCAGCCAACGAACTCGAACGTAAACTCTCGCTGCGGCACATCCGCTTCATCGCACTCGGCTCCGCGATCGGTACCGGCCTGTTCTACGGCTCCTCGGAGACCATTCAGGCGGCCGGCCCGGCCGTGCTCATCGCGTACCTGATCGCCGGCTGCGCGGTCTACGCGGTGATGCGCGCCCTCGGGGAGATGGCCGTCCGCCACCCCGTCGCCGGTTCCTTCGCCCAGTACTCGGGCCGGTACATCAGCCCGACCGCCGGCTTCCTGACCGGCTGGACCTTCGCGTTCGAGATGATCATCGTCGCCATCGCCGACATGACCGCCGCCGCGATGTATATGAAGATGTGGTACCCCGACACCCCCGGCTGGGTGTGGATGGTGGCCGCGCTCGTGCTTATCTGCGGCCTGAACCTCATGCGCGTGAAAGTCTTCGGTGAACTCGAGTTCTGGTTCACGCTCATCAAGGTCGTCACGATCGTCGCCATGATCGTCGGCGGCCTCGCGCTCGTCATCGGCGGCGTCAGCCTCGGCGGCTTCACGCCCGGTCCGCACAACTTCTTCGAGCACTCCGGCTTCGCGCCCTTCGGCGTCTGGGGCATCATCATGAGCCTGGGCATCGTGGTGTTCTCGTTCGGCGGCGTGGAGACGCTCGGCATGACCGCCGGCGAGGCCGACGACCCGGCCCGCGCGATCCCGAAGGCCGTGAACACCGTCCCGATCCGCATCCTCGTGTTCTACATCCTCACGATCGGCGTGATGCTCATGCTGATCCCGTGGACCGAGATCGGCTCGGGTGAGTCCCCGTTCGTCCAGGTCTTCGCCGTGCTCGGCATCCCCGGGGCGGCGCACGTGATCAACGCGGTGGTGCTCTCCGCTGCACTCTCAGCGATGAACTCCATCACCTACGCCGCGTCCCGCACGATGTACGGCCTCGCCGAGCAGGGCCACGCCCCGGCATCGTTCACGCGCGTCTCGAAGGCGGGCGTGCCCGTCCAGCCGGTCGCGATCGTCGCGTGCTGCCTCGTGATCGGACTGTTCGTCTACCTCTGGATCCCCGACCAGCTGTTCCTGATCGTCGCCTCGATCGCGACCTTCGCGACCGTGTTCACGTGGGCCTCGATCCTGCTCGCGCACTGCAACATGCGCCGCGAAATGGCGCGGAACGGCGAGCAGCCGGGCGGGTTCGCCGCCCCACTGTGGCCAGTGCTGAACTACTTGGGCCTCGCGTTCATGGGCCTGATCGTCGTCATCCTGGCGTTCACGCCGGCCGGGCGGGCGGCCCTCATCGTCGGCGGCGTCTGGATCGCGCTGCTCCTCGTCGGCTACCGACTGCTCGTCGGCCCCACCGGCCGGGTCCGCCCGGACCTGGCCCTGCGCGACTAGTCGCAGGTCACTGCCGCGGCGGCGCGCCGCGTGGCAGAATCGTCGCAGACGACGAGGCTGCCGCGCCGGCGTCGTCCTATCCGCCGGCCGAGTGAGAAGAGGTTGATCCCGTGGCCCGACTCATCGCCCTCGCCGGGCTGCCCGGCACGGGCAAGTCGACGACGGCGGAGGCCCTCGCCTCCCGCCTCGGCGCCGTCCTGCTCGGCGTGGACCCGCTGGAGGCCGCGATCGTCTCCGCGGGCGTCGAGCAGAAGCGGCAGCCGACCGGGCACGCCGCGTACGCCGCCGTCGAGGCGGCCGCTGAACCGCAGCTGCGCAACGGACTCGACGTCGTGATCGACGCCGTCAACGACACCGCTGAGGCGCGCGGGCAGTGGAAGCGCCTGGCCGAGCGGACCGGCGCCGAGCTGCTCTGGTTCGAGGTCGTGTGCTCCGACCCGACGGTGCACCGCATGCGTCTGCAGCAGCGCAAGCGGGTCGAGGATCCCCTCATCGGCGCCCCCACGTGGATCTCCCTGAACCGGCGGCGTTTCCAGCTCGCGCTGTGGAAGGATCCGCGCCACGTGCTCGACTCGCGGCACGCATCCGCCGAGGCTCTGGCCGCCGAGGCCGAGTCGCTCATCAACGCCGGCGCCAAGTAGCCGGCTCGCGGAAGCAGGGTCCCACCGGAAACGGACGGACGCGCCCAGCATGAACCCGCACAACACGACGGCGTCGCCCTCCCCGCGCGGGGTGGGCGACGCCGTCGTGCTCGCCTCACCAGGAGGCTACCGCTTGAGCCAGGCGGTCGAGTCCGCCGGCAGCTTCCCGTCGACGAGCGGAGTGCTGATCAGGAGGATCTCGCCGGCCGGCAGCTCCACCGGCTCAGCACCGAAGTTCGTCACGACGTGCCAGCCGCCCGGGCGGCTGAAGTGCAGGACGTCGGCGGCCCCGGTCTCCTGCCAGGCCAGCGCCTCTTCGGTCTGCAGCTCGCCACGCAGGGCGAGGGCTCGGCGGTAGAACGCGAGCGTCGATCCGGCGTCGGCTTCCTGCGCGCTGGCGGCGTAGTCGGCGAACCACTCGGGCTGCGGCAGGTGCGCGGTGCCCGCGCCGAATCCGAGCGCGGAACCGGTCGGCTCCCACGGCAGCGGGACGCGGCAGCCGTCGCGGCCGATGTCGACGCCGGGGTTGCGGAAGAACGCCGGGTCCTGGCGGTCCGCGTCCGGGATCTGCCCGGCCTCCTGCAGGCCGAGCTCCTCCCCCTGGTACAGGTAGGCCGACCCGGGCAGGGCCAGCATGAGGGCCGTGGCCGCCTTCGCGCGGCGCAGGCCGAGCTCGATGTCGACGGCGGCCGGGTCGCCGCCGTCGAGCAGCCACTGCTTGCCGTTGTTGCCGCCCGAGAACCCGTCGTTGAGGCCGCCGTGGACACTCGGCAGGCCGTAGCGCGTGGCGTGGCGGACGACGTCGTGGTTCGAGAAGACCCACGTGGTCGACGAGCCGGACTCGGTCGCGAACTCCAGGTTCTCCGAGATGATCTTGCGGAACTCCGCCGCGTCGAAGTCGGCGACGAGCAGATCGAAGTTGAAAGCCTGGCCCAGGCTCTCCGGCGAGGCGTAGCGGGCGCGGCGGTGCGGCTTCGGAACCCAGGCCTCGGCGACGGCGGTCCGCGGCGGGTCGTAGGAGTTGAAGACCTCGCGCCACTCGGCGTAGATCTCGTGCACCTCGTCGCGGTCCCAGATCGGGTGCTGGCCGTCCTCGAAGATGCTCCAGTCGCCGAGGATCGTGGTCAGTGCGTCGTAGGCTTCGTCGAGGTTCTTGGTCAGCGAGTGGGCCACGTCGATGCGGAAGCCGTCGACCCCGCGGTCGGACCAGAAGCGCAGTGTCTTCAGGAAATCTTCGCGCACGTCCCGGCGGTCCCAGTTCAGGTCCGGCTGCTCCTTGGCGAAGAGGTGGAAGTACCACTGGCCGGGCGTACCATCCGGCTCGGTGATGCGCTCCCAGGCGGGACCGCCGAAGATCGAGGTCCAGTTGTTCGGGGGCAGCTCCCCGTTCTCCCCCTTGCCCTCGCGGAAGATGTACCGGTCGCGTGCATCGGATCCCTCGGGGGCGGCGAGGGCCTCGCGGAACCACTCGTGCTGATCCGAGGTGTGGTTCGGGACGATGTCGACGATGACCTTGATGCCCGCGGCATGCAGTGCGGCGGTCATCTCATCGAAGTCGGCCAGGGTGCCGATCTTGGGATCGACATCGCGGTAGTCGGCGACGTCGTAGCCGCCGTCCGCGAGTTCCGAGGGGTAGAACGGGCTGAGCCAGACGGCCTCGATGCCCAGCTCCTGCAGGTAGCCGACCTTGGACGTGATGCCCTTGAGGTCGCCGATGCCGTCGCCGTTGGCATCGGCGAAGCTGCGCGGGTAGATCTGGTAGACGGAGGCCTGGCGCCACCAGTCGGCCGCGGCGGTTCGGGACGATTCGGTCATGATTGCAGCTGCTTCCCGTCGCGCGAACACTGGGCGTTCGGCACCCACTCGACTCGCGTCAACTAAATTTAGGATCTAAATATATCGGTGACGCCAAGTATGGGGACTCGAGGGGCATGCCGTCAAGGCCGGTTCGACCGCGAGCCCGCGGGTAGCAACCGGAAGATGACGGCACGGCGAACAGTCGTCGACAAATCCACATCTAATCTTGACTGTGTCCAGATAAGGAGTAGATTGGGCGCATGCGGACCGAGACTGATCACGAGCACCAGCTGCGTGAATCTGGCCTGCGCGTCACCCGCCCCCGGGTGGCGGTGCTGCAGGCCGTCGAGGCACACCCGCATGCGAACACGGACACCGTCCTGGGCGCCGTCCACGCGATCCGGCCGGAGGTTTCCCGGCAGGCCGTGTACGACGCCCTGCGGGCCCTGACCCAGGCCGGGCTGCTGCGCAGCATCCAGCCCGCCGGGTCGCTGGCACGGTACGAGTCACGGGTGGGCGACAACCACCACCACCTGGTCTGCCGGCAGTGCGGCGCCGTCGTCGACGTCGAATGCGCCGAAGGCAAGGCTCCGTGCCTGCACGCTCCTGAAGGCCACGGCTTCGACATCGACGAAGCCGAGGTCATCTACTGGGGTCTGTGTCCCGCATGCTCCGCCACAACCAATGCCCCTTGAAGCAATTCCGGAAGGATTGTCATGACTGAAACCGCAACACCCGTGGGCCAGTGCCCGGTCATGCACGGTGCCGTGTCGCAGCCGACGGCTGGCTCGACCAACAGCACTTGGTGGCCGAACAAGCTGAACCTGAAGATCCTCGCCAAGGACCAGCCGGTCACCAACCCGTTGGGTGAGGACTTCGACTACGCCGAGGCCTTCAAGAACGTGGACCTGGACGCCGTCAAGGCCGATCTGGCCGGCGTCATGACGGACTCGAAGGACTGGTGGCCCGCCGACTTCGGTCACTACGGTCCCTTCATGATCCGCATGGCGTGGCACTCCGCCGGCACCTACCGCAGCCACGACGGCCGCGGCGGTGGCGGTCGCGGTCAGCAGCGCTTCGCGCCGCTGAACTCCTGGCCGGACAACGTCTCCCTCGACAAGGCCCGCCGCCTGCTGTGGCCGGTCAAGAAGAAGTACGGCCAGTCGATCTCCTGGGGCGACCTCTTCATCCTCGCCGGCAACGTCGCGCTCGAGACCATGGGCCTGAAGACCTTCGGCTTCGGCGGCGGACGCGTGGACGTCTGGGAGTCAGACGAGGACATCTACTGGGGCCCGGAGAAGGTGTGGCTCGACGACGAGCGCTACACCGGCGACCGCGACCTCGAGGCGCCGCTGGCTGCCGTGCAGATGGGCCTGATCTACGTGAACCCGGAGGGCCCGAACGGCAACCCGGACCCGATCGCCTCCGGCCGCGACATCCGCGAGACCTTCACCCGCATGGGCATGACCGACGAGGAGACCGTGGCTCTGATCGCCGGCGGCCACACCTTCGGCAAGACCCACGGCGCGCACCCGGACGACAAGATGGGTCCGGACCCCGAGACCGCACCGCTCGAGAACCAGGGCATCGGCTGGAAGAACGAGTACGGCACGGGCCACGGCGACGACAGCCTGACCTCGGGCCTCGAGGTCACCTGGACCTACCACCCGACCCGCTGGGACAACGAGTTCTTCCACATCCTCTTCGCCTACGAGTGGGAGCTCTTCGAGTCCCCCGCCGGCGCGAAGCAGTGGCGCCCGAAGAACGGCGGCGGCGACGGCCTCGTGCCGATGGCCCACTCGGAGGGCAAGCGCGAGCCGCGCATGCTCACCTCGGACCTGGCTCTGCGTATGGACCCGGGCTTCGAGGCGATCTCCCGCCGTTTCAAGGACGACCAGGACGCGTTCGCCGATGCGTTCGCCCGCGCCTGGTTCAAGCTGACCCACCGCGACATGGGCCCGAAGCCGCTGTACCTCGGCCCGGAGGTCCCGGCTGAGGACCTCATCTGGCAGGATCCGCTCCCGGCCGCGCCGGAGCAGGTCATCGGCGCCGCAGACATCGACGCCCTCAAGCAGAAGATCGCCGAGTCGGGCCTGACCGTCGACCAGCTCGTCTCCACCGCGTGGAAGGCCGCTTCGACCTTCCGCGGTTCGGACAAGCGCGGCGGCGCCAACGGCGGCCGCATCCGCCTCGAGCCGCAGGTGAACTGGACGGCCAACAACCCGGCCGCCCTGAAGCCGGTCCTCGCGACCCTCGAGAACATCACCGACGAGTTCAACGCGACCGCTTCCGTGAAGGTCTCCTTCGCCGACGTCGTCGTGCTCGCCGGCGGCGTGGGCATCGAGCTGGCGGCCCAGGCCGCCGGCAAGTCGATCACGGTTCCGTTCACCCCGGGCCGCGTCGACGCGACGCAGGAGCAGACCGACCTCGACCAGTTCGCCTGGCTCGAGCCGGTCGCCGACGGCTTCCGCAACCACGACTCGGGCTACCTCAAGCTGCCGAGCGAGTACCTGCTGATCGACCGCGCCAACCAGCTCAAGCTCTCCGCGCCGGAGATGACCGTCCTCGTCGGCGGCCTGCGCGTGCTGGGCAACAACTGGGACGGGTCGGACCTGGGCGTCTTCACGACCGCGCCTGGCACGCTGACGAACGACTTCTTCGTCAACCTGCTCGAGCTGGGCATCGAGTGGACCGCCTCCGAGGACGAGCGGACCTACACGTCCAACACCGGACTCACCGGCAGCCGCGTCGACCTGGTCTTCGGCGCCAACTCCGAGCTGCGCGCCGTCGCCGAGGTCTACGCCTCCGACGACGCCGCCGACAAGTTCGTGAGCGACTTCGTCTCAGCGTGGGTCAAGGTCATGGAGCTGGACCGCTTCGACCTGAAGAAGTAGTCGGCCGCCGGCCCGCCCGGCGCATCGCGGGCACCGTCCCGCCGACCAGAAGCGTGTGGCCGCCATCCCAACAGGGGTGGCGGCCACACGTGTTTAACGCGGGGTCAGCCCTCGCGGATCGTCATGGAGGCGAGGTGGTCGCCGACGACCGCGAAGGTGAACTTGGATCGTCCGTTGGCGTGCTGGCTGCGCCAGTCGCCGACGACCTCGATGGCCTCCTCGCCGGCGTCGACCTCCTCGACCGCCAGTGTGCCGTGCGCGCCGATGAATTCGACGTCGCTCCAGGCCTTGATCTGCTCGCGGCCAGTGAAGATCCGGCCCCAGTCGTCGACGAATCCGTCCGGCGAGAACGCGTTCAGGAAGGCGTCGCCGTCGTTGCGGTTGACGGCGTCGATGAAGGACGCCACAGGTTCGGGTACAGCGGTCATGATCTAGCCTCTCCTCGGGTGAAACGAGCCTAACGCGTGGTGTATCCGCCGTTGGCGAAGATCGTCTGGCCCGTGATCCACCAGCCCTCGGTCGCCAGGAAGCGGACGATCGGGGCGATGTCCTCGATCTGCGTGAGCTGGCCGCCCATCGCCTGCGACTTGTGGAACTCGACGCGCTCCGGGGTCTCCTGCCCGTAGAAGAAGGGCGTGTCCATCGGGCCCGGGGCGATGGACGTGACGGAGATGCCGCGGGCGGCGAACTCCTTCGCGCCGGCGCGCGTGAAGTGCTCGACCGGGGACTTGCCGCCGGCGTAGGTGGAATAGCCGTCGGTGAACGCCGCCAGCAGCGACGTGGCGATCGTGACGATCTTGCCGCCGTCGTTCAGCCGCTGGCCGGCCTCCTTGATGAAGAAGTAAGCGGCCTTGGCATTGATGTCGAACATCGAGTCGTACTCGTCCTCGGTGGTCTCGACGATCGGCTTGCGCAGCACCTTGCCGACCGTGTTGACGGCGACGTCGACGCGGCCGAGCGCCTCCTCGGCGTCTGCGAAGAGCTTCTCGACGTTGGCCGGAACCGTCAGATCCCCGCCCAGCAGGACACCGCGCCGGCCGGCGGCCTCGACCGCGGCAAGCGTCTCTTCCGCGTCGGGCCGGGTGGACTCCGAGTTGAAATGGATGGCCACGTCCGCCCCGGCCTCTGCCATCTGGCGGGAGACGAGGCCCCCGAGGTTCTTGCCGCCGCCGGCGACGAGAACCACTCGATCTTTCAGGTCATGCGTAGTCATGGTGAGCCTTTCCTATCTGATCGATCCACCGATGTATATCGGCGCTATATTGCTACTATAGCGATATGACAGGAACGCGCAATACCGATACACGGGAGCGACTGCTCGAGGCCGCCGCGGACCTCATCGCGGCCCATCCGGGCCAGGACGTCCCCCTGCGCGCCATCTGCGAGCGCGTCGGAGTCAAAATGCCGACGCTCTACCATTTCTTCGGCAATAAGGAGGGCCTGCTGGGCGCCGTCGTCGAGCACGGCTTCGACCTCTACATGGCTCTGAAGACGCAGGCCGAACCGGATCCGGACCCGCTGCGGAACCTCCGCTCCGGATGGGACCTGCACGTGTCCTTCGGGCTGGAGAATCCGGCCTTCTACGCACTCATGTACGGGCAGGTCGCCCCGGGAAGCCGCAGCACCGCGGAGGATCGACCAACCAGGGCGCTGCTCGGCCTCATGGAGCAGGCGCACGCGCAGGGTCGACTCCGGGTCGATCCGCAGCAGGCCACGGACCACGTCCTGGCCGCCAATATCGGCGTCACGCTGCGCCAGATCATCACCCGCACCCCGGACCCCGCGCTGTCTGCCGCGATGCGCGAGGCGACGATCGAGGCGATCACCGGCCTGTCAGCGCCCGCGGCAAACGTCGGGCCAGCGGAGCAGGCCAGCGCACTGCTGGCCGCTCTGCCTCTGGCCTCGGAGGGATTCTCCGCCCCGGAAGCCGACCTGCTCCGGCACTGGCTGGGTCGCATCGCTTCCAGACGAACCCCCTCCCCGCCGAGCGGGGCCAGCACCTGACCTCACGGCGCGCCAGATGTGACGTGAAACATATCTGCCACAAGTTTGAGGCAGGATGGACCCATGACCGATTCGCAGCCCGCACCCTTGCTGGAGATCTCCGACCTGGCCGTCGATTTCAAGACCATGCACGGCGAGGTCTCCGCCATCCACAGCGCGAGCCTCACGCTGCAGCCGGGCCGCACCCTCGCCATCGTCGGCGAATCCGGTTCGGGAAAGAGCACGACGGCGATGGCCGCCATCGGGCTGCTGCCGTCGAACGCCCTGGTCCGCGGAAGCGTGCGACTCGACGGGCGCGAGCTCCTCGGCCTGCCCGAGCCGGAGCTGCAGAAGATCCGCGGCAAGCACATCGGCATGGTGCCGCAGGACCCCATGTCCAACCTGAACCCCGTCTCGAAGATCGGCACCCAGGTCGCCGAGACCCTGCTCGCCCACGGCATGGCAACCAAGAAGGACGTCGACGCGAAAGTCGTCGCGACCCTTGAGGCCGCCGGAATCCCGGACGCCAAAGCCCGCGCGAAGATGTACCCGCACGAATTCTCGGGCGGCCTCCGCCAGCGCGCGCTCATCGCGATCGGGCTCGCCTGCCGGCCGCGCCTGCTCATCGCCGACGAGCCGACGTCGGCCCTCGACGTGACCGTCCAGCACGTGATCCTCGATCAGATCCAGCAGATGACCGAGGAGGCCGGCACGGCCGTCCTGCTCATCACCCACGACCTCGGCCTGGCCGCGGAGCGCGCTTCGGAACTCGTCGTCATGCACCGCGGTCACGTCGTCGAGGCGGGCAACGCGAAGCAGTTGCTCGAGGACCCACAGCACCCCTACACGCGCTCGCTGGTCGCGGCGGCCCCCTCGGTGGCGGCCGCCCGCCTGCTGCCCGGGGCCTACACCGCGGACCTCGAGGAACGCGCGAAAGCCGCTGCCGACGTCATACCCGAGGACATGCCCGCGGAGGCGGCGGACAACATCGTGGAGATCCGCGACCTGACCAAGGTCTACAAACGGCGCGGATCGCGGGAGGACTTCTACGCGACGAAGAACGTCTCGCTCGAGATCCCGCGCGGGTCGACGGTCGCGATCGTCGGCGAGTCAGGGTCGGGCAAGACGACGACGGCACGCATGCTGCTGAAGGTCATCGACCCCACGAGCGGAACGATGCTCTTCGACGGGCAGGACGTCGCGACGCTCGACAAGGCGGCGCTCGACGACTTCCGGCAGCGCGTGCAGCCCGTGTTCCAGGACCCGTACTCGTCCCTGAACCCGATGTTCACCGTCGGCCGGATCATCGAGGAGCCGCTCAAGGCCTACAAGCGCGGCACCCCGGCCGAGCGGCGGGCGCGCGTGCAGGAACTCATGGAGCAGGTGGCGCTGCCGGTCGCGATGCTGCGCCGCTACCCGTCGGAGCTCTCGGGCGGTCAGCGGCAGCGCGTGGCGATCGCGCGGGCGCTCGCGCTGAAGCCGGAGCTGATCGTGTGCGACGAGCCGGTCTCGGCGCTCGACGTCCTGGTGCAGGACCAGATCCTCAAGCTGCTCGGTTCACTCCAAAAGGAGATGGGGCTCAGCTACCTGTTCATCTCGCACGACCTCGCCGTGGTGCGGCTGATCTCCGACTTCGTATGCGTGATGAAGGACGGCGAGCTGGTGGAAGCGGCGTCCAGCGAGGAGATCTTCACGAACCCGCGGCACCCGTACACGCGGCGGCTGCTGGCGTCGATTCCGGGCAACGAGCTGCGCATCGACCTCGACGGCGACGCGGCGTGACGGCCCGGCCTCAGGGATGACCCTGATTCATACCCCCATTTTCCCGAGGTCGGGTTCCCTCGGAGCCGATCCCACCTAGGCTGGGAACATGAGACGCCCGCTCCCCGCCCTCGCCGCCGCCATTCTGCTCACCGCGGCCACGGGCTGCTCCGTCGCGGCACCCGTCGTCGGCCCGGACTCGGAGTCCCAGAGCTTCTCACTCGACGGCGACGCGTTGAGCATCGACTCGCACAACGGCGACATCAGCGTCACCGCGAGCGACGTCGACGACGTCGAAGTGCGCCGCGAGCTCGCGGGCACCGTGCTGATCGGCGTGGACAGGGCGGACTGGTCGATCTCCGACGACCGGCTGAATCTGGAACGTGCCTGCACAGGGCTGAACTGGTGCCGGACCACCTACGAGGTGGTGGTGCCCCACGGCGTCGCGCTCGAGCTGACCGGCCGCAACGGATCGATCGGGCTCGCCGGCCTCGACAACGGGGTCGCGGTCACAACGCGCAATGGAGCGGTGACGGTCGAGGACGTCAGCGGCGGTCTCGACATCTCCAGCCGCAACGGAGCCCTCGCACTGAAGGACACCTCGGGCCGCATCGACGTATCCACTCGCAACGGCCGGGTGGAGGTCCGCGAGGCGAGCGCCGACGTCGTACGGATCGAAACCAACAACGGCGACGTGGACGCCCGCCTCGCTGCCGTCCCGTCGGACGTCGAGATCGAGACCCGCAACGGGGCCGTGGAAGTTGAGCTTCCCGGCGGCCCGTACGACGTGTCGGTGTCCACGAACAACGGCCGGCAGGACATCGAGGTCCCGACGGATCCCTCGAGTGACCAGCGGGTGCGTGTCGCGACGAGGAACGGTTCGGTGGACGTCACCCCGCGTTGAACCACTGTCCCGCGTCCGACCCGGAACGACGCTACGGCGCGCCGAGGAGCCGGCGCAGCTGGATGACCGCCCGACCGAACCCCTGTCGCCCGCCCTCCCTCGTGAATCGGAAATTGCGCCAGCCACGGGCAGAGAACGCCTCGTCGCGACGGATGTCGCGCTCGAACTGCTCCGCCGTCCGGTGGTGCGCACCCTCGTCTCCGGCGGCGAATCCGATCCCACCCGGATGAGGTCCAGCGCCCTGCGCGCCATGCGGGTGCCGTTCAACCCCCGATGGTCGTCGACGTGCGCTTCAAGTCCGGACAGCGTCGCCCATGGTTCGTTTCTCCCGTCGAGCCGCCGATAGGGGCGGCGGACCAGCTGATCCCCGAGAACGATCATTTCATCGAGAGACAGCAAGGGTGCGAGGTCGAGCCACGTGCGCACGGGCGTGGAGACGGCCGCAGTCAGACCCGCTGGTGCGTGCGCCACACGATCGAACCGGAGCACATCCTCGGCCCGGGCGATCATGGCGTGGCCGGCGAACCCAGCTGCCCGCACCGTCCGCTGCAGCCGCGGCAGGCTCACGTGGAGCCGCGGATCCCGGGCGATCGACGCCGGAATCCAGAGTCCGTGCGCCTTGGCCGCGCTCGCATGCGACAGCCAGAGTTCGGGTCGCCAATATCGGAGCGCGGCCGCCCGGGCGAGCTCCGTCGGCTCGTCGACACCGTGCGCGTAGAGGCCCGCAGCCAGGGCGGTGATATCTCCGGCTCTGAGTCTGGATCTCGTGACACCTGCATCCAGCGCCTGTCGCACGCTGAAAACGCAGTTCTGCAGTTCGGCCGGCATCTGGCTACGAGGCGTCATGAGTCCATGCTCGACGAGAAAGCGACCTCCTCGCGGGTATCCACAGCCGCAGTCCTGCAGCGGTCGTCTCGCGTCGTCGTTCTGAGCGACAGCAGCGCCGAGAAGTCGCCCATTTCGACGACGGGCGCGGTCGGCACCACCGCAGGAGGCCTCGGCCGCGGCCCACCGGGAATGAATCCCGAAATTTACTTGTTCCTTCAACTAAATAGCAGGACCGCGACGGTCCGCGACAGGTTGGAGTTGAAGCACATGAGCACGGCGATGGACACCCTGGACCGCCTCGACGCCCGCAGCGACGTCGGGACCGTGACCCTCAAAGTCGGCAATCTGGACTCACAGATCCGCTACTACACCGAAGGCGTGGGTCTCGACGTCATCGCCCAGGCCGGGCCGAGCGCCGTCCTCGGCCGGAACGGCGCCCCGACCATGATCCTCGAACACGCACCCGCCCTGCGGCACGCACCGGACGGCGCAGCGGGCCTCTTCCACACCGCGATCCTCTTCTCCTCCCGCGCCGACCTGGCCGCCGCGGTCCAGCGCGTGGCCGCCTGGTCCGCGGGCCGCTTCCTCGGCGCGTCGGACCACCTCGTCTCGGAGGCCTTCTACTTCGACGACCCCGAGGGCAACGGCGTCGAGCTCTACTTCGACCGCCCGCGCGAGACCTGGCGGTGGGACGGCGATCGCGTCGCGATGGACACCGTCTTCCTGGACCCGCGCCGCTACCTGCAACTTCACCTCGCCGACCCCGCGATCCCACGCGGCGAAGCGAAGGTCGGCCACGTGCACCTCAAGGTGGGCGACGTCGCGACCGCGCGCGAGTTCTACGCGGGCGTCGTCGGCTTCGACGTCACCGCGACGATCGGCAACAGCGCCGTGTTCTTCTCCGTCGGCGGCTACCACCACCACCTCGCTGCCAACACGTGGAACTCGCGCGGCGCCACCGGACGCGAACCCTCGCTCGGTCTCGGCGAAATCGACCTGACAGTGTCCGACGAGGAGGCGGTGGGCGCCCTGCGGGAGCGGCTCACGTCCAGCTCGGTCCCCTGGTACGACGACGGTCGCACGCTCACGTTCGAGGACCCCTGGAACAACGCGCTGCGCATCACAGCCGGCTGATCCGGGGGGGCGGCTCGCGCCTGCATACAGGCGAGCGCGGCGTCCGCCACACTCTCCGCCCGAGGCTCGTGACCGAATCCCGCCAGCGAAGAACTTGCGCGTGCGGCAGGATGAACCCATGACCAAGACCGGCGACGCGACCACCTTCGAGGACTTGCCGTTCGACGCCAAGTACACGGCGATCGACGCGCGCGACGCGCGTTTCGACGGCGCCTTCTACACGGCCGTGTTCACGACAGGCATCTACTGCCGGCCGTCGTGCCCGGCGCCGACCCCGAAGCGGGAGAACGTGACGTTCCTGCGGACCGCGGCCGAAGCGCAGGTTCGCGGCTTCCGGCCGTGCCTGCGCTGCTTCCCCGAGGCGCTGCCCGGCTCACCCGCTTGGGACCCCGCGGCGACGCTCGCCGGCCGTGCCCTCGCCCTGATCGACGACGGCGCGCTGGACTCCGGCGACGACGGCGTGCTCGCCGCACGTGCCGCCGTCGAAAGCCCACCCACGGTCCCCGCGCTCGCCTCACGCCTGGGCGTCTCGGTGCGGACACTGAACCGGGCGCTCGTCGAGGCCACCGGTGCGCCGGCGTTGGCCCACGCCCGCGCACGGCGCGCCCGCGGCGCCTTCCGCCTCCTCGCCTCCACCGAGCTGCCCGTCGCCGACGTGGCGTTCTCCGCCGGATTCGGCAGCATCCGGCAGTTCAACGACACGATCCGCGCCGTGTTCAACCGCTCCCCGGGCGAACTGCGCACGGCGTCACGACAGGCGGGCGGCACCACCGAACGGGTGGCAGCGGCGCCCGTCGCACTCAGCGCCCGCCTGCCGGTGCGCGGCGGGCTCGACTGGGCGGGGTTGAGCAGCTGGTTCGCCGCGCGCACGGTCGCCGGAATGGACCGGATCGAGGACGGCCACTATGAGCGCGCGCTCGCTCTGCCGAACGGCCGCGGCCTGCTCCGCCTGGGCCCCGACGCGTCGGGCGTCCTGCGTGCCCGGATCGCGCTCGATGACGCCCGCGACCTCCCAGCGGCCGTCGCCACCGCCCGCCGCCTCACCGACGCCGACGCCGACCTGCCCGGCATCGAGTCCGCGCTCTCCCGCACCGCCTGGCTGACTCCGCTCGTCGGCGCGCGCCCGGGCACGCGCATCCCCGGGATCCCGACCCTGCACGAGGCCGTCCTGCGCGCCGTCACCGGCCAGCAGATCACGGTCGCCGCGGGTCAACGCCTCATGGCCGCCGCGGTTCGCGCCGCGCGAGCCGACTCCGCGCCTGCCGGGGGCGGGTACGACGGCGGGGCGCCGCCGTCGTCCTCCGAACTGCGCCCGTTCCCGAGCGCGAGTGCCGCGCTCGCGAGCCTGGGCGACTGGTACCGGGGGCCGGCGGCTCGCCGGGCGACCATCGAACGCGTGCTGGCGCTGCTCGCGGAGAACCCGGCAGCGCCCGACGCGGACATGCTCGAGCGGCTCGCGGTCCTCAAGGGCGTGGGCCCGTGGACGCTCGCCTACACGCGGCTGCGCGCGCTCGGCGACCCCGACGTGGACCTCAGCGGCGATGCCGCTCTCGCCACCAACGCGCGGGCGCTCGGCCTCGCCGAAAGCCGCGCCGACCTCGCCGCGGAGCTCGAGGCAACGCGGCCGTGGCGCTCCTACGCCGCCGCGCACTTATGGGCCGCCGCGCCCGCACCATCACCAGCGACAGCCCCCGGAGGAGCATCATGAAGCATCTGATCACCGACGCGCCGGAACTCGCGGCCACTCCGATCGGCCCCTTGACCATCGCCGCCGACGCGGGCCGGCTGACCGGGATCTGGTTCGCCGACCACCGTTTCCAGCCGTCGCCCGAGCGGCTCGGCGAGCAGGTTCGCCCCGGGGACGACCCACTGCTCGACGAGGCGGCAGCGCAGTTGGCGGCCTACGCGGCGGGCAGCGCGGACGGCTTCGACCTCCCCCTGGGCGCGCCGGGCACACCCCGCCAGAAGGCCGTGTGGGACCAGTTGTGCGGGATCCCGCGCGGGAGCACCGTGACGTACGGCGAGATCGCACGGGCCGTCGGTTCGCCGCGCGGGGCGCAGGCGGTCGGCCAGGCCGTCGGGCGCAATCCGCTGAGCATCGTGTTCCCGTGCCACCGCGTGCTCGGTTCCGGCGGCGGCCTCACCGGCTACGCCGGGGGCGCCGAACGCAAGCAATTCCTGCTGGCGCTGGAGGGCGCGACCCTCGCCTGACGTCAGTAGAACTCCACGGTGTCGACGCGGTTGATCAGCGGCTCTCCATCGAGCAGGCGTGTCGCGTTGCGCGCGAACAGTTTGGCGATGCGCCCCGCCTCCTGCCGGCTCAGTGCGGCGGTGTGCGGGCTCGCGAGAACCCGAGGATGCTCCCACAGGGGGCTCGACGCCGGCAGCGGTTCGGTCGCGAAGACATCGAGTGCGGCGAACCCGATCCGTCCGTCGTCGAGCGCGGGCAGGAGAGCCTCCTCGTCGATCACCGTTCCGCGGCCGACGTTGACCAGGATCGTACCGGGCTTGACGGCGGCGAAGACGTCGGCGCCGATGAGCTTCTCAGTCGACGGCGTCCCGGGCAGCGTCACGATGATCGCGTCAACCTCTCCCGCCGCCTTGGTGAGGTCCTCGAGCGGGACGACACGGTCGACGTGCTCTACGCGGCGCCCGCTGCGGGAGGTGCCCCACACGGTGGAGCCGCAGGCAGCGAACCGGGCCGCGGTTGCCGCCCCGATGCCCCCGAGGCCCACGACGAGGACCGTCATCTCGTCGAGGTGACGCATGTACCGCCGCTCGGCGGGCCACAGCTTCGCCGCCTGATCGCGCTCGAGCTGACGCAGATCCTTCGCGCCGGCGAGCACGCCGAACAGCGCGAACTCGGCGAGTGTGGAGCCGTGCACACCGGCGCTTGTCGTGAACGCGACGCGCTCGAGTTCGTCCGGCGAGAGGTCAGCGGCCCGCACCTGCGCCCCGCCGCCGGCCGCCATGGTGTGCACCCACCGCAGCCCGGGATTCGCCCGAATGGTCCGCGCCAGCAGCGCCGGATCGACGTCGGGAATGCCGAACAGCGCGTCGGCTCCGGCGAGCAATTCCGCGAACTCCGCCTCCTGCTCGGCGGTGCGCTCGAATCCGGGGTCGCCCTCCCAATCCCCGTTCCAGCGCGCTGGTCGGTTCAGTCCGGGGCGGCGCAGCACACGCACGCGCGGCTCGAGCCGCTCGATCAGTTCACAATCGCCCTGCGGGAGGTCGACCGCGAGACCGACCTGTAGGGTCTGAGAAGTGGGGTTCATCAGCGGGTTTCCTTCCGGTTCCACCCACCCTATCGGCCCGCCCGCGCACCCTACGGATCCACGTCACCAAATGAAAGACTTGCTGCGATGACGCATCAGGACCGCACCGCACCGCTCGTCGGCGTCATCGGGCTCGGCGCCATGGGCGCCCCGATGGCCCGCCATCTCGCCGTGAGCCACGGTCGCGCGGCCGTCACGGCCCGCCGGCCGCGCGACGAGGTCATGACCGAGCTCCTCCTCGGCTCCCCTGCCGCCGCCATCGACTGGCACGACGCCCCCGCCTCCCTCGGTCGCGCGTGCGACATCGTACTGCTCATGGTCCCCGACCTCCCGCAGGTCATCGAATTGCTGGACGGTCCCGCCGGCCTCGCCGCCGGGGCGGCTGACCGCCCCCGGGACGCCGATCCGCTGCTCGTCGTCGTCGGCTCCACGTGCTCGGCACCCGGCATCCAGGAACTCGGCCAGCGACTCGAGGGCGCGACCGGCGGGCGCGTCCACCTCGTCGACGCGCCGGTTTCCGGCGGGGAGGACGGCGCGATCGCCGGCACCCTGTCGATCATGATGGGCGGAACGGAGGACGACTGCGCCCGCGCCACCCGTGCACTCGCCCCGTGCGGGACCCCGGTCCGACTTGGCCCGCTCGGCGCCGGCGAGGTCGCCAAGGCGTGCAACCAGCTGGTCGTCAGCGCGACGATCCTGGCCCTCGGCGAGGCCACCGTCCTAGCCGAACGCTCCGGCATCGACGTCGGCCAGATGTGGGACCTGCTTGGCCACGGCTACGCGTCCTCGCGCCTGCTCGACACCCGCAAGGACAAGCTCGTGGGCCGCGACGACAGCCCCTCGGGCGCCGCCAAGTACCTGCTCAAGGACCTCGGCTGCGGGCTCGAAGTCGCCGAATCCACCGCCACCCGGGCCGCTCTCCTGCCGGCACTGCACGAGACTTTCACGGAGATCGTCGACTCGGGTCTCGGCGACCGCGATATGGCCGTCACCCGTCGATTCGTCGCCGAACGGTAGTGGCGGGTCGCCCCGCTGACGGTGCCGGTTCTAGCGGGCGCGGGACTTCGGGTCCAGCGCCTCGCGCAGGGACTCGCCGAGGAGCGTGAACCCGAGCGCGGTGACCGCGATGCAGATGCCCGGCAGGAACGCCAGCTGCGGGGCGATGCTCAGCTCCGCCTGGGCGTAGGTGAGCATGCGGCCCCATTCGGCTTCGTAGGGCACGCCGCCGCCCAGGCCCAGGAAGGACAGGGCCGCCGCGTCGATGACCGCCGTGGCCAAGGTCAGCGTCGCCTGCACGATGACCGGTCCGACCGAGTTCGGGAGCAGGTGACTCATCGTGATGGTACGCCGGCTCAGGCCCAGGGTCTGCGCCGCGAGGATGTAGTCGGAGCCCTTCTGCGCCAGGATCGACGAGCGCAGCAGGCGGGCGAAGATGGGGACCGCGGAGACGCCAATCGCGATCATGATCGCGTACTCGCCCTGGCCCAGCACCGCGGCGATGGACACGGCCAGCAGCAGGTTCGGCACCGAGAGCAGGATGTCCACGAAGCGCATGATGACGTTGTCGACCCAGCCGCCGAACCCGCCGGCGAGCAGACCCAGGATCATGCCGCCGACGAGTCCGAACGCGGTGGAGACGATGCCGATCATGAGGGAGGACTGCGCTCCCCAGATCAGCTTCGAGAGCACGTCGCCGCCGAACCGGTCGAGGCCGAGGGCGTACCCCTCCACCTCGCCGGGACCGGGGATGTGCGTCGGGGTGATGTCGCGGCGCCCGGGCAGCTCCTCGCCGCCGAACGGCGCCAGGACAGGGGCCAGCACGGCCACCAGGAGGAACGCGGTGACGATCACGGCACCGACGATCGCCGCCGGATTGCGGCGCAGCCGGATGAACGCCTCGCCCCACACGCTGGTGCCGCGCCCCTCGGGTTCCGGCGCTTTTCCGGTCGGTGCCGCGGCGCCGGCCGCCGCCGTCGTACCGGGCACCGGTGCAGGGCCGCGGCCAGGGCTGGGAGGAAGATTCTGGCTCATTGCACACGCACCCTCGGGTCGATCAGGTTGTAGGACACGTCCACCAACAGATTGATCAGCGAATAGATCACCGCGATGAAGATGATGAAGCCCTGCAACACCGGATAGTCGAGATAGAAGATCGCATCCCGGAGGAACCGTCCGATCCCGTTGAACGCGAAGACAGTCTCGGTCAGCACGGCGCCCGAGATCAGCAGGCCGAGCTGCAGGCCGATCGTGGTGGTCACCGGCAGCATCGCGTTGCGCAGCACGAACCGGTTGCGGATCAGGGTGGCGCTGATGCCCTTGGCCCGGGCCGTGCGCACGTAGTCCGCGTTCACGACTTCGAGCACGGACGCGCGGGTGATGCGCACGATGATCGCCAGCGGGATGGTGCCGAGCGCGATCCCCGGCAGCACCAAGTGCATGAACGCGTCCCACGCCGCGTCCCACTCCTGCGTCAGGAACCCGTCGAGCACGTAGTAGTCGGTGACGTGGGTGGCGTTGATGCGTGGATTCTGCCGACCGTCGGTCGGGAACCAGCCGAGCCGGATCGCGAAGATCCACTTGAGGATGAACGCCAGGAAGAACACCGGGATGACCACCCCGCCGAGCGAGAGGAAGACCGAGAACTGGTCCTGCCAGCGCCCGACGTGCTTCGCCGCCCAGTAGCCGAGCGGGATTCCGAGCCCGACCGCGAACACGAGCGCGATCGCCGTCAGCTCCAGCGTGGCCGGGAACCGCGTGGCGAACTCGTCGAGCACGGGCCGGCCGGTGCGCAGGCTGACGCCGAAGTCACCCGTGAGCAGCTTGCCCATGTAGGTCAGGTACTGCTCGATGAACGGCTTGTCGAAGCCGTAGAGGCGATTGACCTGGGCCACCGCCTCGGGCGTCGCCTTGTCGCCGAGCAGGGCCGTCGCGGGGCCGCCGGGCAGGCTGCGAACCCACAGGAACAGCAACAGCGACAGGCCGAAGAGCGTGGGAACCAGCAGCGCGAGTCGCTTGCCGATCGTACGTAGCACGTGCGTCCTCTCCAGATGAGCGGATCAGGAGGAATGAGCACGACGACGGGCGGGCCGCCGTCGTGCTCACGCCTTGCGCCGGGGCGCGATTACTCGGACAGGACGATCTGGTTGAAGACCTCGTCGTTGACGGGGCTCACCGGGTAGGACTCGACGCGCGGGCTGAAGCCGAGCGACGGGGCCGGGTGGGCGAGCGGGAGCACGGGGAGGAAGTCGACGATGTCGGCGTTGATCTCCTCGTACAACGGGGTCTGCTCGTCGACATCCGGGATGCCGCGGGCTTCGGCGAGCTTGTCGAAGAGTTCCTGGTTCTCGAACCCGAAGTCCTCCTTGGGTGTACCGAAGTGCACGCCGACGAAGTTGTCGGTGTCGTTGTAGTCACCCGTCCAGCCCAGCAGGTGGATGCCGTGGTCCGGGCCGCCTTGAATGCGGTCGAGGTAGTCCGGGCTCCACTTGTTCGGCTGCGGATTGACCGTGATGCCGACCTCCTCGAGCTGCGCGGAGATATTGGAGAAGACCTGCTCCGGGGTGGGCATGTACGGGCGGGAGACGCCGGTCGGGTAGTTGAAGTCGATCTCGAAGCCGTCCTCGTAGCCGGCCTCGGCGAGCAGGTCCTTCGCCTTCTCGGGGTCGTACTCGTACTCGGTCACGTCGTCGTTGTAGCCGTTGACGGAATCGGGGATGAACTGCAGGGCCGGCTTCGTGCCCTCCGGCAGGGTCTGCGCGATCAGCGCGTCCTTGTCGATCGCGTGCGCGAACGCCTGGCGGACCTTGATGTCGGCGAGCTCCTCGATCTCCTGGTTGAAGCCCAGGTAGAGGATCGTGAACGGGTCGCGGGCCATGATGTTGAAGCCCTTGTCGGCAAGGGACGCGGTGTCGGCGGGGGCGACGAGGTCGTAGCCGTCGATGTCGCCGGCCTCGAGGGACTGGCGGCGCGTCGTCGGGTCGTCGATGACGCGGAAGATGATGTCCTGAACCTGGCCCTGCTCGCCCCAGTAGTCCTCGTAGGCGGTCAGCTCGATCTGCTGGCCGTTCTCCCAGGAGACGAACTCGAACGGGCCGGTGCCGACCGGGTGCTCCGTCGCGTAGGAGGAAAGGACCGGCGCCTCGGGGGTGCCGGAGACTCCGTCGGCGTCGTACTCCTCGAGAGCCGTCGGGGACTGCATCGCGAAGGCCGGCAGCGACAGGGCCGCGATGAACCCGGCGAACGGTTCCCGGAGGTTCACGGTCGCCGTCAGCTCGTCGTCCACGGCGCAGGACTCGTAAACGGCGTTCTCCGGGCTGTCGGCGAAGCCCTTGAACAGCGAGTTGTAGTAGTAACTGACCGAACTGGCCTGCTGGACGCCTTCCCAGTTGTACCAGCGGTCGAAGTTCGCGCACACGGCCTCGGCATTGAAGCTGGTGTCGTCGTGGAACGTGACGCCGTCCTTGAGCTGGAAGGTGTAGCTCAGTCCGTCGTCGGACTGCTCCCAGGACTCGGCGAGCAGCGGCTCGGGATCCGGCGTTCCGGCTTCGACGCCGACGAGCCCCTCGAAGATCTGGCGGGAGACGCGGAACGATTCGCCGTCGGAGGCGAACGCCGGGTCGAGCGAGGCGGGGTCGGCGGAGGCGGCGAAGATGAACGTCGAGTCGACGTCCCCCTCGGCGGCGGCGTCGTCGCCTCGCTGGCTTTCGGCGCAGGCTGAGAGGGCGAGCGCGCCGATCGCGAGGGTCGCGGTCAGAGCCGCAAACCGGCGACGCGGGCGACGCGGGCCGGTGGTGTTCAGGCCATCCATGGTCATGGCATCTCCTGTAGGTCGAGTCGATCCACCGCGTTCCGGCGAAGCGGATCGCGGCGACCCCGTGATGGAGGGGGTCTGGGTCCGCCTCGCTGGTTGTGGCGACCGGGCCCACCCCGAGCCTAACCCCAAATTGTGAAAGACATGTGACATAGAACATGTGAGCCGGAGATTCAGATCACATTTTCCGACGCAAGCTCAGCCGATCCCGAGCAGCCTCAGGCCGGCAGCCGTCGCAGCCCCGACGATGACGACGACGAGGAACGGCGCCCGCAGAAGGAGGGCGATGGCCGCGGCGACGAGCGCTCCGATCCGGGCATCGAACGCGATTCCGGAGCCGGAGGCGAACGTGTTCACCGCCGTCAGGGAGGCCAGCAGCCCGATCGTGACCGCGCCGGCGACGTGCACGATGCGCGGGTTGTCCAACAGTTTCGCCGGCACCAGGTATCCCACCAGTTTGATGGCGTAGGCCGCAGCGCAGGCGGCCAGCACCCAGAACCACAGGCTCGTCGAATCGCTCATGCGCGCTCCCCCTCGGGATGGGTCTCGGCATCCGCCGACGTCGTCATCCGACCGGACCCCAGCCATCCCCAGACGCCGGCGACGATCGCCGCGATCATGATGGGAACCCCGGAGGGGACGACCGGGACCGCGAGGATCGTCACGACGGCCGCCACGACGGCGAGCGCAATCGGGTCGCGGCTCTTCAGCCGCGGCCACAGCAGGGCGAGAAACGCCGCCACGGCCGCGCCGTCGAGTCCCCACGCGGCGGGGTCGCCGAGCGCGTCGCCCAGCACGGCGCCGAGGACCGTGAAGACGTTCCACAGGGCGAAGACGCCGAACCCGGTCCACCAGAATCCGCGCTTGGCCTCGACCAGCTCCGTCTGGCCCGCGGCGACCGCAATGGACTCGTCGATGGTCACGTGCGCCGCCAGCAGCCGGCGAGTCTTCCGCGGGCGCAGCATCACGTTCATCTGCATCCCGTAAATCGCGTTGCGCACCCCGAGCAGTGAAGCAGCCCCGAAGGCCGCTGCCCCGGCACCGCCGCCGGCGAGCACGCCGATGAACGCGAACTGGCTCCCGCCCGTGAACATCAGGGCGCTGAGGGCCATCGTCTGCCACAGGTCGAGACCGGCCGCGATCGACAGCGCGCCGAACGAGATCCCGTACAGACCCGTGGCCACGGACACCGAGAGGGCGATCCGTACCGCGGGCGTGAGGAAGGTTAGGCGCATGCCTCCAGTTTATGGTCCAGGAACTGCCTAATCCGCCCCGGCACATCCGAGGTGAACTCCGTCACCCCAAGTGAGGCCAGAAATTCGACGTCCTCTTCGGTGTTGACGGTCCAGACCCGCGCGCGCAGCCCGCGCGCGACCCACCGGCGCACGGCCTCTGGGTGCTCGCGCGCGTACGCGACGCCCGGGCCCGCGATGCCCGCCGCGCCGGCGTCGAGGTGCTTCAGCGCGCCGAGGTGCACCCGACGCATGAGGTAGCGCACCGCGTTGCGCGTGATCAAGCCGAGCCCGCGCGCCTTGTCCTCGTCGAGAACGGAGAGCAGCTGGCACAGGTGGTATCCGGGGACGGTGTCGAGCAGGTAGTCGATCGCGTCCGGGTCGAAGCTCATGAGGGAGACTTTGATGTTGCCGATCCGGGAGGTCTCCGGGTCCCACCCCTTGCGCATCAAAACGGTCAGGACGGACTCCTCGAGTCGCCGCCCGAAGGGGCTCGGGTGCTTCAGCTCGATCGCCAGCCCGAGCGGCCGCTGCGCGTGCAGCATGAGGTCGATCAGTTCCTCGAGGGTCACGACCTGCTCACTGGCGGCGCCGTACTGGTCAGGAATCCGCACGCCCTTCCACGAGACGACATCGAGCCGGCGCAGCTGAGAGAGCGTCTTCGACGCGACGGACCCCGACCCGTTGGTGGTCCGTTCGAGGCTGGAGTCGTGGAAGCAGATGGGGATCTCGTCCGCGCTCAGGTGCACGTCGCATTCGATTCCGTCAGCGCCCTCGGCAAGCGCGTGAAGGTAAGCCGCCCGCGTGTGTTCCGGGTACGTTCCACTGGAACCGCGGTGCGCATAAACCGTGTACATGCCCCTACCGTACGTTCGCTGAGGGCGTCGCCGCCCGACCTGCACGTGAAGTCGCGGCGAACGTCGCGTGAGTTCTGGGCGAGAGTCGGCGGCTACTCGCCGGCACGACGACGGCGCTCGGCTTCCAGCTCGCGCTCGACGTCCTCGATCGCCCGGCGTTCCGAGGCCTGATCGACGACCTCTGCGGGGATGGTCTCGGGCAGCGTTCCGAAGGCGAGCTTGGAGGCCTCGATGACCTTCCTGCCGAGCAGGTGATTGCCGACGCCGCCGATGGCGGCTCCCACGCCAAACGGGACGAGGCGACCAAGGGTCGATGCGCCCTGCGTAGCCAGGACGCGGCGCAGGAATCGCTTCTGCATCTTGGCGGCGATACCGCCCCAGAGGCCACGCTGGCTGGAGGACCCGAAGACGGCGCCCCAGCCCTGTATGGGGCCAGCCCCGCGGCCCGCGACCTGGTGGGTCAGCGCGGAGATCATGGAGGAGCCCTCATCACCCATGACCACTGCCATAACGAGGGCGCGCGCCTTGTCGGGGTCTTCGACGGCGATGCCGTGCAGCTCGGCGAGCGACTGCGCGTACAAGGCGCTGGCCTCGAGGAACCCGACCGTGGCGGCCGCCGACAGCCCGAGGGACGTCACCGTGCCGATCCCGGGGACTGCGGCGGTGGCGCCGACGGCGGCGCCGCTGCCGGTCACGGCGACGCGGTAGTCTCGCTCGATGATGCGGGCGATCTCGTGCGCGCTCGCGCCGGGGTGCCGGCGGCGCACGTATTCGAGGTACTTGATGACGAGGGGGCGCTGAACGCCGAGGGCTTTGATGATGGCGCCCTGCAGGCCGGCGACAGGCTTACCGTCGGGACCGAGGACGACGTCCGGGAGCTTTTCCTTCACAAGGCCACTCTAGGGCAGCCGCCCCAGGATCGGCAGGGGCGCGCTAGCGCGTCTCGATGTCGACCCAGACGAGCCGGTGGTCGCTGCTGCGGACCGGGTTCATTCCGACGAGGTCCGCGCCGGGCTGCCCCGGCGCCGGCCAGAAGACGCCGGAATCTTTCACCTCGAGGGTCGCGGACGGCAGCACATAGTCGACGCGCATCGTGCCTGTGGAGCCGCCGAAGTCAGCCGTGCGCAGCGAGCGCGAGCGATAGTCCTCGGACTGCGGCGCCTCCCCTAACAGGAAGGCCTCGAGCGTGGGGCGCACGTTGGCTACCGGGCCGCGCGAGCTCGGCTTCGGGTCGAGGATGTCCTGATGGGAGAGCAGGTTCATGACGGCCTTGTCGTAGGAAGCGCCGCGCTGCGGGTCGGCGTTGAGGTCGCCCAGAACGACGAAGTCCTCCCCCTCGTCCAGGCCGCCCTTTCCTCCGTCGTCGTCATAGATGTACTCGGCCGCTGCGCCACCCGTGACGTAGTCGGCGAAGAAGCGGATCTCGTCGTGGTTGCGGCGGGCGTTGCGCTGCTCGGGCCCATCGAACGCCGGGGGCGTCGGGTGGGAGGCCAGCAGGTGCACGGTGCGACCGTCCACGTCGACGGGAACGTCCCAATGAGACTTGCTGCTCAGGCGGAGGACGCCGCTGATGAGTTCCCCGTAGTAGTCACTCGGCAGGTTGTTCTCCGGCATGTCGGCCCAGCGGAAATTCTGGAACGTCCGGACCTCGTCGGTGAGAATCGGGTACTTGGAGTAGAGGACCATGCCGTACTGGCCCTCGAACTCTCCGTAGCCGAAGGCGTCCTCGGCGCCGCCGATCGTGCCGTCCTGGTTCAAGTCGGCACCGGTCTGGACGCCCGTGTTCGACGGCGCGACGTACGTGTACGGATAATCCTGGGCGGGCTGACCGTTCTGCGAGACGGCGAGGTAGTTGTCGTGGAAGAGACCGGCGGCCGTTCCATCGGCGTCGAAGTCGAACTCATTGACGAGCAGGACGTCGGGGGCCGTGCGCTGGATGACTTCGGCCACCGCCTGCGCCTGGGCATTGTTCGGGCTTGTGAGGTCGCCGATCAGCGAACCCTCGGCGTCGCGGAAGAGGGATGCGTTGTAGGTCGCAACCCGGACAGCCGACTCGCTCGTCGTCTCAGAGCCCACGATTCTCTCCTGCGACAGACGATGATCGGCCGGGGGGAAGGTCGCTGCGTGCGCGGGCATGACGGCGGACGCCACGAGGGCGACGGTCGTCACGACGGCGAAGGCCGCCCGCTTGAGTGAACGCATGGGACCAGCGTAGGTGACCGAGATGTGCTGCGACAGGGGCCAGCGTGCCTTGTGGGTTTTTCTTGTGAAGCAATTCACCTGTGGATGAAAAGTGGACCAAAGGCGACTTCCCCCGAATCATGCGGATCCCCGGGCCTGCGTGGTGGGTAGGCTCTCAGCAGCCGGTCAGGTGAGTCATACATTGAAAGGCATCCATTGTTGCGTGATCGATATGTTCCGTGACTTTGCCCCCGCATGGCTCGCAATCAGCCCCATCGCACGGACAAAAAGCCGCCGAAATGGACCCTCAGGAGACGACATGAAACCCACGCGCGGACGCTTCGTCGCGGTCGACTCGCTCGCCGAACTCAACCGCCGCCTCACCGCCGGAACCCGCGATCTGACCGGCTGGCGGCTCATCGGGCTCGACCTGCGCGGGTACGCCGACGTGCTCGCCCGCTGCGCGACGGGTCGCACGACGTTCGCTGGCTGCGATCTCGACCCCGAGGTCGCCGCGGAGCACACCCGCCGCGGCGCGCTGATCCTGCCGAACGTCGCCAACGCCCCCGTCGACGTGCACCGTTCGAGTCTCTACACGGCCGGGGAGCTCTACGACCACGACGTCTATTCGCGCAGCCTCGACGGGCGCGCCTTCGCCTGGCAGCAGACGGCGCAGGGCCCGCGCTCGACGATGGCACGCGCCCTGCACGACTACTCCGTGGACGCCGCCCTCGACCAGTGGAGCGCGGGCCGCGCCCTGGTCGGCGTCATGGGCGGCCACGCGGCCTCCCGCGGGGAGGAGGCGTACGACGACGCCGCCCGCCTCGGGCACCTCCTCGGCCGGACGTTCACGGTCGCCACGGGCGGCGGCCCCGGCGCCATGGAGGCGGCCAATCTCGGTGCGCGCCTCAGCGCGATGGGCGAAGACCGCCTGCGCGAGGCGCTGGGAACGGTGGCGACGACGCCGTCGTACCACCCGTCCGTGGACGCCTGGGCGGGAGCGGCACGCGAGGTGCTCCGGGACCCGGCCGTGGCGGCGGCGCCCGGCGAGTCGCTCGGCATTCCCACGTGGCACTACGGGCACGAGCCGCCCAACCTCTTCGCGACGGCGATCGCGAAGTACTTCCGGAACGCCCTGCGCGAGGCGATCTTGCTGCAGATCTGCAACCGGGGGATCGTCTTCCTGCCCGGCGCCGGCGGGACCGTGCAGGAGATCTTCCAGGACGCGTGCGAGAACTACTACGCGACCGAGGAAACCCTCGCCCCGATGGTTCTCGTCGGGCGAGAGTACTGGACCGAGCAACTCCCGGCGTGGCCGCTGCTGCGCTCGCTCGCGGCCGGGCGGAGCATGGAGGCGCACATCCACCTGGTCGACTCGGTGGAGGCGGCCGCGGAGGTCCTCATCACCTGATCGGCCGGGAGACGTCAGCGCCCGTAGTGGTACCGGCAGGACGCGATGCGCACCTCGTCGGCGAGAGCCTTGTAGACGATCCGGTGCTCGTCAGTGATCCTGCGCGACCAGTATCCGGAGAAATCGTGCTTGAGCGGCTCGGGTTTGCCGATACCTTCGTTCCCGTTGCGCATGATGTCTTCAACGAGCCGGTTGATGCGCCTGACCAGCTTTCGATCCTGCCCCTGCCACCAGAGGTAGTCCTCCCAGGCGTTGGCATCCCAGACCAGCCTCACGAATCAGTCTGCTTCGATCAGGCCGCGCTCTTCGCCGGCACCGGCCTCGAGGCGCTCGATCGAGTCGAGGAGCCGCCGCGCGTTCGCGGGAGAGCGCATGAGGTAGGCGGTTTCGCGCAATGACTCGAACTCGTCGAGGGAGACGATGACGACGGGCTCGTGGCCGGCACGGGTGATGACGACCTCCTCGCGGTCGTCGACGACCGAATCCAGCACCTCGGCATATCGTGCCCGGGATTCCGTGTAGCTCATCGTCTTCACAGCGCCACCTTTCTACTCTGTACAGAAAACTGTACGCCTCACCGCTTCCCGGCACAACCGCGCCGCGGACCGGCAGGCCCCGCGTCAGCCGGCGGGATCGAAGAACTCGACCCGGCCGTCGTCGTTCACGCGCCAGCCCGGGTTGTACGCGATCTCCCACACGACGCCGTTGGGGTCGGCCACATGCGCGTGGAAGACTCCGCCGAACGGGCCGTCCTCCGGCGGCGTCACCACGCGGCCTCCGGCCGCCTCCATGGCGCGCACGACGTCGGCCACCTCGCCCCGGGCGCCCACGTTGCTGGCGAGCGTGACGCCGGCGGCGGGCATGGCAGCCGCCCCGCCGAGGTCCTCGCCGAACTTCTCGGCGTCGAAGAGGCCCAGCACGGAGCCCGGGGCGAACTGGAAGAAGATGATCTCTCCGGGCACGTCGAGCAGCGGCTCCCAGCCGAGCCCGTCGACGTAGAACGCGCGGGCCGCGTCCAGGTCGGGTGTGGAGAGCGTGATGAAGTGGATGTTCTGGCCGAAGGCGGTCATGGCGACAGGCTACGCCCGATTCGCCCGCAGGTCTCGACATACTCCTACCGCAGATCCAGAATCGTCCCATGGCAAAAATAGACGACGACGCAACGTACCTGGCCGACTTCGACGGGCCAGCGCTGACCATGCTGACGGACCTGCGGGCGCTCTGCCGCGACGACTCGGTGGGCGCCGTCGAGGACGTGCGCTGGAACCAGCCCGCCTACATCCACTCGAGCGGGACCATCCTCTTCACGTTCTCCGGGCACGCCTCCCACGCGAACATGGTCTTCACCCCCAGCACCCTCGAGGCGTTCAGCGAGGAACTGGCCGACCGGAAGACCGGCAAGGGCTCCCTGCGCCTCCCCTACGACGAACCGCTGCCGGTCGACCTGCTCACGCGGATGATCCGTTACCGCATCGACGAGCACGAGCAGGAGGGCGTGCTCTGGAAGTAGGAACGGTCAGACGAGGCCGACACGGCGGGCGTGGATCGCCGCCTGCATCCGAGTGGAGGTCCCGGTCTTCGCGAGCACGCTCGAGACATGGGTCTTGACCGTCGCCAGGGAAATCGTCAGGTCGGCCGCGATCTGCGCGTTCGACCTGCCGCGTCCGAGACCCCGGAGGACATCGGTCTCCCGCGGCGTCAGGCCGACGTCCCCCGCAGCAGGTTCCGGCTCCGGCTCAGGCGTCGCGGCAGCCGCGAACTGCCGCAGCACCTGCCGGGTGACCTCCGGCGCCACGACCCCGTCGCCGGCAGCGACCCGGCGGATCGCGTCGAACAGGTCCTGCGGCTCGACGGTCTTGAGCAGGAACCCGGCCGCCCCCGCCTTCAGCCCGCCGAAAACGATCTCGTCGAGGTCGAAGGTCGTCAGCATCAGCACATCCGCTCCGCCCGCGGTGACGATGCGCCGGGTTGCCTCGACCCCATCTACGCCGGGCATGCGCGCGTCCATGAGCACGACGTCGGGGCGCAGCGCCCGCTCCTGCGCGACGGCGACGTCCCCGTCGGCCGCCTCTCCGACGACTTCGATGTCTCCCGCCATGCCGAGCAACAATCTCAGGCCCGCCCGCACGCTCGCGTGATCGTCTGCGATCAGCACGCGGATCACCGCCCCGCTCATGCCGCGCCCCCGCCGGGACCCGTCGTCGTACTGGGCACTTCGATCTCGACTCGCCATCGCCGCGCCCCGTCCCCGGCGGGGCCCGCCGTCATCACACCACCGACGGCGGTCACGCGCTCGCGCATCCCGATCAAGCCCGTCCCGTCCGCGGTGGCCGCGCCAGATTCCGCCAACCCGTTGTCCACCGAGAGCGAGACGGACTCCTCATCCGCAGTGACGACGACGGCGGCGTCCCCGGTCCCGTGTTTGGCCGCATTGTGCAGGGCTTCGCCCGCGGCGCGCGTCAGAGCGTGCTGTACGCGTGGATGCAGGTCCGCGGGCGGGCGGCCACGGTGGACGACGTCCAGGCCCAGCCGCTCGGCCCGGCGGAGCGTTTCGTCCCAGTCCGGGCCGGGCTCGGCCAGCAGGTCCGCAGCCGTCTCCTTCAGTTCCGAACCGCGCAGAAGGTTGACCATCGACCGCAGGGACTCGAGCGCAGCCACACTCGCGATGCGAATCGTGCCGAGGGCCCGACGGTCCCGCGCCTCGTCCGCGCCGCCGGCGAGCGCGGCCCCCGCCGTGAGCGCGATGGCGGAGATCTCCGCCGAGACGGTGTCGTGCAACTCCCGGGCCATGCCGCGCCGCTCCGCCTCGATCGCTGCGTGACGCTCGCGTTTGTGCAGTTCCTTCAGCGCCGCGTTCCGTTCAGCCTCCAGTTCGTCACGCGCGTACGCCTGCGGCCACAGCGGGTAGCCACGGCGAACCTCGGCCGCCCACCACAGCGGCATCAACAGCAGGGCCACCACGGTCACCCCCGCGCCGACCGCCGCTTGCAAACCTTGGACCGCCCCGGACGCGACGACGACGGCCGCGCAGCACAGCGCGAAGACGGTCGCGACCACCCGGACGGCCCGCGGTGACGCCCGGAGCCCCACGTGGTAGATCAGGTCCGCCACGCAGAGCCAGATCCCGACGCTGCCTCCCAACGCCACGTCCGCCATGACGATGGGGACGGTGGCCACGAGACAGGTGACGGGCCGCCGGTGCTTGCCGAGCATCGGCAGGGCCATGAAAGCCAGGGGCACCAGGTGCCACCACACGGCGGGCCGATCTTCCGGGGCCCACCAGCCGAAATTAAAGACGCCCGTCCAGCCGGCGGCCACGAGCAGACTGGACAGCGTCAGCGTCACGACGGTCTGCAGGTGTTTGCCGGGCAGCGGGGTGGCCATATCTCTATTCGACCACGGCCGGACAGCCCGCGCCCTCCGCCTTAAGGCTGACCGACGTCGTCCACCTCCCTCTTCGGGCCGATGCGCCCGCGAACAACCTGGCGCGAGAATGCAGGCATGACCGGTGTCGACCTGACTTTTCTCTCCGGCGGCGATTCCGATGCGCCGCTACTAGGCGTGCTCGCCCTGCTGGCCCTGCTGGACTCCACGAGCTTCGGCACGCTGCTCATCCCGCTCTGGCTGACTCTGGCACCAGGTCGACTGCGCGGCGGCCGGATCCTCGCCTACCTCGCGGTCGTCGGCGGTGCCTACGCGGCCATCGGCATCGCCCTGCTCGGTGCGCTGACGTTCGTCGGCGACGGCGTCGTGCAGTGGCTCGAGGGGGCCCGCCAATCCTCCCCGTTCCTGCTCGCGCAGCTGGCGGCGGGTGCGGGTCTGCTCGCCTACAGCTTCCGGATCGACCCGATGACGGAGGCTGGCAAGGCGGCCAAGCGTCAGCGTGAGGAACGGCGCGGAACCGCGGGACGGATGAACCGATTTCGGGAGCGGGCCGTCGGATCCGGCGCCGGGGGCTTCGGCGCGCTCATGGGGCTGGCCGTCGTCGCGGTGGGCCTCGAACTGCCGACCCTTCTGCCCTATCTGGCGGGCATCGGTCTGGTCGCCGGCACCGGGCCGGCCTGGCCGGGCAGCTCGGCGCTGATCCTGTTCTACTGTGCGGTCATGCTGGTGCCAGCGTGCCTAGTCCTGACGGGTCGACTCGTGGCGCACCGGCTCGTCGACGCTCCGCTGCGGCGTCTCGAGGTCTGGTTGAGCCGGCACGCCGGGGCGACTATCGGATGGGTCGTGGGGATCCTCGGGTTGCTGCTGGGTCTCAACGCCCTCGGTGGCCTGGGCCTGACATAGCGCGCTGGCGGCGTCAGCGCGCTGCCCGTCCGCGACGCTCGGCGGGGCCGACGCGTGTCGCCCGAATCAGGTGCCGCGTCGAGTGGGCGACGAAGGGCTCGCTGCGCAGCTGCGCGTCGAGCTGGCGCAGCTTCGCCTCGTACCGCGCGGGGGTGAAGTCGGGGACCCACCACGGGCACTTGCGCAGGATCCAAACCACGGCCCCGATATCGAAGAACTCCATCCGGCAGCGCGCCGTGAGCAGCTCGTCCACGTCCAGCCCGGAGCCCCGGGCCTGCTCCGCTTCGCGTTCGGGGTCCCGTCCCTTGCGCGCTTCAGGCTGCGGCCCGAGGAAGTATTCGACGAGCTCGAATGCCGAAGCCGGACCAACATGCTGGGCCAGATAGCCGCCGCCGGGCCTCAGCACGCGCGCGATCTCCGCCCAGTCCGGCGCCACCGGGTGCCGGCTCGTGACGAGATCGAAGGACCCCGCGGCGAACGGCAGGGGCGCCCCCGGGCCCGCTGCCATGACCTCCACGCCGAGGGGATGGAGCCGCTCGCGCGCCCGCACCAGGTTCGGCTCCCACCCCTCGGTGGCCGCGGCGCGGACCGGGCGCCGGGCGGACAGGTCGAGCGCCTCAGCGAGCACCTCCCCGCCTCCCGTGTCGAGATCGAGCGCCGCGTCGGCACTTGAGAGCGCATCGGCCAGCCGCCGCACGTACCCCCACGGCGGGCGCTCCTCCGTGGCGCGGCCGTCGAGGAAACCGAACCCCCAGCCGGTCACGTCGGCGGCGGCCGCCGCGGCCACCTTCTCTTCGAAAGTCCTCACGCGTTCTCCACTCCTCGACGGGGCCGCTTGCCGAACTGCAGCACCAGTGCGACGACGGCGATGCCGGTCACCGCGGTCAGCGCGACGGGCAGCGACGCCAGGGCCGTCACGCCGCCGATGGTCGGCGCGAGCGTGATCGTCGCGGCCCGCATCGCCCAACTGATCCAGGTCACGCCCGCGTGCGGCGGCAGCCCGGGCACGGCGTCGGCCTCGGCGAAGGCCACCGGCACGGTCACCGCGCAGCCCAGGCCCGCGAGCGCGAGTCCGATCAGGGTCGTCGCGGCGTTCGGCGCCCACGCCGCGGCGAGCAGACCGGCCGCGACGGTCGCGAGGCTGATCAGCAGGGCGCGGTGCGAGCCGAGAGCGTCGATGAAGCGGTCGCCGAGCAGGCGGCCGACGAACTGCGCGCCGAGCAGGACGCTCAGCCCGATGCCGGCCGATTCGAGCGGGACTCCGCGCTCGGTGGCGAGCAGGATCGCGGACCAGTTGTTGCCGATCTCCTCAACACTGATGCCGGCGAGCGCGACGAGGGCCAGCGGGATCAGCACCTTCATCACATGGCGCCCGCGCAGGGACTCGGCCGGTGCGTCGTCGGCGGCAACCGCACCGTCTGTCAGGAACCCGCGGGAGGCCCACCACATGGATCCGATGCAGACCGCGCCCCAGAGGCCGAGGTGCGCCAGCAGCGGCACGCCGGTCATCGCCATGATCGTGCCGACGACGCCGCCGACTGCCGCTCCGATGCTCCAGCCGGCGTGCATGAAGTTCAGCAGGGAGCGGCCGTACGCCTGCTGGACCTTCAGCCCCTGGGCGTTCTGCCCGACGTCCACGCACGCGTCCCCGGCACCGGCGAGGACCAGGCAGAGGAAGAAGAGCCACGGCTGGCCCGTCACGATGCCGACGGTCGCCAGAAAAACGGCGGTCGCCACCCACGCGGTGCCGACCGTCGTGGTGTTGCGCATCCCGAAGCGGCGCAGGACGACGCCGGGCAGGTTGAAAGCACCGGCCCCGCCGAGGGTCGCGCCGACGACGAGCAGGCCGAAGAGACCGGCACCGACTCCGAGCAGCTCCTGGACCTCCGCGTAGCGGGCCAGCAGTGTCGCGGGCAGGGCGCCGTTGGTGGCGAAGGCCAGCATGGCGGAGGCGCGGGCGCGGCGCAGCGAGGGCGAGGATTGCATAAGCAGCAGTCTTGCGATGAAATCGAACACATGCAACGTGCGATTCGGCATAAAACGATCATCAACGCCGTGCGCGGCTCGAGCGAGGCGCGCATCGCGGACCTCACCCGCGCCACCGGCGCCTCGGCCATGACGTTGCGGCGCGACCTGGACGAGCTCGCGCTGCAGGGCGTGCTGCGCCGCACCCACGGCGGGGCCGTCGCACTGCCAGCGAGGGGGACGCGCCTGCCTTATTCCCTGCGGCTCGAGACGAACACGGGACTCAAGCAGCGGATCGGGGCGGCCGCCGCGAACCTCGTCGCGGACGAGTCGAGCGTCATCGTCGACGACGGCACGACCTGCACGGCCGTCGCCCGCGCTCTCGCGGGCCGCGAGGTAACGGCCATGGCTCTCTCGATCCACGGGGCTGCCGCCCTGGGCGAGCGGCCCGGCACCCGCATCGTGACTCCGGGCGGGGAGCTCAACGGCGACGAGCTCTCGTGGACGGGCCACCGCGCGGCACGCGACGTGCTGGACTTCCGGGCCGACGTCGCCATCCTCGGCGTGTGCGCGTGGGACGAGGACCCGGGACTCACGGCCTCCACCATGCAGGACGCCGACTTCAAGAAGGCGGCGCTGGTCTCAGCTCGCCGCGTGATCGCGGTGACGACGCCGGAGAAGTTCGGCATGACAGCCACCTTCGCCGTGTGCGCGTCGGGCGCCGTCGACACGGTGATCACGAGCCGCGCCCCGGCCGAGGCCCGCGCGTGGCTGGCCGCAGCCGGCGTCGAACTCGTGGAGACGGGACCCTAGCACCTGCGCTCAGGGACGCCCCTCTCCTCCGCGGCGGCACCGGCAGCCCGCAGGGCCGCCACGACCCGTCGGACCGCGAGCCGCTCGGCGCGGTCCGGACGCATGACCGCGCAGACGTGGCGCAGGGACGGCACGCCGCGCAATTCGCGCAGCACGAGCCCTCCGCCCGAGGGCGTCGTGAACCTCGGGAGGATCGCCACCAGAGAGCTCTCGGCCACGAGCGCCTCGATGAGCCGGTTGTCGCGGATCCGCTGCCGCACATCCAGCTCGACGCTGGTCACGGCGCTGAGCGATTGGAGCACGGTGTCGAAGGGGTAGCCGACCGGAACGCCGATCCACGCGCACCCGGCTGCCTCGGTGGCGGTGACGTGCCCGCGCGCGGCAAGCGGGTGCGCGGAGCTCATCGCGACGTCGAGGGGCTCGCGGGCGAGCGGCACCACAGCCTCACTGCGCGTCCCGGCGGGCCGGGCGCTCGTCAGGCTGTGCGCGACGACGATGTCGTTGTCAGCGGTGAGGTCCGCGTATTCGGCCTCAGCGACGTCGTAGTCGCTGACGGCCACCTCGATCCCGCTCCCGGCCAGCGCGGCCAGTACCGGGGGCATCAGGAACGTCGCCGCGCTCGGCAGCGAGGCGATGCGGACGACGCCGGCCGGCTCGCCCCGGAACGCGTCCCACCTCGCCTCCACCCGGGCCAGAGCGGCCGCGACGTCGGCCCCTCCTGCAGCTAGGAGGCGGCCCGCCTCCGTCAGCCGGAGCCCGCGGCCGTGAGGCTCGACGAGCGCCATGCCGGCCTCGCGCTGCGCGGTCTTGAGCTGCTGGGAGACGGCCGAGGGCGTCCGATAGGTGGCTTCGGCGACGGCGGTGACACTGCCGCGGTCGGCGAATTCGCGCAGCAGCTCGAGGTGGCGAAATTCCATGAAGGCAACCTACACAATAGATTCGAGAATTGTCGATTGTCCTAAAGGGAAGCACTCGCGAAGATGGGTGCATGCCGCCACGCCACCGCCTGCTCGCCGTCTCCGTCGCCCTCATGTGGGGCCTGAATTTCATCGCCATCGACGCGTCCCTCCAGGTCTTCCCGCCCCTCTTCCTCGTCGCGCTGCGCTTCGCGCTGCTCGCGGTGCCGACGATCCTGCTGGTCCCGCGCCCCGACGTCCCGGTCCGATGGCTGCTCGGCTACGGCCTCGGCTTCGGCACCCTCCAGTTCCTGTTCCTCTACTGGGGGATGTCCATCGGGATGCCCGCCGGACTGGCCTCGCTCGTGCTGCAGGCCTCAGCGCCGTTCACCGTCCTGCTCGGCGCCCTCTTCCTCCGCGAGCGGATCGGCCCGCTCGGCATCGCCGGCATCACGATCGCCGTCGGCGGCCTCACAGTCGTCGGCTGGCAGCGCTGGGAGTCCGCCAGCCTGCTGCCGTTCCTCCTGACACTGGCCGGCGCGTTCGGCTGGGCGCTCGGCAACATCTGCAACCGCCGCGCCCGCCCCTCGAACCCGTTGCACCTGACATTGTGGATGTCCGTGGTCCCGCCGCTGCCGATGCTCGCGTTGTCCCTGCACTTCGAGGGACCGACCGCTATCGCCGCGTCCTTCACCGGACTCGGCAGCGCGGCGGGACTTGCGGCACTGGCCGGCCTGGCCTACACGGTGGCGATCGGGACGATCCTCGGCTCGGGCGTCTTCACCTGGCTCATGTCTCGCCACCCGGCCGGAGTCGTCGCGCCCTTCACCCTGCTCGTGCCCGTCTTCGGGATGAGCGCAGCATGGCTCGCCCTGGGGGAGCGGCCCAGCGCCGGCGAATTGGCCGGCGGTGTGATGATCGTCTCCGGGGTGCTGATCGGCGCAGCCCGCCGACCACGCCTGCCTCAGCGCCGATCCGCCCCACCGGCCGCCGGTCCGCCTCCACGAACACCCGCCGGGATTCATGACGATTCGTTGACCAAATCAACTTAGGTCAGGCTAAACTGACTCCCCGGTGCGGCGCCTCTGTCCGCCGCCGAGAACCACGGGAGTAGTTGATGAAGATTCGTTCTGCCGCCTGGGCCGCCGTCGCGGCGACCCTGGCCCTGACCGTCACCGGATGCGGCGCGTCCGAGCCCGTGCCTGATTCGTCGGCCTCCGGCTCCGCAGCGGAAGGCGGCGAGGGGGCCACCGAGTACCCCCTCGTGCTCGACAACTGCGGCGTCGAGGTCACGGTGGAGGCCCCGCCGGAGCGCGTCGTCTCCCTCGACCAGAACTCCACCGAGATCCTCTACTCGCTCGGGCTCCAGGACCGCATCGCCGGCACGGCGTCGTGGACGGATCCGATCCTGGCGGAATTCGAGGACGTCGACGAGTCGGTTCCGCGCCTGTCCGACAATGCTCCGAGCTACGAAGTCGTCCTCGACGCGGACCCCGACTTCATCACCGCCTCCTTCGGCCGTCACTTCAACGAGGAAGGCGGCATCGCGACCCGCGATCGCTTCGCGGAGACCGCCATCGAAACCTACCTCTCCCCGACGGACTGCGAGGGATCGACGACGATCAACGGCGGCGGCACCCGCACCAAGCTCCTCGAGATCGATTCGCTCTACACCGAGATCCGCGAGCTCGCGGCCGTCTTCGACGTGCCCTCCCGCGGTGAGGCGCTCGTCGCCGACCTCGAGGAGCGCACCGCGGCAGCGCTCGACGGTGCGGACGCCGACGGCGCCACCGTGGCCTTCTGGTTCGCCGACACGACCACCCCGTACTTCGCCGGCTCCTTCGGCTCGCCGGGGCTGCTCGCCGAGATGTCGGGCATGGAGAACGTCTTCGACGACATCCCCGACGACTGGACGGCCGCCGGCTGGGAGACCGTTGTCGATCGGGACCCGGAAGTGCTCGTCCTCGGCGACCTGCAGCGCAACCGCTTCCCGGGCGACCTTCTGGAAGACAAAATCGAGTTCCTCGAGTCGGACCCGCTGACCAAGAACCTCGACGCCGTGAAGAACGAGCGCTACATCTCGCTGCACGGCGCCGAGATGAACCCCTCGATCCGCCTCGTCGACGGGCTCGAGAAGATCGGCGACTTCTGGAAGGAAAAGGACGCTGACTAGCACCATCACGACCAGCGTGCGCGTGGCGCCCGCCGCGCCGGCGGCGGGCGGCCGTCGTCGTGCGCGCTCGATCCTCGCCGCGACCGCCCTCACGCTCGCCGGGTTGTTCCTCCTGGTGCTCTCGGTGGGGGTGGCCATCACGCTCGGCCCCGCCGACGTCTCCCTCGTGAACGTCCGCGACGTGGTCCTCAACCACCTGGCCAACGCCCAGATCCCGGTCCGCCTGACCGAAGACGCGATCGTCTGGCAGGAGCGGCTGCCGCGCGCCCTCGTCGCCGCGGCGTGCGGCGCCGGGCTCGGCCTGTGCGGGGCGATCATGCAGTCGCTGCTGCGCAACCCGCTGGCCGACCCGTACGTGCTCGGCGTATCCTCCGGCGCCTCGACGGGCGCCGTCGCGATCGGCGTGCTCGGCCTCGGCGGCGCGGGCCTGGGGCTCTCGGGCGGCGCGTTCATCGGCGCCATCGTCGCCTTCGCGCTCGTGCTGGGGCTGGCCCGGTTGTCCGGCGGCGGCAACGACCGCGTGGTCCTCGCCGGCGTCGCCAGCACCCAGCTTTTCGCGGCCCTGACCTCGCTCATCATCTTCGCGTTCGCCGATTCCGACGAGACCCGCGGCGTCATGTTCTGGCTGCTCGGCTCGCTCGAGGGCGTGCGCTGGCACGACGTCGGCCTGTGCCTGGCCGTCGTCGCCGCGGGCACGCTGATCTGCCTGCGCTACGCGCACGCTCTCGACGCGTTCGCGTTCGGCGACGAGGTCGCCTCCTCGCTCGGGCTGAACGTGCGCCGCGTGCGCCTGCTGCTGCTGCTCATGACCGCGCTCATCACGGCCACCCTCGTGAGCGTGGCCGGCGCGATCGGCTTCGTCGGCCTCGTGCTGCCCCACGCCGCGCGCCTGCTCTTCGGCTCGCGGCACACCCGCGTGGTCCCGGCGACGGCGGTCCTCGGCGCGATCTTCATGGTCTGGGTCGACGCCGGCTCCCGCGTCGTCTTCGCACCCACCCCGCTGCCCGTGGGCGTCGGCACCGCACTGATCGGCGTCCCGGTCTTCATCGCGCTGCTCGCCCGACGCAGGAGGGCCGCATGAGCCTCACCGCCGAGAACGTCAGCTGGGCGCGCGAGGGCGCGCTCATCGTCGACGGCGTCACCCTCCGCCCCGAACAGGGGGCCACCGTCGGCCTGCTCGGGCCCAACGGCTCGGGCAAGTCCTCGCTCCTGCGCCTCATGCAGGGCGTCACCAAGCCCTCCGCGGGCGCGATCGAACTGGACGGCGAGCCCCTCTCCTCGATCCCGCGCCGGAACATCGCGCGCACGGTTGCGGTCGTCAGCCAGCACGCGCAGACCGACATGGACATCCTCGTCGAGGACGTCGTCCGCCTCGGCCGCATCCCGCACCGCGGCACGTGGGGTGGGGACGCGGTCGCCGACCGCGCCGCCGTCGTGCGCGCCCTCGAGCAGACCGGCCTGAGCGACAAGGCCGACCGGCTCTGGCACACGCTCTCCGGCGGCGAGCGGCAGCGGGCGCAGATCGCGCGCGCGCTGGCGCAGGAACCGCGCGAGCTGCTGCTCGACGAGCCGACCAACCACCTGGACATCCGGCACCAGCTCGAGCTGCTCACGCTCGTCACCCGGCTGCCGATGACCACGGTCGTCGCGATGCACGACCTCAACCTGGCCGCGATGTTCTGCGACCACCTGGTGGTGCTGCACGGCGGATCGGTCGTCGCCGCGGGCACGCCGCGCGAGGTGCTCACGCCCGAGCTGATCCGCGACGTCTACGAGGTGGACGCGGAGGTCGCGTACGACGACGCCCGCGGCCGGGTGGTCATCTCCTTCGAGCCCGCCGTGCTCTCCAGCCGCTGCCCCGCGCCCGCTCTGCAGGGGTAGCCGGCGATGGGACAGACGACGAACGTGGATGGCGTCCTGCTGCACGCCTCGCACAGCCATCTGTTCCGCGGGGCCAGGCTGCGGGCGCCGGGCACCGCTCATTTCGCGGACCCGGCCGATGTGCGCGTGGTCTTCGCCGACTTCTCCGATGCCGGGGCCGAGCTGCGCCGGGCGGAGGGGACACCGGCCTGGATGCTCTCCGTGGAGTCGTACCGCACGGCCGCCGGGACCGAGATTCCGGCGCGCGTATGGGAACTGGAGCTGATGGCGCCCGGCGCCGGCGCACCCGAATTCAAAGTCCTCACCCGCCGCCCGGACCCAGTTCTCTAGCCCTGTTCTGCAGCACTGCCCGCCTCAGCATTCCAGCGCCCGTTCTCGACTGATCTCCCGACGCCCGCCCCTACCGGCCGGGGATCTGCGGGGTGCGACCGCAGGCTGCGAGCATCCGCCAGCCGCGCCCGATGATCGCCGGCACGTGGTCGTTCGCGCCGGCGCCCGCCGCCCCGAAGCGGCCGACCAGGTAGAAGAGCAGGCCGAGCATCGCGGCGATGACGGTCAGGACGATCAGTTCCATGAGGTGCTCCCGAAGTCCGGGGCCGACCCGCGGCCCGGCGAATGCTGTCGAGAATCAACGATCCAGCAGATTGGCCCCCTGGAGAAGGTCCAATTCGGATTCAGTGGCCACGGTTCCAGTCCGTCTAGCCTCGACGTCCCGATTCGACGGCCCACATCGCAGCCTCCACGCGGTTCCGCACGCCGATCTTGGCAAGGATCGCCGCGACGTGGGTCTTCACGGTGCCGAGCGCCAGATGCAGCCGTTCGCCGATCTCGTTGTTCGTCAGGCCCGCCGCAAGCAGGACTAGCACGTCCTCCTCGCGGGCCGTCAGTGCCTCCCGCGGCGCCCGAGACCGGCGCCGCGGCCGCGCGAACTCCTCAAGCAGGCGCACCGTAATCTGCGGAGACACGAGCGCGTCGCCAGCCGCGGCGGCCCGGACGGCCTCCGCCAGGAGCCGGGCGCCCGCATCCTTGAGGAGGAAGCCGCGCGCGCCGGCCCGCAGGGCCCCATACACGTACTCGTCCAGGTCAAAGGTCGTGATGACGACGACGGCGAGGGGGTCCGCGACATCGGCGCCGGCGAGGAGCCGGGTAGCCTCGATGCCGTCCAGGCGCGGCATCCGGACGTCCATCAGCACCACGTCGGGGCGCAGCCGGCGGGCGAGCCGCACTGCTTCGGCCCCGTCTCCCGCTTCGGCTGCGACGGCGATGCCCGGTTGGGCGGCGAGCAGCATACGCAGGCCCGTACGCACGGCCTCCTGGTCGTCGGCGACGAGGACCCGGATCACGGTCGCTCCCGCAGCGGCAGTGAAGCACGCACCGTCCAGCCGCCGGCGTCGTCGGGGCCCGCGGCCGCCTCCCCACCGAGGAGGGCGGCGCGCTCCGCAACGCCGATCAGACCCAGCCCGCCGACCCGCGCGGGACCGTCGGCCGGCGCGGCCGGACGGGCGCCGTCGTCGTGCACCTCAACGCGCGCCGCCGCCGCGTCGACGCTGACGCGAACTTCAATCGCGGAGACGCCGCGGGCGTGGCGGCGGGCGTTCGTCACGCCCTCCTGGGCGATGCGGTGCAGCGTCGAGGCGAGCACGCCATCGATGTCGTCCACGGGGCCGTCCACGCGCACGTGCACAGCGGGCGGCCCGGGATCTGCCAGCCCGCGGATGTCGCTGACGCCGGCGGACGGCGCGTACGGGCTCGGTGCACGGAGCGCGCGCACGAGGGATCGCATCTCGGCCAGCACAGTGCGCGCCCGCAACTCGATGACGGCGAAAGACTCGGCATTCCGCTCGGCGTCCGGCGGGAGCGCGGCCGCCGCCTGCGCGCGAATGGCGATGACGGAAACGTGGTGGGCAACGGTGTCGTGCAGGTCGCGGGCCAGGGCCTCGCGCTCCCGGGACCGGGCGGCGTCGAGTTCCCGGGCGTGCGCGGCGACCCGCTCGCGCCGCAGGGCGCCGGCCAGGCAGGCGGCACCGAAGAACGCGAACCCCGTGACCACATCCGCGACACCGTTCGGCCCGGCGGCCGCGGAGATCAGGGCACCCGCCCCCAGCACGGCGCCGCCGACGATCCGGGCTCGGCCGGACCCCCAGCGAAAGAGGGCATACGGGACGGCAAGCAGGGCGAACATGGCCACCAGCGCGTCGCGCCCGACACCGGCGGCTGCCTGGACCACCGCGAACCCTGTGGTCGTCGCGACGAAGACGAACACGACCGCCAGCGGACGGCTGCGGCGCCACGGCAGCACGGCCAGAGCCGCGAGCGTCACAAGAGCCGTGGGCGCCGGCCACGCGAGATCGTCCCGCAGCAGCGCCTCGCCCAGGACAACGGCCGCCAGCACCGCGACGACGACGACGTCGCGCACCCCGGGGCCCTCCGCCCCGTCGGCGGCGGGCCCGGTCCACCCGCCCCAAGACCTTCGCACGCGCCTCATCGTACCGGGCTCGCCTCCGCCGCCCGCCGCGGGCGGACCGCTCCGGCCCGCCGTCGTCGGATGACCCACTCGGCGACCGCTGCATTGATGAGCCACCCGGCGATCATCTGCACGGCCCGCGCCGTGACGCCGGGTTCGCCGAAGATCAGAAGGAAGGGGGCTGACGTGAAGACCTGCGTTCCGGCACCCAACGCCAGGGCATAGGCGCGGATCATCCACGCGCCGTGGGCCGGGATGTCCTTCCGGGCGATCGCGGCGATCCCGAGGAGAAGAAAAACGCCCATGAGCACACCGACCGCATAGCGCGCCGCAGCGAGTGCCGCTCCGTCGACAGGCGGCATCTCGTACACCGCCGTCATCCAGAGGCCGGTCGCGGACACCAGAAATCCGGCGGGAACCACAACGTAGCGCCCCACCCGCCGATGCCAGCGCGGGTGCCGGGCACGCAGCGCGGGCAGGAACTGGAACGCGCCGAGGATCGAGTACGCCAGCGCCCCGACGATGTGCAGGAGGATGGGCACCGGCAGCGCGTGGAAGCGGGCATTCGCCGCGGTGACCTCGCCACCGGAGACGACATCGCCGAGGCGCACGGCGCCGGCCAGCGAGGGGACGAGAGCGAGGAAAATGAGGGCCGCAGCGAGGAGCCGTTCGCGGCGCAGTGAACGTCGTTTCGTATCCATGCGCTCATCCTGCGCGGGCACCCGCCCCCCGCACATCGGCCAGGTGGCCTAAATCGAGGCGCCAACCGACCTGGCGTCGACGCCCCGCTACAGCACGAAGTAGCCGACGACGCCGGCGGCGATGACCGCCGCCCACGCCGGCACGTTCCACGCCCGCTGAGCCACGAACACGGCGATCGCCACGGCCAGCGACCCCGTGGAGGTCACCCCCTGGGTGAACACCGGGTCGTACAGCGCGGCGGCGAGGATCCCGACGACGGCCGCATTGACGCCCATCAGCGCGGACCGGGCGGACGTCGCGCGGCGCAGCCGGTCCCAGAACGGCAGCGCCCCGACGGCCAGCAGCGCGGCCGGCAGGAAGATGGCGAGCAGCGCGATCGCGGCGCCGAGCAGCCCGGCGGGCCCCGTCGTCGTGCTGGCGCCGAGGTAGCCCGCGAACGTGAACAGCGGGCCGGGCACGGCCTGGGCGGCGCCGTATCCGGCGAGGAACGTATCGTGCGCGACGAGACCGTTCGGCACCGTCTCCGCTTCGAGCAGCGGCAGCACCACGTGGCCGCCACCGAAGACGAGGGCGCCGGCGCGGTAGAACGTGTCGGCGAGTCTGAGCGCGGCGTCGCCGGTCGCGGCCGCGGCGATGGGCAGTCCGATGAGCAGCGCCGCGAAAAGCGCGAGGGCACCCGCGCCGACCCGCCGGCTGACGCGGATGCCGAGCCCGCCGCCGTCGTCCACCGGGCCGGGCCGCAGCCATGCGAGCCCTACGAGGGCGCCCGCGGCGATCACGGCGACCTGCACCGCCGGGCTCGGGACGAGTAGTACGACGACGGCGCCGGCCGCCGCGATGGTGGCCCGCCGCGCGTCGGGCGTCAGGGTTTTCGCCATGCCGAGCACGGCCTGCGCGACCACGGCCACGGCCGCGGCCTTGAGCCCCTGCAGCCAACCGGTGCCGGCGGCGTCACCGAAGGACGCCACCCCAAACGCGAAGGCGATCAGGATGATCGCCGAGGGCATCGTGAACGCGAACCAGGCGGCGATCAGCCCGCCAATCCCGGCCCGCTGCAGCCCGAGCGCCATGCCGACCTGGCTGGAGGCGGGCCCGGGCAGGAACTGGCAGAGCGCGACGAGGTCGGCGTAGGCCGCGTCGGAGAGCCAGCGGCGACGCTCGACGAACGCCTCACGAAAATAACCGAGGTGGGCAACGGGGCCGCCGAACGAGGTCAAGCCCAGTTTCAGGAACGCGGCGAATACCTCGCGGACCGTGCCGGGGTGTGCGGTGCCGGGGCTCTCGTCTCCGGGCGTGCTGCCCGCGGTGTCTGCGCTCATCAGGTTCATCTTCGCCGACGCGGGACGGGCCGTCCACTGCAGTCGGGTGAACTTCAGCTGACGGTCTCGGCGAGGGCGTGGCCCCGCGCGACGTCAACGAACGCGAGGGCTGCCGGGCTGGGGTTGAACTCGCTCCACGCCAGGTGCTGCACGCGCAGCGGACCGTCCGCCACAGGGATGGTGACCAGCCCGCTGCGGTCCCCGACCACGGCGTCAGACAGCAGCGCGATGGCCAACCGCTCCCTGACCAGCCCGAGGAACAGCTCGACGCCGGCGGCTTCGAAGACCACCTCCCGGGCGACGCCGGCCTTGGCGAACGCCGCATCCGACGGAACACGGCCCGGCGCCCCGGCGGGGAAGTCGACGAAGGCCTCCTCGGCCAGGTCGCGCAGGTGCAGCCGCCGGCGAGCCGCAAGACGGTGACCGGCAGGCAACACGGCGACCAGTCGCTCCCGGGCCAGCACCCGGGAGTCGACGCGGTTCGGGTGCACGGACTCCGAGAGCCCAAGAACGGCGACGTCGAGGGTGCCCGCCGCGATCTGCTCCATGAACTCGTCACTGCCTCCCCCACGCAGGCTGATCCGCACTTCGGGATGCGCGTCGCGGAACGCCCCGAGCGCGGCCGGCAGGTCCAGGGCCGTGACGGTCGGGATCGCGCCGATCCTCAGCGTGCCGCGCAGTCGGCCGGTCGCCGCGGACGCCTCCGCGACGGCCCGCTCGGCCGCCTCCAGCGCGGCCCGTGCCGCCGGCAGGAACGCAGCGCCGGCCTCCGTGAGCTCGACCCGCCGGCTGGTCCGGGCGAAGAGCTGCAATCCGAGCTCGCCTTCGAGTGCCTTGATCTGGTGGCTCAGTGCCGACTGCACCACGAAGCACCGCTCCGCGGCGCGGGTGAAGTTCCGGGTCTCGGCGACGGCGAGGACGTAACGCAGCTGCTGAAGTTCCATGGATTGATCATGTCTATAGATCGCTAGAATGACAACTATGTGTTGGACTCATGAATAGAGTCGGCCACACAGTGGTCTCATGACCACTTCGACACCACCCCCGCCGACTTCGCCGCTCACCTCGCCGCCGCAGTCCGCGCCTGCGGCACCCGGAGCATCGCGCACCGGGCTGACCCTCCTGACCGCCCTGGCCCCTGCGGTCTGGGGCACCACTTACATCGTCACCACGGAACTTCTCCCCGCCGGACACCCGCTCTTCGCCGCGCTGATGCGCGCGCTGCCCGCGGGAATCGTGGCGCTGCTGATCGCCCGCCAGCTGCCCGTCGGCGACTGGTGGTGGAAAGCCGCAGTCCTGGGCACGCTCAACATCGGCTTGTTCTTTCCTCTCCTCTTCCTGACCGCCGAACGACTTCCGGGCGGCGTCGCCGCCACGCTGGGGGCGACTCAGCCCATCCTGATCGTGTTCCTCGCCGTACTGGTCCTCTCCGAACGCCTCTCGCGCTGGCGGCTGGCGTGGGGCATCGTCGGCGTCGTCGGCGTGGGCCTCGTGGTCCTCGGCCCGGGCGCGGCGCTCGACCCGATCGGCGTGGCCGCCGGCATCGCTGGTGCCGCTTCGATGGGCGTCGGCGTCGTCCTCACCAAGCGGTGGGGCCGGCCGGCCGGCGTCAGCGCCGTGGGCTTCGCCGGCTGGCAGCTCACCGCCGGTGGCCTGGTCCTGCTGGCACCCGCGCTGCTGCTCGAGGGCGTCCCCACCGGAATCGGGGTCCAGGGCGCCGCCGGCTACCTCTGGCTGGGGCTCTTCGGCGGGCTGATCGCCTACACACTCTGGTTCAGCGGGCTGCGCCGGCTGCCCGTCACCGCCACCGCCCTGCTCGGGCTGCTCTCGCCCCTCGTGGCCGCCGCCCTGGGCGCGGTCTTCGCCGACGAGGCCCTCTCCCCCGTCCAGCTCGCGGGATTCGCCCTCGCACTCGCGGCCCTCGCCGCGGGGCAGCTCACCCCCGGCCACTTCCGCATCAAAGGACTCCCCTCGTGAACATCACCATCATCGGCGCGACGGGCATGGTCGGCTCGCGCCTCACCGCCGAGGCGCTCTCCCGCGGTCACCGCGTCGTGGCCGGCTCGCGCAACCCCGAACCCCGGCACGACGACGGGGCCACCTCCGCGCGCGTCGACACCTCGGCGCAGGCGAGCCTGGAGGCGGCGCTGCTGGGCACCGACGTCGTCATCCTCTCGATCCGCGCCGCCGCTGGGCGGGAGGCGGGCATCGCCGGCGCAACCACCGCGGCTCTCGACGCCGCCGCGGCAGCGGACGTGCCCGTGCTCGTGATCGGCGGGGCCGGGCCGCTGCGATCGCCGCACAACCCAGACCTCCTGGTGATCGACGACCCGGCCCGCGTCCCGCCCGCCTGGCGCGCGGTCGCACACGCGAGCACCGATCAGCTGCGCGCGTGCACCGAGCACCCCAACGGGCGCTGGACCTACCTGAGCCCGCCGGCCGTTCTGGAGCCGGGCACCCGCACGGGCCGCTACCGGCGCGGCACCACCACGCTGCTCACGGCCCCGGACGGCTCGTCGCGCATCAGCGTCGAGGACCTCGCGGTCGCCGCTCTCGACGAGATCGAACGACCCGGCACAGACACCCACTTCACGGTCGCCGAGACGGCGGAAACGCCCGCGTGACGGCTCCCGCGCGGGCGATCAGCCGCAGCTCCCCCCTGACACGTCCGGCGCAGCCGGGCACACTGGAGGCATGGAACGTCGCCTGAGACTGCTCGTCGGCGCCGCAGCGGTGCTGGGCGCACTCGCGGCGTGCGCGCCCGGCCCCGAGCCGGAGACTCCGGACACGACGACGGCGCCGCCGTCGTCGTCCGGCCCCGCGGAGACGCGCGTGGTCGCCGAAGGGCTGGACGCGCCCTGGGCGATCGCGTTCCACGGTGAGACGCCGCTCATCAGCGAGCGGGATACCGCGCGGATCCTGGAGCTCGGCGCGGACGGCGAGACGCGGACGGTCGGCACGATCGCCGGCGTCGCGCCCCGCGGCGAAGGCGGGCTGCTCGGGATCGCCGTGCGCGACGGTCTCCTCTACGCCTACTCGACGGCCGACGGGGAGAACCGGATCGAGCGGTACGAGCTCACGGGCGGGCCCGGAAGCCTCGGGCTCGGCCCACCCGAACCCCTGCTCGGGGGCATCCCCGCGGCCCGGATCCACAACGGGGGCCGGATCGCGTTCGGCCCGGACGGGATGCTCTACGCCACGACGGGCGACGCCGGCAACGGCGCGCACGCGCAGGATCCGGATTCGCTGGGCGGGAAGATCTTGCGCCTGCGAGCCGACGGGAGTGTGCCGGACGACAACCCGTTCGCCGGCTCCCCGGTGTACAGCTACGGCCATCGCAACCCCCAGGGGCTCGCGTGGGACGACGACGGCACGCTGTACGCGAGCGAGTTCGGTCAGAACACGTGGGACGAGCTCAACGTCATCGAGGCCGGCGCGAACTACGGGTGGCCGGAGGTCGAGGGTATCGCGGGCCGAGAGGGCTTCGTCGACCCCGTCCAGCAGTGGCGGCCGGCCGACGCGAGCCCTTCCGGCATGGCGTTCACGGGCGGCTCGCTGTTCATCGCGAACCTGCGCGGCGAGCGGCTCCGCGAGGTCCCGCTGGAAGATGCCGAGACCTCAACCGAGCACTTCGCCGGCGAACACGGGCGGTTGCGCGACACCGTCCTCGGACCCGACGGCGAGCTGTGGCTGCTCACCAACAACACGGACGGCCGCGGCGCACCCTCCTCCGGAGACGACCGCGTCATCGCCGTCGATACGGATCAGCCCGCGAGCCCGTCCGACTGAATGAGCGATCCGTCTCGTGCCTCGGCCGGCCGTCGTCGTCCGCGCGACGCATTCCGTCGCACGGGGACTCACACGAAACACTGCTTGTCGACGGGTTTGGCCATACAGCATGATTAACGGCGTGACCACAGACTTCCGCACGATCCCGAAGAGCCATGCCGCCGCTCTGGCCGCAGGCCTCCTGTCCCTCGCCCTCCTGACCGGCTGCTCCGGCGGGACCGGCGACCCCGGAACCACGACGTCGCCCGCGGCGTCGGAAACCGCCACCGCGCCCGCCAGCGAAAGCGCCAGCGAGACCTTCACCTACGAGGGCGAGGACGGGAAGACCGTGCTCGAGCTCCTGCTGGAGAACGACCCCGAGGCGGAGGTCTCGGGTGAAGGCGAGATGGCGTTCGTGACCGGCATCGACGGCCGGGCGGTGGACGCGGACGCGAACGAGTTCTGGGCCCTCTACGTCGACGGCGAGTTCGCCCAGGAGGGCGCCGGCACGCTCGAAACCGAGGACGGCCAGGAGATCGAGTGGAAGCTGGACACGTTCGAATGAGCCCGGTCCGGCCACGCGATCTGACCCTGCAGGACCTCGCGGCCCGCTGGTGGCGCCCCGTCACCGCGGTGCTGCTCGTCGCCGCGGCTGTCGTCTGGCGGCTCGTCAAGAACGACCTCGGCGCCCCACCGAATCTCGAGTTCTCGACCTTCGCCGCGTTCGCTGCGGCGGGCCTGCTGCGGCATCGGCTGGCGGCGCTCGCGCCCCTGGCGGTCGTCGCGGTGAGCGACGTCGTGCTGGGCAACTCGTGGATCTTCGTGTTCACGTGGTCCGCGTGGCTGCTCATCGGCCTCGGGGCCCTGTGGACGCGGCGCAGCACGGGCGCGCGCCGCGTGGCGACGTCGCTCATGTTCGGAGCGGGGAGTTCGATCGGGTTCTACCTGTGGACCAACGTCGGCGTCTGGCTGCAGGGCCGCGGGACCTTCTACCCGGCCGGGCTCGACGGGCTGCTCGCCAGCTACGCCGCGGGCCTGCCGTTCCTGCGCACGATGCTGATCGGCAATCTGGTGCTCCTGCCCCTCGCGGCCGGCCTGCTCTCGCTCGTCGAACGATTCGAGCGCGCGCACGCGGTCAGCACCGCCCCCGTCCGCGCGTAGGCCTGTCCGCGCGCTGGCCGCCCGGCTACGATCGGGTCATGGCCAACAGACTCGGACAGGTCCTGGAAGAACACGTCGCCCGGGGCACGGTCCCCGGCGCCCTCGCGGCGTTCGGCACCGCCGGCGGTCCCACCGAGTACGTCGCGGCCGGGGACCTGCCGCTCGACGCGATCGTGCGCATCCAGTCGATGACCAAGCCCGTCCTCGCGATCGCCGCGCTGCGGCTGGTCCAGGCCGGGCACCTGGATCTGGACGACGACGTCGCCGCCTGGCTGCCCGAACTCGCGAACCGGCGGGTCCTGCGCACGCCCGAATCTCCCCTCGACGACACCGTCCCCGCGGACAGCCCGATCACCGTCCGGCACCTGCTGACCAACACCTCCGGCTACGGCATGATGACCTCGCCGTGCCCGCTGCAGGAGGCGATGATCGCCAACGGCACCCAGGCCGGCCAGGAACCGCTCGACGTCGGCGCCCAGGCATGGCTGGACGCGCTCGGGCAGCTGCCGCTCGCCTTCCAACCTGGCACCGGCTGGCGGTACCACCACTCCTTCGGCCTGCTCGGCATCCTGCTCGGCCGCCTCGTCGGCGGTTCCCTGGAGGAGCACCTGCGCGGCGACGTGTTCGGTCCGCTCGGCATGGTCGACACCGGCTACGCCGTCCCGCCGGAGGCGGCCCACCGGCTCCCCGCAGCGTACCGGCACGACGTCGGCGCCGCCCTGGTCGAGATCGAACCGGCCGGTGCGGGGTTCTACGTCGCGCCCGAGCCCTTCGACCTCAGCCACTCGGAGCTGGTCTCCACCATCCGCGACTACGCGGGCTTCGCCCGCATGCTCGCCGCCGGCGGCCGCCACGAGGGTCGGGCGTTCCTCGAGCCCGGCCTGGTCGCAGCGATGACCGCCGATCAGGTGCCGTCCGCCGCCAAGACACCGGACAGTTTCTTCCCCGGCTTCTGGGAGGGCACCGGCTGGGGTTTCGGTGTCTCCGTACAGACTTCGGGCCCGCACGCGGGCCGGTTCGGCTGGTCCGGCGGCCTGGGCACCACGATGCACGCCGACCCCGACGGCTCCTTCCTGGTCCTGCTCACGCAGGTGGAGATGGGCCCGGAGATCATGCAGCTGTTCGCCGCGGTGCAGTAGCTACACGGAGAAGTACGTGGCCTCCGGGTGGTGCAGCACGAACGCGTCCGTCGACTGCTCCGGGTGCAGCTGCAGTTCCTCGCTCAACGTGACTCCTACACGCTCGGGCCGCAGCAGCTCCACGACCTTGTGCCGGTCCTCCATGTCCGGGCAGGCCGGGTAGCCGAGCGAGAGCCGGCAGCCCCGGTAGTCGAGCTTGAACATGCCGTCGACGTCGTCCGGGTCCTCGCCGGCGAAGCCGAGCTCGTCGCGCACCCGCGAGTGCCAGAACTCCGCAAGCGCCTCCGTGAGCTGGACGGACAGCCCGTGCAGCTCCATGTACTCGCGGTAGCGGTTGGCCTCGAACAGTTTCGCGGTGTGCCCGGAGACGTCGTCGCCGACCGTCGCGAGCTGGACCGGGAAGACGTCGAACTGGCCCGTCTCCTCCACCCACTCGCGCGGCCGGATGAAGTCCGCGACGCACAGGTGCCGGTCGCGGCGCTGCCGGGGGAACGTGAACCGCAGCCGCTCCGTGCCGGGCTCGCCGCCCGAGCCGCCGTCGGGCGCGCCGAGGCCGCCCATCGTGGCACCGTGGTGGGCGATGACGACGTCGTTCCCCTCCGACCAGGCCGGGAAGTACCCGTAGATGACCGTCGGGTCCATGATCCGATCCGTGGCGACGCGCTCGAGCCATTCTGCGAGCCGCGGGCGTCCCTCCGTCTCGACGAGCTCCTCGTAGGAGGCCCCGTCGGCACCGCGGCCGGGCTTGAGCCCCCACTGGCCCATAAATGTGGCCCGCTCGTCGAGGAATGCGGCGTAGTCGGCGAGCTGGATGCCCTTGACGATGCGCGTGCCCCAGAACGGCGGCGTCGGCACGGGGTTGTCGGCGACGACGTCGGAGCGAGCCGGCAGCTCCTCGTCCGGGGTCTGCGTCACGGTCACCACGTTGTGGCGGCGCTTCTTCAGTGCGGGCAGCCCCACGGACTCCGGATCCGCCCCGCGCGCGACGGCGACGAGGGGTTCCATGAGGCGCAGGCCCTCGAACGCGTCGCGGGCGTAGCGGACGACCCCGGGGAACTGCGAGGCGAGGTCGTCCTCGACGAACGTGCGGGTCAGAGCGGCACCGCCGAGCAGGATCGGCCACTTCTCGGCCAGGCCGCGCGAGGCCAGCTCCTCGAGGTTCTCCTTCATCACGACAGTCGACTTCACGAGAAGCCCCGACATGCCGATGACGTCCGCGTTGTGCTCCGCGGCCGCCTCGATCATTGCGGTGATCGGCTGCTTGATGCCGATGTTGATGACCGTGTAACCGTTGTTGGTGAGGATGATGTCTACCAGGTTCTTGCCGATGTCGTGCACGTCCCCGCGTACGGTCGCGAGCACGATCACGCCCTTCGAGGCGTCTTCCTCGCCCTCGACTCGCTCCATGTGCGGCTCGAGCAGCGCGACGGCGGCCTTCATGACCTCTGCGGACTGCAGCACGAACGGCAGCTGCATCTCACCGGACCCGAACAGCTCACCGACGACCTTCATGCCGCCGAGCAGGTGCGTGTTCACGATGTCGAGCGCGGCCATCCCGTCGGCGAGCGCCGTCTCGATGTCCGCCTCGAGACCCTTGCGGGCGCCGTCGATGATGCGGCGCTCGAGCCGCTCCCCCACGGGCAGGGCCTCGAGCTCCGCGGCCCGCTGATCGCGCAGCGCGGCCGAGTCGACGCCCGAGAACGTCTCCAGCAGATGGGAGAGCGGATCGTGCGTGAGGTTCCCCTCGTCGTCGTACTCCCGCCGGTCCCACACGAGGTTCTCGGCGGCCTGCCACTGCTCGTCGGGGATCGCGGTGCGCGGCAGGATCTTCGCCGCGTGCACGATCGCCGAGTCGAGACCGGCGGCCGTGGCCTCGTGCAGGAACACCGAGTTCAGCACGGTGCGTGCGGCCGGGTTCAGGCCGAAGGACACGTTGGAGACCCCGAGGGTCGTGTGCACGCCCGGGTAGCGGGCGGTGATCTGGCGGATCGCGTCGATCGTCTCGATCGCGTCGCGGCGCGTCTCCTCCTGGCCCGTCGCGATGGGGAAGGTCAGCGCGTCGACGATGATGTCGTCGACCCGCATGCCCCACTGCTCGACGAGCGTATCGATGAGGCGGGAGGCGATGCGCACCTTGCCCTCGGCCGTGCGCGCCTGCCCCTCCTCGTCGATCGTCAGCGCGATGACGGCGGCGCCGTGCTCCTTGACCGCCGGCATGATGCGCTGGAAACGCGAGGCCGGCCCGTCGCCGTCCTCGAAGTTCACCGAGTTCACGACGGCGCGGCCGCCGACCAGCTCGAGGCCGGCCCGGATGACCTCGGGTTCCGTCGAGTCGATCACGAGCGGCAGGGTCGACGCGCTTGCGAGCCGCGAGACGACCTCGCGCACGTCGGTCACGCCGTCGCGGCCCACGTAGTCGACGCACACGTCGAGCAGGTGAGCACCCTCGCGGGTCTGGGCGCGGGCGATGTCGACGATGTCATCCCACCGGGACTCGAGCAGCGCGTCCCGGAAGGCCTTGGAGCCGTTGGAGTTGGTGCGCTCACCGATCGCCAGGTAGGAGGCCTCCTGCGAGAGGTCGGTGTGCGAGTACAGGGACGCGACTCCGTTCTGCCGTTCCGGGGTGCGCTCGGGCAGCTGCTGGCCGCGCACGGCCTCGACGACCTGGCGCATATGCTCCGGCGTCGTGCCGCAACAGCCGCCGACCAGACCGAGACCGAACTCCTTGACGAACTGCGCGTGCGCGGCGGCGAGTTCGGCCGGCTGAAGCGGATAGACCGCACCTTTCGGGCCCAGCTCGGGCAGGCCCGCGTTCGGCATGCACACGAGCGGCGTCTCGGAGTGATGGGCCAGGACGCGCAGGTGTTCGCTCATCAGGTCCGGCCCGGTTGCACAGTTGAGGCCGATGACGTCGACGCCGAGGGACTGCAGCGTCGTCAGGGCCGCCCCGATCTCGGAGCCCATGAGCATCGTGCCCGTGGTCTCGACGGTGACCGAGGTGATGATCGGGACCGCGCGTCCGGTCTGCTCGATCGCGGCGCGGCAGCCGTTGACGGCGGACTTGGTCTGCAGCAGGTCCTGGCTGGTCTCGATGAGCAGGGCGTCCACGCCGCCCTCGATGAGTCCGACGGCCTGCTCGGCGAACGTGTCGCGCAAGTGCACGTAGGTGGTGTGCCCCAGCGACGGCAGCTTGGTTCCGGGGCCCATCGCGCCGAGCACCCAGCGGGGGTGCTCCGCCGTCGTATAAGCGTCGGCGCGCTCCCGCGCCAGGGCCGCGCCCGCGCGGGCGAGCTCGCGGATGCGGTCGTCGATCCCGTAGTCGGAGAGGTTGGACCAGTTGGCGCCGAAGGTGTTGGTCTCGATCGCGTCGACGCCGACCTCGAGATAGGCGTCGTGCACCGCGGCGATGATGTCCGGCCGGGTCGCGTTGAGGACCTCGTTGCAGCCCTCGTGCTGCTCGTAGTCGTCGAGTGTCGGCTCGGCCTCCTGGATCATCGTGCCCATGGCGCCGTCGGCGACGACGACGCGGGTGCGGATGGCGTGCAGGAGTTCGGCGGCGCGGCCTTCAAGCGTTGGGATCACCGCATCAGAATAAACCGACGGGCCCCAGGTGTCGCGGCTCATGACGCCGCAGGAATCCCGGCCCTGAAAGGCCTGGCGATAGCGGCCTCCTTAGCACGGTAGGAACGGCTCGTACGTCTGGGTCTGCAATCAATGGGAGCTGCCCGGGTCGTGCGTTCGCCCGTCTTGCCCGCACCCCGCTTCAGTCCGGTCGTTATTACTGCCCTCGCCTTCCGGAGGTTCGTTGGGGCGCCGGACCGAACTCAAACGTCCTAGCCTTTTCTTGCGTCTCTCTAGAGTGAAATGTCCTCCCTGCAACCCAAAATGTCGGCCTCACATGGATAATTAAGGGCATGTCGCAACGGCGCCAGAACCATTCCGGGAAAAACCACAGACCGACGAACGCTGCTCAGCGTGACAAAGTGAGAAAGCGCTTTCTGCGCGTTCAGGGTGAGCCATTCGTGCGCTCTATCCACAACGATGAGGACTGGACGCACGTCCACCGCACTGGACGTATCTTAGTTTGCCCAGACGATCAATGCACTCAGCGACTCAGCGCCAAGATGAGCCAGAAGAAGAGGAGATTCCTCTCTGATGTATCAGGCAGCAGCTGCAATCACTTCGTTTCGGCGGGTGGCGGAGGGCCGATGACGGACGAGCACCTGTGGCTACAGCAAAAGCTACTCGAGATATGCCGTGAGCTCGGGTTTGCAGCCCGGCTTGAGGTGGGCTTCAGTGGTGCCTGCGTCGACTTACACGTTGACTCAACCCCACCCTACGCATTCGAGGTGCAGCGAGTATCCACGAACTTCACCGCTCGCCGGAAGGCACGTGAGTGGAATGGTATGCAAACACTGTGGTTCCTTCCAGAGTCAGCCCGACAGAAGAACACCGGGAAAGGCAAGAACCATGGTGACCCACTATTTACCGAGCCTTGCGTGCGACTCGGATATCGGGTCAGCGGCAGTTCGGAAGTCCCGACCGCCAACCAGCTCCGTTCTATCTGGCAAGGCGACAGCCGATGCGAAGTTCAATTGCATGTGGGCGTGACCATAGGAAAACTCAGCCCCGACCGTCGTTCATTCACATCAACGCAGTTACCGTTAACGAAGTTCATCAGTCAAGTCCTCAATGACGAGCGACGATGGTACAAAGCACGGTTGATCCGCGGACGCCAGGGGGGAATGTGGGCCGGCTGGCTGCTGAACGCTGACGTCGCCAAATACGAGGCGGCCATCCAAGCCGCAGACGAGGAACGTCAGCGTCGCGAGACGACTGAAAAGAAGACCAATGCAGATTGCGCGGATCTGGAAGAACTCAATCGTGCCGCAGGGGAGCACGCGGACGCCGAACAAGCCGCTGTGGACGACGCGCGAATCCGAGACGAACGGACCGAGGCTTCTGAGGATACTCCTCACACGGCGCCGCCTGCCCGCGTGCCCCCAGAGCCCGATGCGCAGCCTTTTGTCTCGCCCGTCGCAACTCGCGAGCCATGGTGGAAACGCATAATGAAATTGTTGATCGGCTGACCGCAATCTGCACCCCGCACATCGGGGTAGCAAGCATTGAGGCCAAAACCCAGTGGGACAAAGAACGCCCCGGCCGAAAACCGCACGAAACGGTTCCGGCCGGGGCGTCGGCGGTGGGCCCTGCGGGGCTCGAACCCGCGACCAATGGATTAAAAGTCCAGTGCTCTACCAACTGAGCTAAAGGCCCGTGGTCCTTCGAAAAGAACCGCGATCCATGCTACCGCACGTCCACCACCACCCGCGTCGATCCGCCGCTGCGCAGCATCCAACCGCGCGGACGACACCGCCCGGACGCTACGGTCCACAGGTCGCGAACCATACGTTTCGCAGGCCGGGAACGCTACCATTCGCATGGCTCGAGCAAGACGTTTCGCAGGGCGACGACGACGGCACACTGCGTTTCCGTCCACACCCGGACCGCACCCATCGCAAGTATCCGGCCACGGGAGTATCCTGAGCCGCATGAACGCGAACCCAGCACGCCAGCATCAGGCCGCACCGTTCCGGCACCACAAGCCGAAGCCGTTCGCGCCCATCGACTTCGAGCCGTTCGCCGGCGGCCCGGACCCGGCCCGCGTCTCCGAAGCCGCGCATCTCGCCGCCCAGGCTTTGGTGCACCACGGCCGCGGTTCCGAGGATCCGCAGGTCACGGAGCGGCTCGTGAAGCTCGCCGACAAGGAGGGTCTGGAGGCGGTCGCCGAACTCTGGTCCGAGAGCCCCGCGCACACCCTGCCCGGCGCCCTCTGGAGGCTGTACGCGCTGCGCGCCGCCGTCGTCAATGATCCGGACCGCATGGCCTCGTACTTCGCAGCGGGCCGCCGGACCGCCCAGGTCGCGCACGCTGTGGCGGGCGCCGCCGAACCGCCCGGAGCGAACGAACTCCGGGCCATGGCGGATTCGATCCTCTCGGGCGCGTTCGACGGCGAGTTCGACGTCGCCCTCGAGCGGACGGCCGCTTTCTGCCGGGTGATCGCTCTCGGGCAGGCCGAACACGCGCACGACCTCGAGCCAAGCAACGACAAGCACGCGAGACGGCTCACCCGCGACGCCGGCCAGCTCCTCAAGACCGCGGAAGATCTCGAGTCCTCGGCGAAGATGTGGCGGCGCGGAGAACTCGACTGATCCCGCCGAAATGTTGACACGTGGCGCGTGGAGGAGAAGACTGGAGATCGGCGCCGGACTGCGGTGACCCCCGGGCTTCAACATTAAGCCGCTTCGAGCGGCCTTCCGCCGAGAGGCGTTCCCGGTTCGGCGCCGTTCACTCCACTTCCCGCAGGCGATCGCCCCTGGAGCGGGTTTCACGCAATTCTCCGCCCCCTCGGCGGCGGGACATCTTCGGCACGTATGATGTTGACCGATTGCTCCCCTCGTCCCCTTCGGCGGTCTTATCCAGTGAAATTCAGTCTGTTCCCTCAGGAGACCCGCGGCCTACAGCTGCTGGGCGACCTCTGCACCAACATCCAGGATTGCGTGCAGGTACTCTCCGAGATCCTCGGCGTCCTCACCGAGGACAACCAGGAGCAGCTCGACGCGCTCGAGCGGGCCGAGATGCAGGCCCTCGACACGCACTACGCACTCCTGACGCAACTGCGGACGAGCTACGTCACCCCGGTCCCGCGCGAGGACCTGTACACGTTCTCCCGCCTCTTGCACGACACCGTCGGCGAGCTGCGCAGCGTCGGCGAACTCATGACGAGCGGCGACCTCACGTGGATTTCCCACCGCGCCGCCGATCAGCTCGAACTCGTCGGCCGCCAGGCCACCCTGACGACGTCGGCGCTGGGCAGCCTGGACCGGCTGGACGACCTCGAGGACACCTGGCTGCAGCTCATGCGCCTGAACAAGCGGGTCGGCCGCACCCACCACGCCTGGGTCGGAGAGACAGCAGATCTACAGCGCTCGTCGACGATCATCCGGCACCGGGCCGTCGCCGACCAGATGCTCGCCGCCAGCACGCGCCTGCACGCCGTGGCCGATCATCTGGGCCGCGTGCTCGTCAAAGAGTCCTAGTCCTCGATGGACACTTTCGTCTTTGTTCTGGTCATCGCCGGAGCCTGCGGATTCACCGTCCTCAACGGGTTCCGTGACGTCGCGAACGCGATCGCAGGAGCGGTCCGCACCGGCGCGCTGCAGCCGCGCATCGCCGTCGTCGGGGCCGCGGCCTTCGCGTTCATCGGAACCCTGCTCTCGACGTCGTTCTCGCTCGCGCTGCTGGACCGGGCCTCCTTCCACTACCACTCCCCCGCCTCGGGACTCGGTCTGCTGCTGGCGGCGATAATCTCCGCGACGGCGTGGCTGCTCTGGACATGGTTCCGCGGTATTCCGCACTCGTCGACACACGCGCTCTTCGCCGGGCTGGCCGGCGCCCTGCTCGCCTCGGCCCTGCTGCACCCTGAGGACCCGATCGGCGTCCCGCTCCTGATCCTCGGCGGCGTCCTCATCCCGACGATCGTCACTCCGGTCGTCGCGTACATCGTGTCCTTCGCCGTGACGATCCCGGCCACGTGGTTCATGCGCCACTCGACCTCGTCGCGCGTCACCCGGGTCAGTCGCGGCGCGCAGGCGGTCACGTCACTCGCCGTCTCACTGGGCAACGGCCTGCAGGACGGACAGCGAAACGCCGCCCTCCTCACCTTCGCCTTCGTGATCTACACCGGCACGGAGACGACCGATTCCATCCCGTGGTGGGCCCCCTTGACGGCGGCCCTCTGCATGGGGCTCGGCGCCCTCGGTGGCGGCTGGCGGATCACCCACACGATCGGGTACCGGCTGGTGCGCTTCGACCCGCTGCGCGGCGCGACGGCCCAAGGCGTCTCCGCGCTGCTGCTGTTCGCCGGGGCACTGGTGCTCCATCTGCCGCTTTCGACTACGCAGGCCGTCACGAGCTCGATCGTCGGCGCGGGTGCCAATCAACGGTTCGAGTCCGTCATCTGGGCGAACGTCCTGCGTGTAGCCACCTACTGGCTGACGGGGCCGGTCATCTGCCTGGGGCTGGGCTGGCTGCTCTACCTGGCAATGCATCCGCTGCTTGGCTGATCGAGCTGGGGTTCGACGCTGAGCAACCCGTTTCCTCGGGCTCGGTGCCGTGAAACAGGCGGATGGGTAGCGGAAAACACCAGCGAAAACGGAACGGCGGGCGCCAGCACGAAGCCGGCACCCGCCGTTGATCCCCCTCAAGATCCCCTGGAGGTCGCCCTCCAGGCCCACTCCCTGCGGAGCCCGTTCGCCACCGCAGGGAAGAATGGAATCCGCCGGGCTTATCCGAATCGGCCGGAGACGTAGTCTTCCGTCGACTTCTCCTGCGGGTTGTTGAAGATCTGCGACGTCTCCGCGTACTCGATCAGCTTGCCCGGCTTGCCCGTTCCGGCGATGTTGAAGAACGCCGTCTTGTCGGAGACGCGTGCCGCCTGCTGCATGTTGTGCGTCACGATGACCACCGTGTAGTCGTCCTTCAGTTCGGAAATGAGGTCCTCGACGGCGAGCGTCGAAATCGGATCGAGCGCGGAGCACGGCTCGTCCATGAGGATTACCTCCGGCTCCACCGCGATGGTCCGCGCGATGCAGAGGCGCTGCTGCTGGCCGCCGGAGAGGCCGGAGCCCGGCTTCTCGAGCCGGTCCTTAACCTCATTCCAGAGGTTCGCCCCGCGTAGGGACTTCTCGACAATCGCGTCCGCGTCGCCCTTGGAGATGCGCTTGCCGTTGAGCTTGAGCCCGGCCAGCACGTTCTCGCGGATGGTCATGGTCGGGAACGGGTTCGGCCGCTGAAAGACCATGCCGACGTTGGAGCGGACAGCGACGGGGTCCACGCCCGGGGCGTAGATGTTGTCGCCGTCGAGCAGCAGCTTGCCCTCCACGCGGGCACCCGGGAGCACCTCGTGCATGCGATTGAGCGTCCGCAGGAAGGTCGTCTTTCCGCAGCCGGACGGGCCGATGAAGGCAGTCACGGACTTCGGCTCGATATTGATGTTGACGTCTGAAACGGCAAGGAATTTGCCGTAGTAGACGTTCAGGTCGATGGCGTCGATGCGCTTGGACATGATGTTCCTTCTTGAAATCTCGAGGGGTGCTTAGCGGCCGGACTTCTTCGGCGCGAAAGTCTTGGCGACGATACGTGCGATCAGGTTCAGCAGCATGACGATAATGATCAGAACCAGCGCTGCCGCCCAGGCACGCTGTTCCGAGGGATCGGGGGCCGACGGGGCCGTCGGGAACATCATCTGCCGGTAGATGTAGACCGGCAGCGACATCATCCAGTCCTGGAAGAGGTTCCAGTTGGTCTGGATCGCGACACCCGCGGTGACCAGGATCGGTGCCGTCTCTCCGATCACGCGGGCGATGGCCAGAGTGACGCCGGAGGCGATACCCGAAATCGACGTCGGAATGACGACCTTCAGAATGGTGCGCCATTTGCGGACGCCGAGTGCGTAGGACGCCTCGCGCAGTTCATTGGGCACCACGCGGAGCATCTCCTCGGTGGAGCGGACGACGACGGGGATCATCAGCACGGAAAGCGCGAGGACCGCTGAGAACCCCATGACGTTGGTACCGGGGCCGACGAGGGTCATCATCAGACCCGCAGCGAAAAGACCGGCGACGATCGACGGAATACCCGTCATGACATCGACGAAGAAGGTGATGGCCTTCGAGAAGACGCCGCCTCGGCTGTACTCGACAAGGTAGATGGAGGTCAGCAGTCCGATCGGGACCGAGATGACGGTGGCGCCGAGTGTGATCAGCAGTGAGCCGATCAGCGCGTGCTTCACGCCGCCGAGCACGCCGGTTCCCTCCGCCACGCTCTGCTGGTCGACGGCGCCCGTGACACCCAGCATGTCGGAGGCCAGGAATCCCGGAGCCAGGAGGCCGGGAAGCCCGATGGAAAGCACTGTCCAGATGACAGAGATCAGGGGGAGCAAGGCCACCAGGAACGCACCAACTACGAGGTTGGTCCACATTCCGTCCGTGGCCTTGCGTCGGTTCTCGATGGTCAGCGTCGCGACGTACATCGAGATGACGTAGAGGACGGCAGTCAGAACGGCCCAGCCGGCGACATTGAAGCCGATCAGTGCCAAGACCGCGGCGGCGACGATGGCGGACCCCGCGAGACATGCCGCCCACGTCCATCGGGGCTTCTGCCCCACCGTCAGGCGGGAACGGCCCTTGTTCTCGAGTTCGGTTTTCACGTTGGCGGTCATCAGTTAGCTCCCGAGAATTCCTTGTGGCGGCTGACGATCCAGCGCGCGATCATGTTGACCACGAGGGTGATGACGAAGAGGACCAGGCCGGCCGCGATGAGCTCGTTCTGGCGCATCCCGAAGGCCTCGGGGAAGTTGAGAGCGATTTCGGCCGGAATCGTCTGGTTGCCGGCCGAGATCAGGTTGGCCGACAGCACGCCCGGGGAGAGCACGAGCGCCACGGCCATGGTTTCACCGAGGGCGCGTCCGAGGCCGAGCATGACAGCGGAGACGATGCCAGCGCGGGCGAACGGGAAGACGGCCATCTTGACCATCTCCCAGCGCGTCGCGCCAAGGGCCAGCGCCGCTTCTTCGTGGAGCTTCGGGGTCTGCACGAAGATCTCGCGGCACATGCTCGTGATGATCGGCAGCACCATCACGGCCAGCACCACGGAGGCGGTGAAGAGCGTGCGGCCGGTCTGGGAGTAGCCGCCGGCGAAGATCGGGATCCAGCCCGCATTCTCGGACAGCCACCGGTAGGCGGGGACCAGGAGCGGACCCAGGAAGGTCATGCCCCAGGCGCCATACACGACCGACGGGATCGCGGCGAGCAGATCGATGACGTAGCCGATCGGCTGGCTGAGCTTCTTCGGGGAGTAGTGAGAGATGAAGAGTGCGACGCCGACGGCGACCGGCGTGGCGATCAACAGGGCGACGCCGGAGGCGATGAGCGTGCCGACCATCATCGGGCCGACGTAGCTCCAGAAGCTCGTCTTGCCGTTGGCCAGCTCGCCTTCGCCCGCAGTGAGCGCGGGCAGGGATTCGATGACGAGGTAGAGCGCGACAAAGGCCAGAATGGCCAGGATCACGATGCCCGCCGTCAGCGTGATGCCGGAGAAGATCTTATCTCCGGCGCGACCGCCTGCTGACTTGGGGTCATGCAGTGCGGACTGCTGAGTCGTGGTTGTCACAGGATTCCTTCGAACGGTAGGAGTGACGTTGTCAGAGGGACCGGCCCATAGGGCCCGGGTCCTACACTACTGCGCGCACGGAATGGCCTCCGTGGCGGAGGGACTGCCGCGGAGACCATTCGTGCGTGAGGCGCTCGGCGTCGGAATGACCGCTTGCTTAGCCTTGGACGCCGATTCCGGAGATGGACTCGAGTGCGCGCTCGCGGAGCGACTCGGAGATCGGGGCGTTGCCAGCGGAGCCTTCGGCGGTCGACTGGCCGTCTTCGGAGACCACGTACTCGGCGAAGGCCTTGACCAGGTCAGCAGTCTCCTGGTCGGCGTAGTCGTTGCAGTAGATGTGGTACGACACGAGGACGATCGGGTAGGTGCCGGCCTCATCCGTATCGCGGTCCAGCTCGACAGCCATGTCGTTCTCAGCGGCGCCCTCGACCGGGTTGGCGTTCTCAACAGCCTTGGAGGCGGCCTCGGCCGAGTACGGGACGTACTCGTCGCCGACCTTGACGGCCACCGTGCCCAGATCGCCGACTGCGGAGGCGTCGGAGTAGGTGATGGCACCATCGGTGGCGGTGACCTGGCCGACGACGCCCTGCGTGCCCTGGGCGTTCTCGGCCACGATCTCCTCCGGCCAGTCCTCGACGACGTCGTAGGTCCAGTTCTCGGGTGCGGCCGCGGCGAGATAATCCGTGAAGTTCTCGGTAGTGCCCGAGGAGTCGGCGCGGTGAACCACAGTGATCGGCGTGTCGGGCAGCTCAACGCCGTCGTTCTGGGAGGCGATGGCCTCGTCGTCCCAGGTGGTGATCTCGCCGGTGAAAATCGCGGCGATGGTCTCGGCATCGAGGTTCAGGGTGTCGACACCCTCCAGGTTGAAGGCCACGGCGACCGGGGAGATGTAACCCGGGATGTGGAAGGCGCCGTTCGGCCCGCACTGGTCCTGCGAGGACTCGAGCTCCTCGGCGTCCATCGCGGCGTCGGAGCCGGCGAAGACGTACTGGCCGGCGAGGAAGCCCTCGCGACCGGAACCGGAGCCGACCGGGTTGTACTGAACGGTGGCACCGGCCTGGACGCCGCGGAAACCGTCGACCCAGGCGGTCATGGCTGCTTCCTGCGAGGAGGCGCCGCCGCCGCTGATGGTGCCGGACAGCTCGCCGCCGCCTGCGGCAGCGCTCTCGCCGCCGTCGGCCGTCGGGTTGTTCGAGCCGCCACAGGCGGACAGTGCCAGTGCTGCAACGGACAGGACTACTGCAGACTTGGCGAAGCTGAGCTTCTTCACGTGCATTCCCCTTGGATGATTGGGTTCTAATCAGGACCGCTCTCGAAACTAGGGCCCCGAGGTAAAGCCCCCGACCGTTAAAGGTGAACGGAAGGTTAACGGCACTTGCATCTTCCACCTTTGGAGACGCAGATCACACGAAACCCCTGCATGCGAGACTATACGTGTGGGAATGTCCGAACATCTAGGCCGCAGCGCGCGCTTCACCCAGCGCCGCGCACGAGTCGGTGTGCTGCGCGTGAGGTCCTCGGCCTGGAAGATCCTGCAGATCACAGTGTGCGCCGTGGGCGCCTACTGGATCGCCGAGGAACTACTCGGCCACGAAGGGCCCCTATTCGCCGCGACGAGCGCCATGATCGCCCTCGGTTTCGGCCACGATACACACTTGCGCCGCACCCTCGAGGTCGCCGGCGGCTGCACTTTGGGGATCCTCGTCGGTGACCTGCTGGTGCACGCGGTGGGCTCAGGGCTGTGGCAGGCCGCCGTCGTCGTGCTGATCTCCTTGATCATCGCGAGGTTCCTGGACTCCGGAACGATCTTCAGCACCCAGCTGGGACTCCAGTCCCTACTCGTCGTGCTCCTGCCGGCGCCGGACGGCGGCGTCTTCACGCGCAGCGCCGACGCCGTCGTCGGCGGGCTGTTCGCGCTGCTGATCGCCGTCCTGACGCCGCGCAATCCGCGGCACGAGCCCGCGACCCAACTCGAGAGCCTGCTCGACGAATTCGCCGCGGTCCTGCGGGAGAGTGCGACGGCGGTGCGCACCTTCGATTCGACCCTCGCGTGGCACGCCCTCGTGCGGGCACGCGGCACGCAGAAGCGCGTCGACGAATTGCCCGTCATGCTGCGCGGGGCCAAGGAGATCGCGACGATGTCGCCCGCTTATCGTGGGCAGCGCGGCGAACTCAAGCGGATCGCGCGCGTCGCCGAGCAGACCGACCTCGCCGTGCGCAACGTGCGGGTCATCGCGCGCAGACTCGCCGCGGCGATCACCCACGGGGCCGTGGGGACCGCCGACGCGGAAGCGCTGTCGACCTACTTCGACTCGCTGGCCGACGCGATCACCCCGCTCAGGGCGTCGATCGCGGAGACGAGCGCCGCCGCGCGGTCGCGGGCCGAGCACGCGGCGCGCGTCGAGCTGGCCGCCTGCGCGGCCGAGCTGGATCCGCGCGAGTTCGGGGTCACGGGCCTCGAATGCGAATCGCTCGTCATGATCCTGCGGCCGATGACCGTGGACCTGCTGGAGGCCGCAGGCCTCGACCACGAGGAGGCACGCGGCTATCTGCCGAGGCTCTAATGCGGGTGGCAGCGGCTAGAGTCGGGGCCATGGCGAGCAAGACATCATCACGCGGCAAGACCCCCGGATACCGCTGCGCCGAGTGCGGCTGGACCACCGTGAAGTGGGTCGGCCGCTGCGGCGAATGCCAAGCGTGGGGCAGCATCGGCGACAACGGCCCGGTCGGCGCCCGGACCCAGGCCGCGTCGGTGGCCGAACCGGCTCCGATCATCGCCGACGTCGACGCCTCCGCCGCGCAGTTCCGGCCCACCTACGTCGGCGAACTCGATCGCGTGCTCGGCGGCGGCCTCGTGCCCGGGGCGGTGATCCTCCTCGCCGGCGAGCCCGGCGTCGGCAAGTCGACCCTGCTGCTCGACGTCGCGTCGCGGGCAGCCGTCAGCGGCAACCGCGTCCTCTACGTCACGGGCGAGGAGTCGGCGGCGCAGGTCAAGCTCCGTGCGGACCGGATCGGCGCCATCGCGGACACCCTGCACCTGACGGCCGAGACCGACCTGGCGCAGGCTCTGGGGCAGGTCGAGGCGCTGTCTCCGGACGTGCTCATCGTCGACTCCGTGCAGACCCTCTCCTCCACAGAGGTCGACGGCGCCGCCGGGGGCGTGACCCAGATCCGCGAGGTCGCTTCGTCGCTCATCAGCGCGGCGAAGAAGCGGAACATGACCGCGATCCTCGTCGGCCACGTGACCAAGGAGGGCTCGATCGCGGGGCCCCGCCTGCTCGAGCACCTCGTCGACGTCGTGTGCCAGTTCGACGGCGAGCGGCACTCCCGCCTGCGCCTACTGCGGGCGATCAAGAACCGCTACGGCCCGACGGACGAGGTCGGCTGCTTCGACCTGACGGAGAACGGCATCATCGGCCTCGCCGATCCGAGCGGCCTGTTCATCGCCGGCACGGAACAGCAGGTCTCCGGCACCTGTGTCACCGTCTCGCTGGAGGGGCGCCGTCCCCTCCTCGCCGAGATCCAGGCGCTGGTCTCCCCCACCTCCGGCGGACAGGCACGGCGCTCGGTCACCGGCCTCGACAGCTCGCGCATGTCGATGCTGCTGGCGGTCCTGCAGGCGCGCGCCAGCGTATTCCTCATGGAACGGGACACCTACGTCGCGACCGTCGGCGGCGTGAAACTCACGGAACCGGCGGTCGACCTGGCTGCCGCGATGGCGCTGGCCAGCGCCTACGCCGATCAACCCCTGTCGCGCAGGCTCGTGACCTTCGGGGAAGTCGGCCTCGCGGGCGAGGTCCGGCGGGTGCCCGAGATCTCGCGGCGCCTCCATGAGGCCGAACGGCTCGGCTTCACCCACGCGATCGTGCCGCCGAGCCCAGAGCCCCTCACGGGCATCCCCAGTGGCTTCAAAGTCCGAGAGGTCACCACTCTGGCCGAGGCCCTGCAGACCGTATTCCCGAGGAAGTAGGCCACCCGCCGTCGTCGTACGGGGCATAAACTGGGCTGACCACTCACCACCGCCGCAGAGGAACCCTCCATGACCAAGAGCCCCGAAGACGCGCTCCGCGCGACGCTGGCCCGCGTCGCGCCCGGAACCCAGCTGCGGGACGGGCTGGAGCGGATCCTGCGCGGGCGCACGGGCGGCCTGATCGTCCTCGGGTTCGACAAGACAGTGGACTCCATCTGCTCCGGCGGATTCGACATCAACATCCATTTCTCCCCCACCCGCCTGCGCGAGCTCGCGAAGATGGACGGCGCCATCGTGTGCGACAAGGACTCCTCCAACATCCTGCGTGCCGCAGTGCAGCTGGTTCCGGACCACACGATCCCGACGCAGGAATCGGGCACCCGCCACCGCACCGCCGAGCGCGTCGCCATCCAGACGGGCTTCCCGGTCATCTCCGTCTCGCAGTCCATGCAGACGATCGCGATCTACGTCCAGGGGATCCGCCACGTCCTTGAGGGCTCGGAGCCGATCCTCGCCCGGGCGAACCAGGCGCTCGCCACCCTCGAGCGGTACCGGATGCGACTCGATCAGGTCACGAGCCAGCTCTCATCGCTGGAGATCGAGGCCATGGTCACCGTGCGCGACGTCGCCGTCGTCCTCCAGCGCCAGGAGATGGTCCGGCGCATCTCGGAGGAGATCGCCCAGTACGTGCTCGAGCTCGGCGTCGACGGCCGCCTGCTGTCCCTCCAGCTCGACGAGCTCACGGCCGGCCTCGGCCCGGGCAGCGACATCCTGCTCAAGGACTACTCCAAGAACGGCACGACGGCGGAGGCCATCGACGTCGCCCTGTCGAAGCTGCGCCACTTCTCATCAGCGGAGATCATCGACCTGAACAAGATCGCGGTAGTCCTCGGGTGCAGCGCCCACCCCGACACCCTCGAGTCGCCCCTGCGTCCCAAAGGCCACCGTCTACTCGCGGGCATCAAGGCGCTCCCCCGGGCGGTCGCCGGCCGACTCGTGGAGAACTTCGACGACCTGCAGAAGCTGATGGCCGCCGACATCACCGACCTGATGCACGTGGACGGCATCGGCGAGCAGCGAGCCAGGACCGTCCGGGAGAATCTCTCGAAGGTCGCGGAGTCGAGCCTGCTCGACCGTTTCTCCTGACCCGGTCAACCACCGCGACACCTCGCAACACCCCGTCCCTCCACCCCCGCTACAGCCCGCGGATCAAGGTCCCGCGGAGCCCGGCCGCAGGGCCTCGCACTCTCTGTCCACAAATCGAATACATCTTCCAAAAGTACCCACAGCCCATACTACAAATCGCTGTCCTGTACTAAAATAGAGGCATGGCCATCACGCACCCCACGGAGACCCCCGCCGCCGCTTCCGGCGCCGCGGGCCGGGTCCGCGAGGCCGCCGAGCACCTGACCGGACTCTGCCCCGAGGTCGGGTCCCTGAGTGACGCGGACCTCGTGCACGCCGCGGGTGCGGTCGAGGCCCTGGGCCGGCTCGTCGACGCCCTGCGCGTACGTGCCGCCGGGGAGATCGAGGACCGCTCCAGTCAGGGTCTGGGTGAGGACCGGCTTTCGGCCCGGTACGGGTGCCGGACCGGTAGTGAGCTGCTCGAGCGTCTCACCGGCGCCCCGGGGCGCGAGGTCCGCCGCCGGGCCGGACTGGACGCGCGGACCCGGGCCGGTGTCTCATTGACCGGTGAAGAGCTTCCCGCGCGGTTCCCCGACATCGCGGACGCCCTGCACGCCGGGAGCCTGGGCATCGAGACCGCGGAACTGCTCACCGGGATGCTTACCCGCGTCGGCCCGCGGGCGGACCCGGGTGCGGCGGCCGCGGCCGAGGCGGCGCTCGTGGCCACCGCCACCGCCACCACCGGAAGAGACTTCGCGACACAGGACTCGGCGGCCGATGCCGACGACAGCTCCAGCAGCGGCCCGGACGACGGCACCGGCACTCCGGACGGCTCCACCGACAAAGGCGCCGGCGGGATGCCGGCGGCGACGTTCGCGGAGGTCAAGATCCACTCCCAGGTCTGGGAAGCGCACCTGGATCAGGACGGACCCGATCCCGAGGCCACCCGTGCCGCCGCACGCCGCGGCCTGACTCTCGGGTCGGCCCGGGACGGGCTGATCCCTGTCCGCGGGAACTTGATGCCCGAAACCGCCGCCCAACTCACCCGGCTCCTCGCGGCGTATCTGAATCCCGCGGCCCGCCACCACGGCACCGACCCGAACCCAGAAACCCACGCCGGCGCTACCGGCGCTGAGGATGCTGCAGCCACGCACGGCGGCGCGGACGGCGACAATGTCGCCGGTTCCGAAGCCGCAGGTGAGGCCAGCACTGCTGGCGGCACTACTGCTGAGACCGGCACGACCTCCGGGACGCCGGCGGTCGTGGATGAGCGCACGCCCGCGCAGAAACGCCACGACGTACTCGCCTCCATCCTCACCGCTGCCGCCCGCTCCGCCGAAACCCCAACACTGGGCGGGGACGCCGCGACCCTGCTCGTGCACATCACCGCCGAAGACCTCACCGATCCGGCCGGGAGCGCGACCCTGGACGGCATCGACATCCCCGCAACCGCCCGGATCGCCCACCGCATCGCGTGCGCCGGGGCCGTGCAGAAAGTCCTCTTCGACCGTGCTGGCCGCATCGTGGCCCTCGGGACGAAGGAACGAGTCTTCAACGCCCACCAGCGCCGGGCCATCACGGCCCGTGACGGCGGGTGCGTGATCCCCGGGTGCACGATCCCGGCCTCCTGGTGCGAAATCCACCACGTGCACGCGCACGCCGAGGACGGTCCGACGCACACCGACAACGGAGTGCTGCTCTGCTGGTTCCACCACCACCACCTCGAAAACTCCGGCTGGGACATCAGCATCACCGACGGAGTCCCACACGTGAAAGCACCACCCTGGTACGACCCGACCGGCACATACCGCCCAACAGTCAACGTCCTCACCCGCCGCGGCCGACACCACCGACCCGAACCACCACCACCAGTGGCACCCGAAGCCAAGACCACACCGAAACGGGACGTGCTACCGGACTCTGCCCCGAACACGAGACCTGCAGTGGACACGGGAACGAGCGCGGGCGGCAGCGACGAGAACAGCCCGCCGGGCTGGAACCCGAGCGAGACCGCACGCCCCTTCACGCTCGAAGAAGGCTCCCCGACCCGCTGGGACCCTGCCACAGGGCGGAGCCTCGAAGAGGCCGCCGAGGAACGCCGGCGACGATGGAACGCAGCAGACGACGAACCACCCTGGTGAACCCTCCGGAACTGCAGTAGCGCATCGGGAACCGCGGAGCCGCCGCGACCGAGTGCGGTCAAGGACGCTGGAACAGGTCGAGATCCGGCGAGCCCACCAGAGCGACGCCGAGGACGCCGACTCGGACTAGTTGACGTGGATGATCTGCACGAGATTGCCGCAGGTATCGTCGAAGACGGCAGTCGTGGCCGGGCCCATCGTCAGCGGATCCTGGGTGAACTTGACCCCCAGGCCTTTGAGCCGCTCGAACTCGGCCTCCACATCGTCCACGGCGAACGAGACGACCGGGATGCCATCGGCGGCAAGCGCCTCCTGGTATTGGCGTGCGGCAGGGTGACGATTGGGCTCGAGCAGAACCTCCGGCCCGTCCTGCTCGTCCGGAGCGACGACGGTGAGCCACCGGTCCGCGCCGAGCGGGATGTCGTGCCGCTTCACGAAATCGAGGACGTCCGTGTAGAAGCGGAGGGCCGCCTCCTGGTCCTCGACGAAAACGCTCAACTGGTGAATTCTCATGCTTCTCCTCCTGGCTTCGGAGGCCGCAGCCACCGAGTGGCCAGGGTCTCGAGGGGTTCGATATTCAGGTCGTGGAACTTGTATCGGCCACTGCGACGAGTGCGGACCAGGCCAGCCTCCTCGAGGACCGCCAGGTGCTGGCTGACGCCCTGTCGTGACAGATCGAGGCCGTGCTTGGAGACCAGACGAGTACACAGCTCGAAAAGCGTCTGCCCGTCGCGTTCGACGAGTTCGTCCAGAATGCAGCGGCGAGTCGGGTCAGCCAAGGCCTTGAAGACGTCTCCTGCCATGGCCCGAGATTATGCAAGTATGTGCTTGCCTGTCAATGGGTGGCGGCGACTACTGAAGCTCGAAGACGGCGACACTGGACTCGCGGTTCCCGAGCTTCGCCTGAAAGAGGTACGTGCCCGGTCGCGGCTTCGCCGACACGGCCTGGCAGCCCGGTGCGCTGCGTTCGCGCTCCCACGTGAAACGGGCCGTCTCCTGCTGCCCGGGCTTCAAGGTGATGTGCAGATCCGCCGGATCCGCGAGGCAGTCGGCGGTCGAGAAGATGCGGTCTGCGGTGGACGTCGCAGTGTCCTTGCCGCTTGTGACCAGGAACTCCTGCTCCCCCGTGCCGACGTTGACCTCGCAGTCGAATCCGCCCGAATTCTCCACGGTCATGACCAGCACCGGGTTCTCCTCGGGCCCGTACCTCCGCTGCTCGGTCGAAGCCTTCACAACGACGTCGCGCGGCTGGCAGCTCGTCGGTTCCTCCGTCGACTCCGGGCTCTTCGAGGCGCCCGCACCGTCACCCTCCGACGGCGATCCGTCGTCGCCTCCGCCGCCTTCAGGCGGGTTGGCCGTCACGTCCGGGTCCGCTGTCGTCGCAGCGCGAAGCGCACCGACCGCGGCGATGGATCCCCAGACGATGAGGCCGACGACAACGAGCATCGCGAGCAGCACGACCAGGCGCCGGCGGCGGTAGACGGCCGGGCTGGATCGACGACGAGGGGTTGGCATGCTGCAAGCGTATAACCGCGCGGCCGGTGAGCGCGGAACGCGCGCCGCGTTAGGGTATTCGGGTGCAGAAGACAACCCTGACCCCCGCCCCTGCCGACCTGCACCGGCTGCACACGCAGATAACGCACTGGTTCGACGTCCACGGGCGCGACCTGCCCTGGCGGCGCCCCGAGGCCGGCGCGTGGGGCGTGATGGTCAGCGAATACATGCTGCAGCAGACCCCGGTCGTGCGCGTGTTGCCGGTGTGGCACGAGTGGATGGAGCGCTGGCCGACGCCCGCGGATCTCGCGGCGGAGCCGTCCGGCGAGGCGCTGCGCGCGTGGGGCAAGCTCGGCTATCCGCGGCGAGCTCTGCGCCTGCACGCGGCGGCCCAGCGGATCGTCGAGGACCACGACGGCGAAGTCCCCGGCTCGTTCGACGAACTCATCTCGCTGCCCGGAGTCGGCGACTACACGGCCGCCGCGATCGCGTGCTTCGCGTTCGGTGCCCCGGAAACCGTCGTCGACACCAACATCCGCCGCGTGCACGCCCGCGCCATCACCGGCAATGCCCTACCCGAACCCAGCTACACCGCCGCCGAAGCGCGCCTCGCGGCGGCGCTCATGCCACCGCGCGACGCGGCGGACCCGCGACTTCCCGGCCCGTGGGGCGAGTACGACGACGGCGCGCTCGCGTGTCGCTGGAACGCCGCGGTCATGGAGCTGGGCGCGCTGGTGTGCACGGCGCGAAACCCGAAGTGCGACGCGTGCCCGGTGGCGTCGTCCTGCGCGTGGATCGAGGCCGGCCAGCCGGCCCCGCACTACACGCCGAAGGGCCAGCCGTGGGCCGGCACGGACCGGCAGGTGCGCGGGGCGTTCATGGCGGTGCTCCGCGGGGCGGATGCCCCCTTGGGTCGGGACGAGCTGGTGGCCGCCGACGTCGTGCTCGCGACGGACGCGAAGGCCGACCAGCTGGAGCGGTGTCTGGCGTCGCTGCTCGCGGACGGGCTGGCCCACGAGGGCGCGCACGGAATCAGCTTGCCGCACTGACGCCCCGCAGGTCAGATGATCCTCGCAGGGCTCAGATCTTCTTGACGATGGACGACTTGAGTTCCATCGGCCCGAACCCGTCCACCTTGGCCGCGATGTCGTGATCGCCGCTGCCGTCGACGAGCCGGATGTTCCGGACCTTGGTGCCCGCCTTCAGCGCACTCTGCGCTCCTTTGACCTTCATGGTCTTGACGATCGAGACCGTGTCCCCGTCGGCGAGGACGTTGCCGACGGCGTCCTTGACCACGCGCTCCGACTCGGCGGCCGTTTCAGCCTCCGGGCTCCACTCGTGGGCGCACTCGGGGCAGACCAGGAGAGCGCCCATCTCGTAGGTGTAGGCGCCGCGGCACTCCGGGCAGGGCGGAAGCGAATCGCTCATGGTCTTCTTTCTCGGACGGACGTCGAGCCGGCAGGAGCCCGTAGGACCAGCCAATTCTACGGGCTGCCGACCGGGCTTCACCTGACGACGAGGTCCGCGGTCGTCAGGTTGTCGCAAGTCGCGATCAGCGCGTGCCCGTCGTCGACGCGGATGGTCACGAGAGGGCCGGGCGCGCCCGTACCGGAGCCCGCCGCGTAACAAAGCGGACGCAAGAGCGACGTTGCCCTTGTCCGCCCCATCAGGGTGCGAAAATCTTCCCCCAGCCAGCATCGCTGTCGGCAACGGATCCGTCGTCGCAGCTCAGACACGGAAAGGCCACCCCATGAGCAGTACCGAGCCGCGCACGCTCGCGAAGTCCCTTGGAAACATCGACGCCCTCGCGCTCGGGTTCGGAGCCATGATCGGCTTCGGCTGGGTGGTGCTGACCGGCGGCTGGCTCGAGAGCGCCGGAACGCTCGGGGCGACGGCCGCAATGCTCGTCGGCGGTGGAATCATGGCCGTCGTCGGCCTGACCTACGCCGAGCTCACGGGCTCCATGCCGAAGGCCGGCGGCGAGCACAACTTCATCCTCCGGGCACTCGGGCCACGCCCCTCGTTCATCGGCTCCTGGGGCATCACCGGCGGCTACGTCACGATCGTGGCGTTCGAGGCGGTGGCCCTTCCACGCACGGTCGAGTACATCTTCCCGGGCGTCAGCCAGATCCCCCTGTGGACGGTCGCGGGATTCGAGGTCCATCTGACGTGGGCGCTCGTCGGGGTGGCGGCGGCCGTGGCCCTGACGTGGATCAACATCCGCGGCGCCAAACAGGCCGGTGTGGTCCAGACGTTCACAGTCCTGTTCCTGCTGATCATCGGGTTGCTCCTGATCTTCGGCTCGTTCGCCGGCGGCGAAGCGCAGAACATGCAGCCACTCTTCAGCGGCGGGATGGCCGGATTCTTCGCGGTGCTCGTGGCCGTGCCGTTCCTCTTCATCGGCTTCGACGTGATCCCCCAGTCCGCTGAGGAGGTCAACATCCCGGCGCGCAGGATCGGTGCGCTCGTGGTCCTGTCCGTCGTACTCGCGACCGCCTGGTACGTCATGGTGGTCCTGACGACGTCGACGGCGATGCCCGCGGCGGATCTCGCCGGAGCCGACATCGCGACGGCGGACGCGTTCGGCGCGATGTTCGGTTCCGCGTTCATGTCGAAAGTCATGATCGCCGGCGGCATCGCCGGCATCCTCACCTCATGGAACTCCCTCCTGCTCGGCGCCTCGCGCCTCATCTACTCGCTGGCGCGCAGCGGCATGCTGCCCGAGTGGTTCGCCGACCTGCACCCCAAATACCGCACACCGTACAAGGCGCTGATGTTCATCGGCGGCATCTCGATGCTGGCCCCGTTCTTCGGGGCACAGATGCTCGGCTGGCTCGTCGACTCCGGCGCGCCGAGCATCATCGTGGCCTACTTCCTGGTCTCGGTGACGTTCCTGGTGCTGCGACGACGCGAACCAGGGATGGACCGCCCACTGCGCATCGGTGGTGTCGGCCGCGGAGGCGAGGCCATCGGCTGGATCTCGGTCATCCTCACTGCAGCCCTTTTCAGCCTCTACATGCCCGGCATGCCGGCCTCGCTCACGTGGGAGCCGTGGCTGATCTTCGCCGTGTGGTGGGCGCTCGGCGCCGTATTCTTCTTCCGCGTCCCCGCGGGCATCACTCCGGGCGTGGATGCCGAGGAGAAGGTTCTCGCCGCCGTGCGCACCCGCAACGCGCGCTAGGAGGCGAACGCCACGACGAGGCCTGGTGGTCGTCCGCTAGGCTTCCAGAGGTACTGCGGCCACGGGAGGGAGAACACAGCATGGAAGTCCTCGACGACCTCGAACGCCGTATCGCCGCCGCGCTGCAGATCAACCCCCGTGCGTCGTGGCGAACCGTGGCTCACGCGCTCGACGAGCACGAACGCACGGTGGCCCGCCGCGGCACGGACCTGCTCTCGGTCGGGCGGATCGCCGCCGTCGGAATCCGCTCGCGCCCTGCCTCCCTGCTGGTGCGTGCCCGGTGCACGCCGGGTTCCGCCCCCGTCACGTCCGAGGCGCTGGCGACGCGGGCGGACACCAGCTTCTCCTACATGGTGACCGGCTCGACCGACGTCGTCGCGGAGATCCTCACGACCCGCGACCAGCTGGCGCATCTGGTCTCCGTCGACCTCGCGACCACCCCGGGCATCGCGCATGCGGAGACGCTGCCGGTGTTGAAGTACTTCCGCACCATCCGGTCGTGGCGCATCGGCGCGCTCACCCCGCGCGAGGTCGAAGAGCTGGGGGGACCCCGGCTGGCCCGCGACGGCGCGCCGTTCGTGGACCTTGACCTCTCCGCGCAGGACAAGGACATCGTCGACTGCCTCGTCGCCAACGCGCGCATGAGTTTCGAGGAGATCGCCCGCCGGGCCGGCGTATCGGAGACCACGGCCCGGCGGCGGGTCGAGTGGATCCTGAGCAGCGAGGCCGTCCAGCTGCGTCTTCTCGTGGAACCGGCCGCCGTCGGCCTGCCGCTGGAGGCGCTCGTGTGGCTGCGTATCGCCCCCGCGAAGATCAGCGCGATCGGCGAGTCCCTGCGCCGTGACACCCGCGTCCGGTACGCGGCCGCACTGGCCGGCAGCTCGCAGATCGTCGTCGACGTGACCCTGCCGACGGGCGACGACCTCTACCGCTTCGTCACCGAATCCGAGTGGTCCTCCGAAGTCGAATCATTCGACATCACGATGGTCGTGCGCGCCCGCAAACGCGGGGGCCGTCTGAACGATCCGTCCGTCGCCTGAGATCTCCGGCGCGGTCCGGGCGTAGCCCGTCGCCGCTTCGAAGACGCGCGCGACGCGCAGCAGCTGCGGGTCACGGTAGTGGAATGCGCTCAACTGCACCCCCGTCGGCAGGCCGGAGTCGCTGAACCCGGCCGGCATGGCGAGCGTGGGCAGCCCCGTCGCCGAGAGCAGGCAGGCTGAACGCATCCAGTCCAGGTATGTCATCGACTCGACTCCGTCCACGTCCGACGGGTAGCGCAGCGTCGCGTCGAACGGGAGGACCTGCGCCCCCGGAGTCAGGAACAGGTCGTACGACTCGAAGTAGGCGCGGACCCGCTGCTGCAGCCGCGTCGCGGCCGCCGTCGTCTCGATCAGGGTCCGCGCGTCGAGCGCCCACCCCTTCTCGACGTTCCAGATGACCTCGGGCTTGACGAGCTCCGGCTGGGAATCGACGAGGGCGCCCAGGCCGGTGGCGAAGTCGATCGCTCTGGTGTCGCCGAAGACCCGGTCGGCCTCGGACAGGTCGATCGTTGCCTCCTCAACGGTCGCGCCGAGGGATTCGAAGACAGCGACCGCGCGGTCCAGGGCCGCGAGCATGGGCGCCTCCACGGGCACGCCCAGGCCGAAGTCGCGGCTGACTCCGATCCGGACGCCACGCAGGTCGGCCGGCGCCTCGCCGCCGAAGGCCGACGCGTCCAGCGGGGCCTGCAACTGCAGCTCGGCCGCGGGCCCCGAGGCCGCCCGCATGAAAAGCTCGATGTCTTCGACCGTGCGGGCCATCGGGCCGACCCTGCCGAGCCAGGCCCACGCGTTGCGCTCGCCCGGCATCGGGATGACGCCGAGCGAGGGGCGGAGCCCGAACACATTGCAGAACGACGCCGGGATGCGCACCGAGCCGCCCATGTCGCTGCCCTCGCCGAGCGGCTGGATCCGCGCGGCCAGGGCTGCGGCCAGACCTCCGCTGGATCCGCCGGCGCTGCGCGTCGGCGCGTACGGGTTGGTGGTTGTCCCGAAGACCTCGTTGAAGGTGTGCGACCCGGCACCGAACTCGGGCACGTTGGACTTGCCGGTGGCGACGACGCCGGCCGCGCGCAGCCGGGCGACGATGAGGTCGTCGCGATCGGGGACGTGCTCGGCGAAAGCCGGCGAGCCGTTGGTCGAACGCATCCCGGCCACCTGGTGCGTGTCCTTGTGCGTCATGGGCAGCCCGTGCAGTGCGCCCGTCGGACCGGACTCCGCGAATCGACGGTCCGCCTCCGCGGCCCGCTGCATCGCGCCCTCGGCGTCGATGGTGACGATCGCATTGATCGGACCGTTGACCGCTTCGATGCGGTCGAGATGGGCCCGCGTCGCCTCCCGCGAGGACAGTTCGCCCGCGGTCATCAGGGCGACGAGTTCGGTCGCGGACTTCTCGTGCAGGTCGGTCATGTTCTCTCCTCGGTTCGGCTGGCGGCGTCCGTGTGCGACGACGTCGCCGGCACCTCACATCTCCCCTCGAGTGTGTTCGACGTCACGGTCGCAGGGAAGCGCGGGCGACAAAAACCCCGCTGGTGGCGGATATGGACAGATCGCGGTCCGATTCCGCCAATCATTGAACCGGGCCGCGAGGAGTGTGAATGTTATGGACATCACATTTGGCACCGGAAGGAAATTCCATGAGCAGCACATCAGCGGTCGTCGCCGCGAGCGGCGCATCCACCGACATCGCCGCGGTGGCCAACTCGCCGGTCCTGTGGATCTGCGCACTCGGCGTCTTCGCCATCATCTTCGTCCAGACGGCGATCTACATGAAAGCGGCCCGCACGGCCGGTTCGTCCGTCGATCTGGACAAGAAGGACCTGACGCGGGCCTTCCGCTCCGGCGCCATCGCCTCAGTGGGTCCGTCGCTCGCCGTCGTCATCGTGGCAATCGCACTGCTGGCGCTCTTCGGGACACCCGCGGTGCTGGTCCGGATCGGCCTCATCGGCTCGGTGTCGACCGAGGTCGCCTCAGCGTCCATCGCCGCCTCGTCGCTCGGCGCGGACCTCGGCGGGCCCGACTACACGCAGCAGGTTTTCGCTATCGCCTTCATCGCGATGTGCCTCAGCGGTGGTGCCTGGATGCTGGCGACCCTCATCCTGACCCCGCTGCTCAAGCGCGGCGGGAACAAGCTCTCCGAGGTGAACCCGGCCGCGATGGCGCTCATCCCGGGCGCCGCGCTGCTGGGAGCGTTCACGACCCTGACGGTCGCTGAGCTGCCCAAGTCCGGCCTCGGCGCGCTCACGATCGGCATCTCGGCGATCATCATGGCTGGACTCCTCTTCACGGCGAAGAAACTCAACGCCGGCTGGATCAAGGAGTGGGCCCTCGGCATCTCGATCATCGTCGCCCTGACGTTCGCCTACTTCGCCCACACGGCCACCGTCGCCTGACGAGACCGCTAGAGAAGGAACCCCCATGTCAACGATCATCTCGGAATCCCCGACCGGTATGCAGGCCTTCGAACGCACGACGTCTCGCTGGGGTCGGCTCACGATGCTGGCTGGTCTGCTCATCTCCTTGGCGGGACCGCTCTACGTGGCCCTGTTCATGGACGTCGGGGTCACCCTGACGCACATCATCACCGCCTACACCGCCGTCGCGGCCACGTTCCTCATCTTCGCGGTCGTCGAACCCGTCACCTACTTCCCGATCCTCGGCCAGGCCGCCATGTACCAGGCCTTCATGATCGGCAACATCTCCAACAAGCTGCTGCCGGCGGCCCTGTGCGCGCAGAGCAGGATCGACGCGAAGCCGGGCAGCAAACAGGGCGACCTCGCGGCCGTCATGGGCATCTGCGGCGCCGCGATCGTGCACTTGACCTCGCTGCTGATCTTCGTGGGCATCTTCGGGACGTGGCTGCTGACCATCATCCCGGAGTCCGTCACCGAGGTCACACGCCTCTACATCCTGCCCTCGATCGTCGGGGCCGTCCTGATCCAGGCGATCGCCGCCGTCAAGCAGGCGCGGCCGACGGTGATCGCGCTGGCGGTGGCCGTCGTCCTCGTCTTCGCCGTCATCCCCGCCGTCCCGGCCCTCACGTACTACGCAACAGCGATCGGCGTCCTCGCGACGGTGCTGATCTCCTGGTTCGCCCGCAAACGCGACTGATGAAAGAGAACACCATGACACACGCCATCGACCGGATCCGGCCGCTCGACGCCGCGGCCCAGGAGCACGTGCACGCCCTCTACCGGCACCTGCACGCCCACCCCGAGTTGAGCATGCAGGAGCACGCCACCGCCGACTTCATCGCCGCGGAGCTGGACGCGCTGGGCGTCGAGAACTTCCGCTGCGGCGGCACCGGCGTCGTCGGCATCCTGCGCAACGGCGAGGGCCCCGTCGTCGCCTTCCGCGCCGACACCGACGGCCTGCCCATCGCCGAGGACACGGGACTAGACTACGCGTCGACGGCGACCGGCACACTGGCCGACGGCACGGAGGTCCCCGTCATGCACGGGTGCGGGCACGACACCCACGTGGCCGCACTGCTCGCCGCCGCCCGGATGCTCGACGCGTCCCGCGACGGCTGGGCCGGGACGATCGTGCTGCTCTTCCAGCCCGGTGAGGAGACGGCAGCGGGCGCCCGCGCCATGGTCGACGACGGCCTCTGGGACAGAGCTCCCCGCCCCGAAGCGGTGCTGGGCCAGCACGTCATGCCGCTGCGGGCCGGGACGATCGCGATCAGCAGCGGGACCGCAATGGCCATGGCCGACGCCCTGCGCGTGACCGTGCGCGGCAAGCAGTCGCACGGCTCGCAGCCCCAGCACGCGATCGACCCGATCGTCCTCGCCTCGTCCATCGTGACCCGCCTGCAGACGATCGTCTCCCGTGAGCTGGATCCGATGGATCCCGCCGTCGTCACGGTCGGCACCTTCCACGCCGGCCTGAAGGAGAACATCATCCCGGACCGGGCAGAGTTCACGCTCAACATCCGCACGCTGACGCCGCCCGTGCGCGAGCAGGTGCTGGCCGCCGTCGAACGCATCGTGAAAGCCGAGGCCGCCGCCGCGGCCGCCCCCGAACCGACGATCGAGAAGCTCTACGACTTCCCGGAGAACTACAACGATCCCGCTGCGGCCGCCCGCGTGACCACCGCGCTCGAACACGCCATCGGCGCCGAGAACGTGAACGCCACGGGCCCCCTCATGGGGTCGGAGGACTTCGGCCACCTCGGGTCTGCCATCGGCGTTCCCACGGTCTACTGGATGTTCGGCGGCTTCGACCGCGACGAGGACGTGCCCATGAACCACTCCCCCTTCTTCGGCCCCGTGCCCGAACCGACCCTCACGACCGCGGCGCGCGCTGCCGTCGCCGGCGTGCTCGCCTGGGTCGGCTCCGACGACGAGGAGGCCACCGCATGAGCGGCCCCGCGACTCCCCCGGCCACCGGCCCGCTGACCGGAACGACGGTTCTGGACCTCAGCCGCGCCCTGGCCGGCCCGCACGCGGGCATGATGCTCGGAGATCTGGGCGCACGCGTCATCAAGGTCGAGAGCGCCGCCGGCGACGACACCCGCCGCTGGGGACCGCCGTTCGTCGGGCCCGAGGACGACCCGCAGGCCACCTACTTCCTCTCCTGCAACCGCAACAAGGAGTCCGTGTCGCTCGATCTCAAGGACGACGACGGCCGGGCCACCCTCGAGGCGCTCGTCGCCGACGCGGACGTGCTGATCGAGAACTTCCGCCCGGGCGTCATGGACCGCCTCGGGCTCGGTTTCGAGCGGCTGCACGCGCTCAACCCGGCCCTGGTGATCCTGTCGATCTCGGGGTTCGGGCACGACGGCCCGGAGTCCCACCGCAGCGGATACGACCAGATCCTGCAGGGCGAGGCCGGCCTGATGTCCCTCACTGGGTCAGGCCCGGACGATCCCCAGCGAGTCGGCGTCCCGATCGCGGACCTGCTGGCCGGGATGTACGGGGCCTATGGAGTCGCCGCTGCGCTGGCCGAGCGGGAGCGCACGGGCCGCGGCCAAGTCGTGCGGACTTCGCTTCTGGCCGCCGTCGTCGGGGTGCACGCCTTCCAGGGCACGCGGGCCACGGTCGCGCACGAGGTCCCGCGCGCGCAGGGCAACCACCACCCCTCGATCGCCCCCTACGGGCTGTTCCGGTGCGCCGGCGGGCAGGTGCAGATCAGCGTGGGCAGTGAGAAGCTGTGGGCCTCCTTCGTCGAGGCGTTCGGCCTGGGCGACCGCGTCGAGGGACTCGAAACCAACGCGGAGCGCGTGCACCGGCGTGAGGACGTCATCCGCATCGTGGAGGAGGCGTTCGCGGCCTACGGCCCCGCGGACCTGCTGGCGCGGCTCGACGCCGCCGGCGTCCCCGCCGGCAAGGTCCGCACCCTCGACGAGGTCTACGCGTGGGAGCAGGTCGCCTCGCAGCACCTGCGGGTCGACGTCGACCACCCCGTCCTGGGGCCTGTGACCCTGCCGGGGCCGGCCGTGCGCTTTTTCGGTACGAACGGCGCCGAGACGACCCGGCTCGAGCACACCCCGCCGCCCACCCTCGACCAGCACGGGGCCGCAATCCGCGCCGCAGCCCGCGGCGCCGCCGACGCGGGAGCCGGCGCTGCCCCGGCGCCAGCCACGGGGGGCGGCCGATGACCGCCACGCCCCGCCCCCGCCGCACCACGGCGCGCGAACTGATCGCGGAGGTGCTCGACGGCGGCACGTTCGTCTCGTGGGACCGCACCCCCGAGACCGGGCACCTGCCGCCGTCGTACCGGGACGAGCTCGCGGCCGCTGCCGCGAAGAGCGGGACGGACGAGTCCATCATCACGGGCGAGGGCCGGGTCAACGGGCGTCGCGTGGCGGTCGCCGTGAGCGAGTTCGGCTTCCTGGGCGGATCCATCGGCATGGCAGCCGCCGACCGCCTCGTGCGCCTGTTCGACCGGGCCGCCACCGAGGGGCTCGCCGTGCTCGCGAGCCCGGCCTCGGGCGGCACGCGCATGCAGGAAGGCACGCCGGCGTTCGTTTCGATGGTCGGCATCTCGGCCGCGGTGCGTCGCCACCGGCTCGCGGGGCTGCCGTATCTCGTGTACCTGCGCGACCCGACCACCGGCGGCGTCATGGCCTCGTGGGGATCGCAGGGCCACGTCACCGTCGCGCAGCCGGGCGCGCTGCTCGGGTTCCTCGGCCCGCGCGTCTACGAGACGATCTACGGCCGCCCGTTCCCCGCCGGCGTGCAGGTCGCCGAGAACCTGCAGGCCAAGGGGCTGATCGACGCAGTCGTCCCGCTGAGCGAGCTCGCCGGGGTGGTCGACCGCGCCCTGCGGATCCTCGCCCCCGCCGATTCCCAGCGGCACGACGGCGGCGCCCCGGCCGCCACACCGCCCACACCGCCCGCGCCGGCCGGCCCCGAGGACGTGTGGCGGTCGATCGAGGCGACGCGCGCGACGCGCCGACCCTCGGTGCGACACCTGCTCAAGTACGGCGCCTCCGACATCCTGCCGCTCTCCGGCACGGCGCAGGGAGAACGCGACCCGAGCATGTTCCTGGCCCTCGCGCGGCTCGGCGGGCGCGCGTGCGTCGTCGTCGGGCAGGACCGGCGGCCCGAGCGTTCCGAGCCGTTGGGGCCGGCGTTCCTGCGCGAGGCCCGGCGCGGAATGCGCCTGGCCGAGCAGCTCTCGATCCCGCTCGTCACCGTCATCGACACCGAGGGCGCCGCGCTCTCCCGTGAAGCGGAGGAGGGTGGGCTGGCCGGGGAGATCGCCCGGTCGATCACGGAGCTGATCGGGTTGCGCACCGCGACGGTCTCAGTGCTCCTGGGCCAGGGCACAGGCGGCGGGGCGCTCGCGCTGCTGCCAGCGGACCGCACGATCGCCGCGGCCAACGCGTGGCTCTCGCCGCTGCCGCCGGAGGGTGCCAGCGCGATCGTCTACCGCGACACGGAGCACGCCGCGCAACTGGCCGCCGAGCAGCACGTCGACTCCGCGTCGCTGTTCGCGGCCGGGATCGTCGACACCGTGGTGCCCGAGCCGGGACCAGCCGACGAGCGCCCACGGGAGTTCTCGCGCGATATGGCCGACGCCGTCGCCGCGGCCCTGGCTGAGGTGTCGGCGCTGCCGCTGGCGTCGCTGCTGGCGGGCCGAGAACACAAGTACGCCCGCATCGGACTGCCCCTCTGATCGCGCGCCGTGCCGGCCCGGAAACGGGTGCCGGGCGCGGCGCGTATGACCCGTCGTCGTAATATCCGCGCCTGAGCGCGAATCATGCTGATAATTGGGGGATGAATGCCGGGCCGAACGTGCTCTCCTTTACGGAGACGATCGTCACGCGCCGCGGAGTGCGGCGCGTCGGCGTCCTCCGTCGCCGCAAAGCCGTGGAGATGCGGGAGTCGGTCTGGAACATCCAGGTCGACGGCAAGCCGCTCCAGGGGTGGATCCGCGACTGGACCGGGGCCCAGGACGCGCCGGCCGAGATGGCGGACCTGCATTCGTCATTCCCCGCCGCCGGCCTCCTGCGTATTGACCACCTGCTCGGGCTCGAGCAGGGCCCCGGGACCCAGCGGGTCGGCCTGCTGTTCTGCCCGATCTGCCGCAACGAGGCCTGCGGCTACCTCTCCTGCGAGATCGACCTCCAGGACGACGCCGTGACCTGGACCCGCTTCGGCTGGGAGGACACGGTCGCCGGCTCGGCGCGCACGACGCCGATCGCGGGTGCCGAGACGCTTTCGTTCGACCCGGAGGCCTACCGTGAGGCGCTGCTGACGCTGCGCCGGAAGATCTCACCGGTCGACCAGTCGACTACCGTCTAACCGAGCAGGCGGGCCTTCAACTCCTTCACGCGCGCGTGGATGTCGTCGCGGACGAGCTCCATGCGTTCCCGCCCCGCGATGCCGCGCGCGCTCGGCTCGTCGGTCTCCCAGCGCTCGATCACGACGCCGTCGACCGGCTCGACCTGCGCCTCTGCCCCGAGCACGACCACGAGCCCGGCGGCGCGCATGTTCTCCACGGTGAGCGGCTTGGGGACCTCGGCACGGATGTCGACGCCGGCGTCGAGCAGGACCTCGGCGGAAAGCGTGTTGATCTTCTCGGCGGGCTTGGTGCCCGCACTCGTCACCACGACGTCGTCACCGGCCTCGAGCGTCATCAGGCCGGCGGCCATCTGGGACTTGCCGCCGTTCTTCGAGCAGACGAACAGGACTGCGGGCTTGACGGTCATGGGATCTCCTTGTTCTCAGGCGTTGGCGCCGAATGCGCCCAGGGCGCCGGCCAGGTCGTCGAGCGCGCCGGGCACCACGGAGTAGTACGCCCAGACGCCGCGCTTCTCGCGGGCGAGCAGGCCGGCGTCGACGAGGATCTTCAGGTGGTGGGAAACGGTCGGCTGGCCGAGATCGAGCGGACCGGTCAAGTCGCACACGCAGGCCTCACCCGAGTCCCCGGCCGCCACGAGTGAGAGCAGGCGCAGCCGGTTCGGGTCGGCGAGCGCCTTGAACCGCGCAGCCAGCACCGACGAATCCGCTGCGCTCAGGCCGGGAGTCTCCACCGACGGCAGGCAGCAGGCGCCGTCGGCGGTCTTCTCTGCGACCTCCGCAAGTGCTTCCGCCATGACCTCTCCCCTCATCCGCCGGACACTCCCGGCAAAGATTGACAGTTATCGATGCATTACATCATACTCGAGACATCGACAAACGTCGATACCTGAACCCGACCACCCCGGGCGGGCCGCCGACCGCAGCCCACCCGCGACAGGAGCACCCCGTGGACACCGCCGTCACCACCGCCTCGCTTCCCATGAACCAGCACGACGACGACGCGCTTCCCGTCGCGGTCATCGGGGCCGGGCCGATCGGCCTGGCGACCGCGGCCCACCTGCTCGAACGCGGCCTCCCCGTCGTCGTACTCGAGGCAGCAGCCTCCGTCGGCGCGACCGTGTCGGCCTGGGGTCATGTCAAGACCTTCTCGACGTGGCAGTACAACATCGACGCCGCCGCGCGCAGGCTGTTGGACGCGGCAGGGTGGGAAGCCCCGAAGCCCAAGCGCCTGCCGACCGGCGCGGATCTGGTCGAGCAGTACCTCGCCCCGCTCGCCGCAACCGCACCCATCGCCCGCGCCCTGCACCTCAGCCACCGGGTCACGGCCGTTTCCCGGGCGGGGACCGACGGGCGCGGGCTCGACAAGACGCACTCACGGGGCCGGGACGACTCACCTTTCCTGCTGCGCATCGCGGCAACCGGCGCACAGGACGCAACCGCAGCGGACGGCGCGACCGGCGCGGGCAGCCGCGACGCCGTCGTCGTACAGAAGACGCTGTACGCACGGGCCGTGATCGATGCGTCAGGCACGTGGGAGCAGCCGAACCCCGTCGGCCCGGCGGGGCTCGAGGCCCCCGGCGAGCGCGAGGCCCGCGGGGCCGGGCTGATCACCTCGGCGCTGCCGGACGTGCTCGGCGCCGATCTCGAGCGGTTCGCCGGTCGCCATACGCTGGTCGTCGGCGCAGGTCACTCGGCGGCGAACACGCTACTCCTGCTCGGCCGCCTGGCCGACGCGGAGCCGGGAACGCGGGTCACGTGGGCACTGCGCGCGGCCGACCCGGCGCGGGTCTACGGCGGCGGCGATGCGGACGGGCTGCCGGCTCGCGGCGCGCTCGGTGCGCGCCTGAAGAACATGGTGGACACGGGCCGGATCGAGCTGCGCACCTCTTTCTCCGTCGCTGAGACCCTGCCCGCCGGCGGCCGTCTGGACGTGCTCGCACGCACGCCTGACGGCGAGGAGGTCCTGACCGTGGACTCGCTCGTGCCCGCCACCGGATTCCGCCCGGACCTGGACGTGCTGCGCGAGTTGCGGTTGGATCTCGACCCGGCGGTCGAAGCTCCGCGCGCGCTCGGCCCGCTCATCGACCCGGAGTTCCACAGTTGCGGGACGGTCGAGCCGCACGGCGCGCGCCTCCTGGCACACCCCGAGAAGGACTTCTACATCGTGGGCATGAAGAGCTACGGCCGCGCGCCGACGTTCTTGATGGCAACCGGGTACGAGCAAGTGCGCTCGATCGCCGCAGCCCTCGCCGGCGATGCCGAGGGCGCCGAGCGCCTCGAACTCGAACTGCCAGAGACCGGAGTCTGCTCGGCGGGCGCCGGCAGCAGCTGCGACGCACCCGCCCCGGCCGAACAGGAAGCGGCCGACGACGACGGCGCCGCCGGGTGCTGCCCCACCCCGGAGCCGGTGCTCATCGGAGTCCCGACCGGTCTCGCGCACGGCCGGCAGGGTGCAGAATAAACCGCCCGGAGCCATATATTGACATCCGTCGATCTACGGCGCGATGATTGACCAGCAATGCATCGATAATCATCGATACAAGATTCGGAGAACCCCTCGTGCCCCAGGCCGACACCCGCGCCCCCGCCCCGCCGCTCGACGAGACCGCTCACGTCGTCGCGAAACTGTCCGTGCTCGACCGCTTCCTGCCCGTCTGGATTGTGGCCGCCATGGCCGTCGGCCTCGGACTCGGCGCGGTGGTCCCGGGCTTCGGCGAAGCCCTCGAGGCCGTGCAGATCGCCGGGGTCTCCCTGCCCATCGCCATCGGCCTGCTGGTCATGATGTACCCCGTGCTGGCGAAGGTCCGTTACAACGAGACGCAGCGCGTCATTGGCGACAGGAAGCTCATGATCACGTCCCTCGTGATCAACTGGGTGCTGGCTCCGGCCTTCATGTTCGTGCTCGCCTGGATCTTCCTCGCCGACCTGCCGGAGTACCGGACCGGCCTGATCATCGTGGGCCTGGCGCGCTGCATCGCGATGGTGCTGATCTGGAACGATCTCGCCTGCGGCGACCGCGAAGCCGCCGCCGTCCTCGTCGCCGTGAACTCCGTCTTCCAGGTCTTCATGTTCGGCATCCTCGGCTGGTTCTACCTGCAGCTGCTGCCCAGCTGGCTCGGCCTGCCGACGACGAGCGCAGAGTTCTCCATCTGGGCCATCACGATCTCCGTCTTGGTCTTCCTCGGCATCCCGCTCGTCGCCGGCTACCTGACGCGCACCCTCGGCGAGCGCGCCCGCGGGAGGGAGTGGTACGAGGCGAAGCTGCTGCCGAAGATCGGCCCATGGGCCCTCTACGGCCTCTTGTTCACGATCGTCGTGCTCTTCGCGCTGCAGGGCGAGCAGATCGCGAGCCGCCCGCTCGACGTCGCGCGGATCGCGCTGCCCCTGATTGTTTACTTCCTCGTCACGTTCTTCGCCTCGATGCTGATCGGCTACGTGCTTAAGCTCGGTTACGCACGCACGACCACACTGTCCTTCACTGCATCGGGCAACAACTTCGAGCTGGCGATCGCCGTGGCGATCGCGACGTTCGGGGCGACGAGCGGTCAGGCCCTGGCCGGCGTCGTCGGGCCGCTGATCGAGGTCCCGATCCTCGTGGCCCTCGTCTACGTGGCCCTCTGGGCCCGCAAGTTCTTCACCGCCAGCCCCGCACCGATCGAGAGGTAGTACCCATGAGCAGCAAACCCTCCGTCCTGTTCGTCTGCGTCCACAATGCCGGACGCTCCCAGATGGCCGCAGCCTTCCTGACGAGCCTCGCCGGGGACCAGATCGACGTGCGCTCCGCCGGTTCGGCGCCGGCGGAGACGGTCAACCCGGCTGCCGTGGAGGCGATGGCCGAGCTCGGCATCGACATGTCGACCGAGGTCCCCAAGATTCTGACGACCGACGCGGTTGCGGCATCCGACGTCGTCATCACGATGGGCTGCGGCGACGAGTGCCCGTTCTTCCCGGGCAAGCGCTACGAGGACTGGAAGCTCGAGGATCCCGCCGGGCAGGGCGTCGACGCCGTCCGCCCCATCCGCGACGACATCAAACGACGCATCGAAGCGCTCATCGCGTCCCTCGTCCCCGCCTCCTTCTAGGGCCGACCGGTCCGCAACGAAAGGCCGTCATGAGCAACGAGACTCCCGCCCGGAACACTTCGACACCGAACTCGGGTAATGACCGCTCGACCATGGACCGCCACGTCCTGATGCGGGAGGTCAACCACCTGGCCGCGCGGTATCGCGGGATCTTCGCACCGGAGATGATCGAGCGCTACCTGTTCGAGTCGTACACCACGCTCAGCCGCAGCGCGCGCGTGCGCACCTACTTGGCGGCGACCGCGACGCACTTCACTGCGGACCGGCTGCACGCCCTTGCACAGTCGATGGGCGCGGCCCCGAAGGACCAGCCGGAGGTCCTGTTCGTGTGCGTCGAGAACGCCGGTCGATCGCAGCTGGCCGCCGCGTTCATGCGGAAGATCGGCGGCGACGCCATCTCCGTTCGCTCCGCAGGGTCGAACCCATCCGCCGAGTTGCACCCCGTCACCCTGTACCTCATGCAGCAACGCGGGTTGCCGACCGAAGGCTTGTACCCGAAGCCGCTGACGGACGACGTCGTGCGGGCTGCCGACGTCGTCGTGACAATGGGCTGCGGCGACGCCTGCCCGATCTATCCGGACAAGCAGTACACCGACTGGGATCTCGACGACCTCCGCGCGGTCGACGAAGCCGGCGCCGAGGCGGTCGCGGAGGACATCGAACGCCGCGTGACCGCGCTCTGGGAAGAGCTCCGCAACCGCTGACACTCTAGGTGGACTCGTCCAGACGCTCGGAGAGAAGCCGCCGCGCCGTCGTGCGCAGGAACCCGAGGGAGTCCGCGATAAGCGGCGCGCCTTCGGTCCCCCGGCGGATGGTCGCGACGATCCGCCGCGTCGGACGCCCCAGACCCGAGATCGGCAGGCGCGTGACGTTCTCGGCCCCGCCGAGGCTCGCCAGTCGGGGAATCAGCCCGAGGCCCATGCCCGCGCCCACGAGGGCCGTCGCGGTCTCCCATTCGGTCGCCTCGTGCTCGACCCTCGGCGTCACGCCCACGGCCGTGAAGGCCGCGGCGAAGAGGGACCGATAGGGCGTGCCCACTGCGTCTGAAATCCAGGCCTCGCCGGCGAGCTCGGTCAGGGAGATCGACTCGCGGCCGGCATGCTCGTGATCCGCCGGAATCATCACGTCCAGCGGGTCATTGAGCAGCGTCGTCTCTTGGAAGCGCGCGTCGCTGCCCAGACTCGCTTCCGCCTCCGTGGCCACCACGACGGCTAGATCGATGCGTTCGGCCGCCAACAGCTCGAGGCACCGGGACGGACTCGCTTCGGCGACGTGTACGCGAACCTCCGGACGTGTCCGACGCATATCCGCGGCGAGCGGGACGAGCAGGTTCGAGGCCGCCGTCGAAAAGCCGCCGAGGCCGAAGTCGGTCGGCGCCTCACCGGACTCCGACATGGCGGTCGCCTTGATGCGCTCCCACTCGGCGACGAGCGCGTCGCTCCGCAGGACTAGGGAGCGTCCCGCTGACGTCAGCTGCAACCCCCGCCCCTCCTTCACAAGGAGTCTCATACCGAGCGAATTCTGCAGCTCCCGCAGTTGGGCGGAGACTGCCGACGGGGAGTACCCCGTGAGTTCCGCCGTGGCAGCTATGGTCCCGCAGGAGGCGAAGGCCCGCAGGGTCGTCAGACGGTGATCGATCATGCATATATTCTGCACTGTATTCGCCACAAATTCATGCTTTTTTCGCACGTTCTGCGGCTCTAACCTGAATGGACCAGCCCGTTCGCAATGACGCGACACTGGCGTTGGGCGACACCCGCCCCACCAAGTTCAGAACGACCCGGAGGAAGACATCCCCATGGCTCAAGCCGTCAAGACGAAGACCAGCTCGCGGGGCAAGGTCAGCCCCGCTCGCTCTGAGGATCAGTTCGCGGCCGTCCGCACCCTCTTCGAGAACCGACGGGCCGGCTACTCCCTCGACGCCCCCTTCTACACGGACCCCGAAGTCTTCGCGGCCGACATGAAGGGCATCTTCGGGCAGCACTGGCTGTTCGCCGCGAGCCTCGCCGAGATCCCCGAGCCGGGGGACTACGTCACCATCGACTACGGCCCCTACTCCCTGATCATCCTCCGCACGGACGAAGGCGTGAACGCGCTGCACAACGTGTGTCGCCACCGCGGCGCGAGGGTCCTCACCGAGCCCGCCGGCACCACGGGCAACCTCGTGTGCGGTTACCACTCCTGGACGTACGACGCGGAGGGTTCGCTGATCCACGCGTCGTCGCCCGGCGAGATCAACTTCGACAAGGCGTGCTTCTCCCTGAAGCGGGCGCACAGCCGCGTCGTCGCCGGTCTCGTCTTCGTCTGCCTGGCCGCCGAGCCGCCCGCAGACTTCGACGAGGTCTCCAAGATCTTCGAGCCCTACGTGGCCCCGCACGAGATCGCGAACGCGAAGGTGGCCTTCCAGCAGGAGCTCATCGAAGAGGGCAACTGGAAGCTCGTCATGGAGAACAACCGCGAGTGCTACCACTGCGACGGCCACCCCGAGCTCGCCTGTTCGCTGTTCCCGACCTGGGGCCTCACCGAGGAACTCGTCCCCCCGCACCTCGAGGACGCGTGGCAGCGCAACGTCACCGCCGAGACCGCGCTGCAGGAACGCTGCAACCGCTACGGCCTCCCCTATGAGGTCGTCGAGGAGCTCGACACCCGCATCGCCGGAATCCGCATCTCCCGGGAACCGCTGGACGGCGCGGGTGAGTCCTTCTCCGCCACGGGCCGCCGCCTCTCCAAGAAGCTGCTCGGCGACCTGCGCGACTTCCGGCTCGGTCGGTGCTCGATGCACCTGCAGCCGAACTGCTGGTTCCACCTGCTCTCCGACCATGTCATCACGTTCGCCGCGTTCCCGATCAACGAGCACCAGACGCTCGTGCGCACCACGTGGCTCGTGGCCGACGACGCCGTCGAGGGAGTCGACTACGACCTCGAGTCGCTGACCTACACCTGGAAGCAGACCAACGTCCAGGACAAGAACTTCGTCGAGATGTGCCAGCAGGGCGCGGCCAGCCCCGCCTACGAGCCCGGTCCGTACATGAAGAGCGAGTACCAGGTCGAGGCGTTCATCAACTGGTACACGCAGCGCATGCAGGAGCACCTCGGATGACAGTCAGCACCACCCTCACCGCGATTCCCGACGTCCAGCGCATTCGCGGGCTGGAGATGCCGTGGAACCGAGTGTTCCAGAGCACTCCCGAACCCGCGGGGGCGGCGCGGGCGCTGTGGCCGTGGTACCCGCAGGAATTCCTCGCGGAATGCGTCGAGACGGTGCCCGAGGCCGGCGACATGCTCACCATCGTCCTGCGCAGGATCGACGGCGCACCGCTGGCCTTCCGGTCGGGCCAGTACCTCAACATCGCCTTCCCCGTGGACGGTCCCGACGCGGAACCGGTGAACCGCAGCTATTCGATCTCCAGTGCGCCGACACAGCCCTGGACCTTCGCGATCACCGTCAAGCGCGAGGAGGGCGGCCGCGTCTCCCAGTGGGTCCATGAAAACGTCCGCCCCGGCATGGTCCTCGACATGCTCGGCCCCGTCGGCGCGTTCCACCTGCCCGACATGGACCGGCGGGCCCGGTACCTGTTTCTCGCCGCCGGCGCAGGCGTCACGCCCTTGATGTCGATGATCCGGACGATTCACTCGCTGCCCGGCCGCGCCGACGTCGTCATGCTCTACCACGGCGCCGAACCAGGCGCGTTCGCCTTCTCGCGGGAGCTGGAGCACCTCGCGTCCGTCGACTCCCGGATCAAGGTGTACTACTCCCTCGGAGATCGCAGTGTGACCGGGACATGGCAGGGCATGGTCGGCCGACTGACCGCTCAGATGATCGACGAGGTCGTTCCCGACGCCAACGGCCGCCAGGTGTACGCCTGCGGGCCCGAAGGGTATCTGGACGTCGCGACGGATTTCCTGAGCAAGGTGGGCGTCGACGACACGTCCATCCACATGGAGTCCTTCTCCGGCAGCCGGGCCACGCGACTCGAGTACCGCGACGAGGTCGCCTTCGCCGGCGAGATCGCCGAGGAGATCGCTGCGGCTCAGGACGAGGCGCACGAACCGGAACCGGTGACGGCCGCCTTGGACCTGTACCAGATCGCCGCCGGAACCGAAGCCAAAGCCGACGACGGCACCGCGGAGCACTACGAGACCGGGGACGTCCTGGCGGCCGAACCGACCGCCTCCGCAGAGACCCCCGCAGAACCGTCGTCGTTCGAGACCGTCGGCCAAGGAAGCCTGAACATGTCCTTCCTCCGCAGCGGCCTGAACGTCAGGATCGACCCGGGCGAGGAGATTCTGGCCGCCGCCAAGCAGGCGGGCATCAGGATCGGGGCCAACTGCCAGGAGGGCATGTGCGGTTCCTGCAAGATCGTCAAACTCTCGGGTGATGTCGACATGCACCATCAGGGCGGTATCCGTGCGCGCGAGATCGAGGCCGGCAAGTTCCTGCCGTGCTGCTCCACCGCGCAGACCGACCTCGTACTCGACGCCTGACCCCACCGGTTGCCCGTCACCGGGCAACCGGCTACGCACCACCACCACATACCAAGAATTTAGGGAGTCCCCCGTGTCTCACACCACACCGAGGATCGTCATCATCGGCGCAGGCATCGTCGGCGCGAACCTCGCGGACGAACTCGTCCAGCTCGGCCACACCAACACCCTCGTCCTCGAGCAGGGGCCGCTGGGCATCCCCGGAGGTTCGACGTCGCACGCTCCGGGCCTCGTCTTCTCCTCGAATGGGTCGAAGTCGATGACCGAGTTCGCCCAGTACACCATCGAGAAGCTGACCGGCCTGGTCGGCGAGGACGGGCGCGGGTCCTTCCTGCCGGTCGGCGGTCTGGAGATCGCGACCAACGAAGAGCGCCTGCAGGACCTGCACCGCCGCGCCGGATGGAACCGCTCCTACGGCGTCGAGGCTGAGGTCATCGATGCGGCCGAGTGCCTGAAGAAGTTCCCGATGCTCAACCCTGAAAAGGTGCTTGGCGGGCTGTTCACCCCGGGTGACGGCCTCGCTCTGGCCGCCAAGGGCACCCAGCTGGTCATGGAGCGTGCCAAGGCCGCCGGCGTCGAGTTCCGCGACCGCACGATCGTCACTGATATCGAGCAGTCCGGCGGCAAGGTCACCGCGGTCATCGCGGGCGAAGAGCGTTTCGAAGCCGACATCGTCGTCTCCTGCGCCGGTTTCTGGGGTCCGGCCATCGGCAAGATGGTGGGCACCGCGGTTCCGCTGCTGCCGCTGGCGCACCAGTTCGCCTGGAGCACCCCGGCACCGAGCCTGGCCGGAGTCAACGAGCTGCCGAACGGCGCCTCGCGCCCGATCCTGCGCTACCAGGACAAGGACCTGTACTACCGCGAGTGGGGCGACCGCATCGGCATCGGCTCCTACGCCCACCGCCCGATGCCAGTGGACCTGGACACCCTTCCGGCCTACAAGCCCGAGGACATCACGAGCGAGAAGATGCCCTCCTCGCTGCCCTTCACCCTGGAGGACTTCGCCCAGCAGTGGGAGGACACCCAGGAGATCCTGCCGGATCTGCGCAACACCGAGATTCAGCGCGGCTTCAACGGCATCTTCTCCTTCACTCCCGACGGCGGCTCGCTGGTAGGCCAGTCCCGCGAGGTCGATGGATTCTTCGTGGCCGAAGCCGTGTGGGTCACCCACGCACCGGGTATCGCCAAGGCCGTCGCCGAGCTCATCGCCACCGGGACCTCGAAGACCGACCTGTCCGACTGCGACCTGAACCGCTTCGAGGACATGCAGACGACCGCCGAGTACGTCGAAGAGACCTCGAAGCAGAACTTCGTCGAGATCTACGACGTGCGCCACCCGCTGGAGCCGCGCACCAGCCCGCGCGATGTCCGCCTCAGCCCGTTCCACGAGCAGCAGAAGGCGCTGGGCGCCTTCTACCTCGAAGGCACCGGATGGGAGCGTCCGCACTGGTTCGAGGCCAACGCCGCACTGCTCGACGAGCTGCCCGCCGAATGGGCAGCCCCCGAGCGCGACGAATGGTCGAACAAATTCCACTCGCCGATCGCCGCGGTCGAGGCCTGGAAGACCCGCACCGCGGTGGCCATGTTCGATATGACCCCGCTCAAGCGCCTGGAGATCACCGGCCCCGGCGCCGGTCAACTGCTCCATGGCCTGACCACCTCGAGCATGCTGCGCAAGCCGGGTGCGGTGAGCTACACCCTGCTGCTGGATGCAGCCGGCGGCATCACCAGTGACATCACCGTGGCTCGCCTGTCCGAGGAGCTGTACCAGGCCGGCGTGAACTCGAACGTGGACCTGGCCTACCTCTCCCGCGAAGCGCGCAAGCAGACCGCCGCAGACCCGGCGAAGTGGGCAGCCGTGCGGGACATCACCGCCGGCACCTGCTGCATCGGCCTGTGGGGCCCGTACGCCCTGGACTTGATCAACAAGATCACCCGCGATGACCTGAGCAAGGAGGGCCTGAAGTACTTCAACGCCAAGCAGGTCTCACTCGGCGGCATCCCGGTGACCGCGATGCGCCTGTCGTACGTGGGCGAGTTCGGCTGGGAGTTGTACGCCTCGGCCGACGTGGCACACAAGCTCTGGGACGTGATCTGGGAAGCCGGTCAGGAGTTCGGCGTCATCGCCGGCGGCCGCGAGGCCTTCCAGTCGATGCGCTTGGAGAAGGGCTTCCGCTCCTTCGGGACCGACATGACCAGCGAGCATGAGCCGAACCAGGCCGGCCTCGGATTCGCGGTCAAGGCGTCGAAGACCGACGACTTCGTCGGCAAGAGCGCGCTGGCGGAGCGCGCGGCGGCGGCCACCAAGCGCTTGCGCTGCCTGACCGTCGACGACGGGGTCTCGATGGTTCTCGGCAAAGAGCCGGTATTCATCGACGGCGTGGCCAGCGGCTACGTCACCAGCGCGGCCTACGGTTACACGGTGCGCCAGCCGATCGCCTACGCGTGGCTGCCGAACAGCGTGGAAACCGGTGACTCGGTCGAGATCGAGTACCTCGGTCGCCGCATCGCAGCCACCGTGGTGGACGACCCGCTGTACGACCCGCAGATGACCCGTCTGCGCGGATAGCTCGAGATGCTGACGGCGGACGGGACGAGACACCCGTCCGCCGTCACAATGATTCGCGGCCGCACCAGTTTTCGGACGTGAAAAAGACGAGTCAACAATTCCTCCCGCTTCGAGTCATTTCTCGACTTACAACTTGTCGGTTCCCAAAAACTGACCGATCCGCGCACATAAGCTCGGCACCACATCGCGGTCTGATTATCAACGCTGAGCATCCGCGAACAATCCTCCGATGCCTCCCCCACTGAAGCACCAAACCTAGGTGTCTAGCCGCAGTACTCCTCGTGCATGACGAGTTCAACCAGTCGCCAGGCGTCCAGCACCTTTGCGAACGAAATGATATGCGCCGCCTTCTGAAACCACGGCGAAATGTCATTCGGAGATGATTGTCGTACATCCCAGGAAAGCCTTCATTTTATTGCGAAAGAGGCATCTCTATGTCAGCTTCACCCACGGAACATAAGGCGGGCTCCGCCTCCAGATCGAAGATTTTGAAACCCGTCTTCATCCCCGCATCGATCGTGATCTTCGCGCTGCTCATCGCGACGGTGATCTTCAGCCGGGTCGCTGGCGACACACTGGAGGAGGCCACCGGGGAGCTCAACGCTGCGATCTCCGACGGCGTCGGCTGGTGGTACGTGATCGCGGTGAACATCTTCCTGGCCTTCGCGATCTACTTCGCGGTCTCGAAGATCGGCCGCATCCGGCTCGGCCGCGACGACGAACAGCCCGAGTTCGGGATCGCCTCCTGGTTCTTCATGCTCTTCAGCGCCGGCATGGGCATCGGCCTGGTCTTCTTCAGCGTCGCCGAACCGCTCAGCCACTACATCACCACCCCCTACGGCGTCGAGTCGGAGACGACGGACGCGGTGAACACGTCGATGGGCGTCGTGATGCTGCACTGGGGCCTGCACCCGTGGGGGATCTACGCGATTGTGGGCCTGGGCTTGGCGTACATGACCTTCCGCCGCGGCCGCCCGCTGGCGGTGCGCTGGCTGCTCGAACCGCTGCTGGGACGCGAGCGTGTCGAGGGCTGGATCGGGCACGCGATCGACACGGTCGCGATCGTCGGCACCCTCTTCGGCGTAGCGACCTCGTTCGGATTCGGCGTCAGCCAGATCATCGGCGGCCTCGAGTTCCTCGGCTGGGCCGAGTCCTCGAACTGGCTGATCATCACGATCATCGCCGCGATCACCCTGATTGCGGTCTGGTCGGTGGTCTCGGGTGTGCACAAGGGCCTGAAGTGGCTCTCGAACTTCAACATGAGTGTCGCGGCGCTGCTCGCCTTCGCCGTGTTCGTCATGGGTCCGACGATCATCCTGCTCAAGGCGTTCCCCGAGAACCTGGGCAACTACCTGAGCATCCTGCCCGAAACCATGCTGCACTCCGGCCCGTTCTCCGAGGACGGCTGGGAGGCCGGCTGGACGATCTTCTACTGGGGCTGGTGGGTGAGCTGGGCGCCGTTCGTCGGCATGTTCATCGCCCGCATCTCCCGCGGCCGGACGATCCGCGAGTTCATCGTCGGCGTGCTGCTGGCTCCGACGCTGGTCAGCCTGATCTGGTTCACGATCTTCGGTGATTCCGCGATCCTGTTCCAGCGCGAGGGCACGGTCGACATGCTCACCGACGGGGCCGTGAGCAGCACGACGGCGCTGTTCCAGTTCTTCGAGGCGTTCCCGCTCACGGTCGTACTCAGCGTCATCGCGATGCTCGTCATCGTCCTCTTCTTCGTGACGTCTTCGGACTCGGGGTCTCTCGTGATCGACATGCTCGCCAGCGGCGGTAGCACGAACACCCCGAAGTCGACCCGCATCTACTGGGCGTCGCTGGAAGGTGTCGCGGCGGCCGTGCTGCTCGTGATCGGCGGCAGTGTGGCCCTGACCGCGTTGCAGACACTCTCGATCGCAACCGCGGCGCCGTTCTCGATCATTCTGGTGCTGGCGTGTATTTCGCTGACCCGGGCCTTCCGCCACGACGTGGCCTCGATGCCCAGCTACATGGAAGTCATCACCACCAGTGAGACCGAGGGCAGCGAGGCAGGAACCGGGAACGACAAGACCCGATCCAATGTTCTCCGCGGTATCTCGGGGGCGTCCGCCGCCCTCTCCGGGTTCTCGGCCAACGGGCGTACCGACGTCGGAGACGAGACGAAGCAAGTGATCTCGTTCCGCCACGTCGACCCGGCGGTGGCCGTCGTCGACCCGGAAACCGGTGCCATCACGATCGTCGACGAGCAAAGGGACCCCCTGGCGGGGCAGACGTTCGACACCCCCGAGTTCGAGTCCTCCCAGGAATACCTGGACCAGGGCGGTGAACCCAACGGAGCCGATGACGGCGACCGCTCCGCCACCTGACCCGACGGACGAGTAGCCCCCGAACGCCGGCGGGGCCCGGACATGGTCCGGGCCCCGCCGGCGTTTATCGTCTGCCCGGCCTGGCGATTCGCAGGTCGAAGGGCGGCCGCTGTCCCCTACCGCTGCCGGGCGACTGGAGTCCCGGCGACAGCTCCTCGCTGCGGACACCTGCCTCACACGACAACGGCGCCCGACACGAGATGCTTCGGGCGCCGTTGTCCGGGTGCGATCAGGCCGGGTCGATGACGAGCAGGAGGTCCCCACCGTTGACCTGTGCAGTGCCGCTGATGGCCACGCGCGAGACGGCCCCGGCAACCGGCGTCGTGATTGCCGCTTCCATCTTCATCGCCTCGATCGTCGCGACCGTCCCACCGGCTTCGACGATGTCGCCGGCCTCGACTGTGGCGGTCACAGCGCCCGCGAACGGCGCGGGGACGTGCCCGGAATCAGCCAGGTCGGCCTTCTCCGCGACCTTGACCGTGGACTCCACCGAACGATCCCGCACCACGATCTGGCGCATCTGCCCGTTCAACGTGCACATCACATTCCGCAGGCCCTTCTCATCCGGCTCGCTGATGGCCTGCAGCGTCACGAGCAGGCGCACCCCCTTGCCGAGTGAGATCACGTGCTCGGCCCCGGGCCTCAGGCCGTAAAGGTAGTCCCTCGTGCCCAGAACGGATACGTCGCCGTAAGAGGCGCGGTTCGCCTCGAAATCACGCGTCGGCCCCGGGAACAGCAACCGGTTCAAGGTCGACCGGCGGGTTGCAGAGTCTGCTTCCAAACCTGCTTGGTCCTCGTCGGACAGGGACTCAACCCGCGGCTTGACCGTACGGCCCTCGAGCGCCTTCGAGCGGAACGGCTCGGGCCACCCTCCGGGCGGATCCCCGAGCTCGCCCGAGAGGAACTGAATCACGGATTCGGGAATGTCGAACGCCCGCGGGTTCGCCTCGAACTCCGCCGGGTCGACCCCCATTCCGACAAGTTGGAGTGCCAAGTCGCCGACGACCTTGGACGACGGCGTCACCTTGACGAGGCGACCGAGCATTGCGTTGGCCGCCGTGTACATGTCCTCGATGGCCTCGAAGCGTTCACCCAACCCCAACGCGATCGCCTGCTGGCGCAGGTTCGAGAGCTGACCGCCGGGGATCTCGTGCCGGTAGACTCGGCCGGTCGGCCCGGACAGACCGGACTCGAATGGCGCGTACATGGTGCGCACCGCCTCCCAGTAGGGCTCCATTCCGGCGGCGGCGTCCAGATCGATGCCCGTGTCGCGATCGGTGTGGGCCAGAGCGGCCACCAGCGCCGACATCGACACCTGGCTCGTGGTCCCGGCCATTGACGCGACCGCGACGTCGACCGCGTCCACCCCCGCCTCGACGGCCGCCATGATCGTCGCCAGCTGGCCGCCGGCAGTGTCGTGGGTGTGCAGGTGCACCGGCACCTCGAACCGCTCACGCAACGCGCGCACGAGCTTGCCTGCAGCTGCGGGGCGCAGCAGACCGGCCATGTCCTTGATCGCCAGGATGTGGGCTCCGGCGTCCACGATCCGGCCGGCAAGCTCGAGGTAGTAGTCCAGCGTGTAGAGGTCCTCGGCCGGGTCCAGCAGGTTGCCCGTGTAGCACAGGGCGACCTCCGCAACCGCCGTACCGGTCTTGCGCACGGCCGCGATGGCCGGGGCCATCTGGGACACGTCGTTGAGCGCATCGAAGATCCGGAAGATGTCGATGCCGGTGGCCGCGGCCTCGGCCACGAATGCATCGGTGACCTCAGCCGGGTACGGCGTGTAGCCAACCGTGTTCCGACCGCGCAGGAGCATCTGCAGCGGGATATTCGGCAGCTCGGCACGCAGCAGTTCGAGCCGCTTCCACGGGTCCTCGCCGAGGAAGCGCAGTGCGACGTCGTAGGTCGCCCCGCCCCACACCTCCATCGAGAACAACCCCGGAAGCGTGTGCGCCATAGCGGGTGCGGCGGCGAGCAGATCGCGCGTGCGCACGCGGGTCGCCAGCAACGACTGGTGCGCGTCCCGGAACGTCGTATCGGTGACCGCGACGGCGTCGGTGGAGCGCAGGTGGGCGGCGAAGCCCTCCGGCCCCTTCTGAAGCAGGACCTGGCGCCAGCCTTCCGGCGGGGTCACGCCCGGGGCCGGACCGTCGAACGGGCTGCGCTCGGGCTGCTCGGACTTGTCCCCCGGGAATCGCGGCAGCTTCACCCGGGGATCGATCCCGTCGACGCGATCGCCGTTCGGCTTGTTCACCGTCGTGTCGGCCAAGTACGTCAGCGCCTTCGTGCCGCGATCCTGGCTGCGATTGCCGACCAGCAGGTCCGGCCGCGCATCGATGAAGTCCGTGGCCACATCCCCGGCGATGAACTGCGGATCATCCAGCACGTTCATCAGGAACGGGATGTTCGTCGCCACCCCACGGATCCGGAACTCGGCCAGCGCGCGCCGTGTACGGCGAACGGCCATCTCGTAGCCGCGGCCGCGACACGTGAGCTTGACCAGCATCGAGTCGAAGTGCGGCGACACTTCGGCGCCGGTATAGATCGTTCCTCCGTCCAAGCGCACCCCGGACCCGCCCGCGGACCGGTACACGCTGATGGTGCCGACATCCGGACGGAATCCGTTGGACGGGTCCTCGGTCGTGATGCGGCATTGCATCGCCGCACCCCGGATCGACAGTTCCGCCTGGCGGATCCCCAATTCCTCCAGGGACTCACCCGCTGCGATCCGCAACTGGGCCGAGACCAGATCCACGTCCGTGATCTCCTCGGTGACCGTGTGCTCGACCTGGATGCGCGGGTTCATCTCGATGAACACGTGCTGTCCGGCCCGCTCACCGACCGTGTCAACGAGGAACTCGACCGTGCCCGCGTTCTGGTAATTCAACGCTTTCGCGAACTTCACCGCGTCCGCGTACAAGGCCTGACGGATGTCCTCGTCCAGATTCGGGGCCGGAGCCATCTCGATGACCTTCTGGTGGCGACGCTGAAGCGAGCAGTCGCGCTCGAAGAGGTGAACCACGTTGCCTTCGCCATCGGCCAGGATCTGCACCTCGATATGACGCGGACGCAGTACGGCCTGCTCCAGGAAAACCGTTGAGTCGCCGAAGGCGGTACCGGCCTCGCGCATCGCTGCGCCGAGGAGTTCCGCGAGATCTTCGCGCTTGTCCACACGGCGCATGCCGCGCCCGCCACCGCCGGCAACGGCTTTGACGAAGATCGGGAAGCCGATCCGGTCCGCTTCGGCGAACAAGTACTCCTCGTCGTCGCTCGGTTCGGATGATTCCAGCACCGGAATCCCCGCGCGCCGTGCCGCGCGCAGGGCTTCGACCTTGTTGCCGGCCAGTTCCAGAACCTCCGGCGGCGGGCCGACGAAAGCGATCCCCGCGTCCCGGGCAGCGCGCGCGAGGTCAGGGTTCTCGGACATGAATCCGTACCCGGGGTAGATCGCGTCCGCCCCGGATTCGGTCGCGACGCGGATGACCTCCTCGACGTCGAGGTAGGCCCGCACAGGGTGCCCTTCCTCGCCGATCTGGTAGGCCTCATCCGCTTTCTGACGATGGATCGAGCCGCGATCCTCGTACGGGTACACCGCGACCGTCTTCGCACCCAGCTCCACCGCGGCCCGAAAACCACGAATCGCGATCTCGCCACGATTGGCGACCAAAACCTTCTCGAACATCATCGTCCTCTTTCATCGGTAGCGGATTGCCCCCGGTCCCGCGGCGAATGCGCGGCGCGGGCCTGCCCTTCGGTTGCGGATACAGGGCGGGGAGGGAACCGGCCTCGGTTCCCTCCCCGCCCAACCATCGTTCGGCCTAGACCCGCCGGGTCCGCTACTGGACGGGCCCGAACAAGCTAGCGCAGGATGACGGTCCGTCCCTCGTGCAACATCACACGTCCCTCGCAGTGCCAGCGCACGGCGTCGGACAGGGCCTTGCGCTCGGTGTCACGACCCGCGGCGACGAGGTCCTCAGGCCCGAAGGAATGGTCGACCTGCTGCACCTGCTGGGCGATGATCGGTCCCTCGTCCAGCTCGCTGTTCACGTAGTGCGCCGTGGCGCCGACGGTCTTCACGCCGCGTTCGAACGCCTGGTGGTAGGGCTTGGCCCCCTTGAACGACGGAAGGAAGGAGTGGTGGATGTTGATGATCCGGCCCTCCATCTTGGTGGCCAGCGAATCGGAGAGCACCTGCATGTAGCGGGCGAGGACCACCAGGTCGATCTCGAACCGGTCCGTCAGGTCCAGCAGCTTCTGCTCTGCTTCAGGCTTGTTCTCCGGCGTGACGGGCACGTGGTAAAACGGGATGCCGTGCCACTCTACGGACCGCTGGTGGTCCCGGTGGTTGGACACCACCGCGGCGATGTCGACCGGCAGTTCGCCGATGCGCGCGCGGTAGAGCAGGTCGTTGAGGCAGTGGTCGAACTTGGACACCATGATCAGCACACGCCGCTTCTGGCCGGCGGGCAAGACGTCCCAGCGGGCCCCGCTCCGAGCCGCCAGCTCCGCGATGTCCTTGCGTACGGCTGCCGCCGCGGCCGCCGGCTCCGCCCCGTTACCGATCGCGAAGTGCACGCGTGCGAAGAAGTGCTGCGCCCTAGGATCGTCGAAGGTCTTCAGCTCGACGATATCGCCATCGTGCTTGAGCAGCACGCCGGTCAGAGCGTTGACGATGCCCGGCTCCTCCGGGCAGTCGAAGGTCAGGACGAGTTCGTTGTTCTTTTCAGTCATGGCACGAGCCACCTTTCAGCATTCGACGACGTTGACCGCGAGGCCGCCGCGCGAGGTTTCCTTGTACTTGGTCTTCATATCCGCGCCGGTCTGACGCATGGTGGCTATCGCCTGATCGAGCGACACCCGGTGCTGGCCGTCCCCACGTACGGCGAGGCGGGCGGCGTTGATCGCCTTGACGGAGGCGATCGCGTTGCGTTCGATGCAGGGCACCTGAACCAGGCCGCCGACGGGGTCGCAGGTCAGGCCCATGTTGTGTTCGAGCCCGATCTCCGCCGCGTTCTCCACCTGTTCGGGTGTCCCGCCGAGCACCGCGCAGAGGCCCGCAGCCGCCATCGAACAGGCGGAGCCGACCTCTCCCTGGCAGCCGACTTCGGCCCCCGAGATCGAGGCGTTCATTTTGAACAGTATCCCGATCGCTCCCGCAGTGAGCAGGAAGTCGACGATCCTGTCGTTGTTCACTCCAGGAACGAAGTCCTTGTAGTAGTGCAGGACGGCGGGGATGATGCCGGCCGCCCCGTTCGTCGGGGCCGTCACGATCCTGCCGCCCGACGCGTTCTCCTCGTTGACCGCGAGCGCGAAGAGGTTGACCCACTCCATGGCCTCGAAAGGATCCCCCTGGCTCGTCAGAGCCACCGCGTCGGCCCGGAGCCGCGCACGCAGGTCGGGAGCACGACGTCGGACGTTCAGCCCGCCCGGGAGCGTCGCCTCCGTGCGGGTGCAGCCGTTCTCGACGCATTCCTGCATGACCTCCCAGATGCGCAGGAGCGAGCTGCGCAGGTGCTCCTCGCTGTGCCGGGTCAGCTCGTTCGCGAGCATGACGCCCGCGATCGAGAGTCCCGACTCCCGGCAGCGCGCCAGCAGCTCGCCCGCGTCGCTGAAGGGGTACGGCTCGTCCGGGGCGACCTCGGTGACCGGCCGGTCGAGTTCGTCGGAGGAGACCACGAACCCGCCGCCGACCGAGAAGTACTCGCGTTCGACGAGGGCCTCCCCGCCGTCGTCGTACGCCGTGATCCGCATCCCGTTGGGGTGCCCGGGCAGGGAACGCCGGCGGTGGAGCACGACGTCGCGGGCCCGGTCGAAGCGGACCTCACGGCTACCGCCGAGAAGCAGGCAACGCCCCTCGACGGCCTCGGCCACGATCGCCGGCGCAGCGTCCGCGTCCAGTGTTTCGGGGTCGTGCCCGCACAACCCGATCACAACAGCTGCGTCGGAGCCGTGCCCGATGCCCGTGGCGCCCAGCGACCCGAAAAGCTCGGACTTCACGCGCGCCACCCGGTCCGACAGCCCCTGGGCCGTCAGTTCCTCGGTGAAGCGACGTGCGGCCCGCATCGGCCCCACCGTATGAGAGGAGGAGGGGCCGATGCCGATGGAGAACAGGTCCAGGACGCCGAGCGGCATCAGCGCACCTCGTCCGAAGCGAACTCTTCCATGGCGTCCAGCAGCCAGCGCACCTGGTAGTCGGCGAAGGACGATCGCGGGTAGAGGCGGAACTCCGACTCGCCAGTCCGGTGCAGGATGATCGGCACCGGCCCCAACTGGGTCACGATAGCCGCTCCCACGGCGAATGCACGGGGGTGCAGGTCGGCGTGGCAGCCCTTCTCCAGCACCTTCCGGGCGCTCGCGCCGGAGAGCTCCAGGATCGTGCGGTTCGCCGAGAGGTCGATGACCTGCCCGGGCAGACCCTCCAGCGCCGCGGCTGCCTCGTCGGCCTCGCCAGCGCCCTGCTGCCGGGAGACGTCCACGGCCAGGAACTCGTCCGGGGCCAGCCAGATGAGGTGGAGCGCGGAGGCGTCTCCGGCGACCTGGCCGTGCCGGGTGGGCAGGTCGACTCCGAAGACCGCTTCCAGGGCCTGCGCGGACGCGCTGCCCGGCTCGGCGCGCACGCCCAGCTGCACGGTGAACGGGATCTCCTTCAGGGCCACCGAACGCTCGCCCTCGACCGCCGCAGCGGCCATCGCCGCGGCGAGGTGCCCGGCCGGCGAGACGCGGAGCGTGTTCAGGGTGGCGACGTCGGCGGGCGCACGGCCCTCCGGGCCGACAGAATCAATCGTCACGGTCTCAGCCATCACGGCGGGTCCCTTCTGGATCGTAGAGAACGGGGGAGGTGATTTCGACGTCGACCAGCTGGTCTCCCAGCGGGACCTGGACGATCTCACCGAAGCGGTCGCGTCCGCCGGCGACGAGCGCCAAACCGAACGGGCGGCCCAACGCGGCGGAGTCGTAGGAGGAGGTCACGTGCCCGAGCATCGGGACCGGCCCCGCCTCCGGGGTGATCGGCGTGCCTGCCGCGACCAGTTGCGCGCCCTCCGGCAGGCGGGTCTTCGCATCCACGGGGAGGACTCCGACCAGGTGCTTGCGGTCCGCGCGCTGGTTGTCCTCGCGCGAGTACGAACGCTTGCCGATGAAGTCCTTGACCTTGGAGACCACCCAGTCCATGCCGGCGTCCTGAGGGGTCACCGTGCCGTCGGTGTCCTGCCCGACGATGATGAAGCCCTTCTCGGCGCGCAGCACGTGCATCGTCTCGGTGCCGTACGGGGTGATGTCGAACTCCGCCCCGGCCTCGGCGACCGCCTCCCATACGGACAGGCCGTAGAACGTGTCCACGTTGATCTCGAACGCGAGCTCACCGGAGAAGGAGATCCGGCAGATGCGCGCCGGGATCCCGTTGGCCAGCACCGTCTCGCGGAACGCCATGAACGGGAAGGCCTCCTGGGAGACGTCCACATCCGGGCACAGCTTCGCGATGACTTCGCGGGACTTCGGGCCGACGACGGCGACCGTGCTCCACTGCTCCGTCACCGAGGTGAAGGTGACGTCCAGCTCCGGCCACTCGGTCTGCTGCCACAGCTCGAGCCATTCGAAGACCTTCGCGGCTCCGCCCGACGTCGTCGTCATGTAGTAGCGGTCCTCCTCGACGCGCAGCGTCACGCCGTCGTCGAAGATCATGCCGTCCGGCGTGCACATGACGCCGTAGCGGGCCATGCCCTGCTTGAGCTTCGCGAAACCGTTCGTGTAGACGCGGTTCAGGAACTCGCCGGCGTCGGCGCCGCGGATCTCGATCTTGCCGAGGGTCGAGGCGTCCATGAAGCCCACTGATTCGCGAGTCGCGCGGCATTCGCGCAGCACCGCTGCGTCCATGTCCTCGCCGGGCTGCGGGTAGTACCAGGGGCGCTTCCACTGGCCGACGTCCTCGAACTCGGCCCCCTGGGCGACGTGCCAGGGGTGGATCGAGGTCAGGCGCGCCGGGTCGGCGAGCTGTCCGCGCATCCGCCCGGCGAGTGCCACGAAGGCGACGGGCGTGTACGGGGCGCGGAACGTCGTCGTGCCGACGTCTCCGACGCTGGGCCCGCCCAGTGCGTCCGCGATCACGCCGATCGCGTTGACGCCGCTCGTCTTGCCCTGATCGTTGGCGGTCGAGATGGACGTGTAGCGCTTGATGTGCTCCACCGAGCGCATGCCGGCGCCGGTCGCGCGGAGCACGTCCGGTACCGTCTGGTCGCGCTGGAGGTCCACGAAGTGGGTCTTCCAGTCGCTCGGCTCACCCTCGAGGCCGGGGACGAGCCAGAGCGGGCGCACCGGCCCGAACTCCGGCGCCTCGGCGCGCGGGGCGACGAGCGGCGCGGTGCGGCCCGTCCGCTGCGCGGCGCGGTGGCCGGCGACGGCGCCGTCGTGCAGCGCCTTGTCGAGGCGGTAGGTGCCGTTGGCTGCACCGACGACCTGCTGGTCGCGCACGGGGGCCGCGGGCACGAACCCGGCGAGCTCCTCGTTCCAAGCGAGCTTGCCCTGGCGCTGGCTGTGCAGGTGCACGACCGGGGACAGGCCGCCGGAGACGGCGAGCAGGGTGGCCGGCAGCGTCTCTACCTCGCCGGTCAGCGCGCCGTCGGCATCGATCTGCGAGACCTTCACCGCGCTGACACGCCCGGCCGTTCCCTCGCCGAGCGTGTCGACGACGGCGGCGCCCAGGATCGCGCGCGCCCCGGTCTCGGCCAGTACCTCGGTCGCGCGGGCGGAGGGATCGGGGCGGGAGTCGACGACGGCGGTCACGGAGATGCCGGCGTCGTACAGATCCGCGACGAACTCGTAGGCCGAATCGTTGGTCGTCGCGACCACGATGTCCCGTCCCGCGACGACCGCGTACCGGTTGAGGTACGTGCGTGCGGCGGACGCGAGCATGACGCCGGGCCGGTCGTTGTTAGCGAAAACGATCGGGCGGTCGTGGGCGCCGGTCGCGAGCACGACCTGGGACGCGCGCACGTGCCACACCCGCTGGCGCGAGACGCCGCGGCGCTCGCGCGGTTCCAGGTGGTCGGTCCGGTGCTGGACGGCGACGACGAAGTTGCCGTCGTAGCTGCCGAACGCCGTCGTCCGCGGAAGGTAGGTGAACTCCTCCGCGTGCTCGAGCCGGTCCAGCGTGGCGGCCACCCAGTCGCGGCCGTCCTGGCCGTCGATCTCCTCGTTGCGGCCGGAGAGCAGCGAGCCGCCCGCCGTCGGCTGGTCGTCCATGAGCATGACCCGGGCGCCGGTCTTCGCGGCTTCGCGGGCCGCGGCCAGGCCGGCCGGGCCGGCGCCGACGACGAGGACGTCGGTGTGCACGTACTTGCGGTCGTACAGCGCCTCGTCGGGCGTCGGGTCCATGGTGCCGAGCCCGCTGAGGAACTTGACGTGCATTCCCTCGGCGATCTGGGTCGCGGTCGCGGGGAGCATCGACTCGTCGCAGTGACCCGGGAACCGCGCCTTGATCTTGACGAGGGCGTTGGCCTCTTCGACGCCGGCGCTCATGATGCCGCGCGGGCGGTTCAGGTAGAGGGACGGCCCGCAGTCGATGCGTCCTGAGGCGAGGAGCGCGCTCGCGAGCGTGTCACCGGCGTAGCCGGTGTAGGCGAGGCCATCGACGGCGAACGTGATCTCCTTGCCGCGGTCGATCGAGTTCCCGCGGGCCTTGTCGGCATCCAGCCGGATTGCGCTCATTTGATCCCTCCTTCGGAAACGACCGGGCGGGGTTCATTCAACCGGTACGTGGCTTTGAATTCGTAGGTGACGGTGTCACGGAGGGCGTTGAACCACTTGCGGCACGCCGTGCAGACCCACATCTCGGCGAAGACGCCTTTGGTGTTGTTGCGGTAGAACAGGTACTCGGCCCATTCGCGGTCGTTCAGGGCGTAGGGGTCCGCCGGGTAGGGGACGTGGGCTTCGCCGCCGTAGTGGAACTCGGTCTCGTCGCGAGGACCGCAGTTGGGGCAGTCGATCTGGAGCATGGCGTTCCTTCCTAGTGCGCGACGGCGGCGGCGCCGTGCTCGTCGATGAGGTGTCCGGTTTCGAAGCGCTCCAGCGCGAAAGCCGCGTTGAGCTCGTGTGGCGCGTCGTTCGCGATGGTGTGCGCGAACGTGTACCCGGCACCCGGAGTGCCCTTGAAGCCGCCCGTGCCCCAACCGCAGTTGACGTACAGCCCGTCGATCTCGGTCTTGGAGACGATCGGTGAGGCGTCGAACGTCGTGTCGACGATGCCGCCCCACGTGCGCAGCAGGTGCGCCCGGGCGAAGATCGGGAAGAGTTCGACGGCAGCGGCCATCTGCTCCTCGATGACGTGGAACGCGCCGCGCTGGCCGTAGCCGTTGTAGCTGTCGACGCCGGCCCCCATGACGAGTTCGCCCTTGTGGGCCTGCGACACGTAGACGTGCACGTGGTTCGACATCACCACGGTCGGGTGCACCGGCTCGAAGAGCTCGGAGACCAGGGCCTGCAGCGGGTGCGACTGGATCGGCAGGCGGATGCCGGCCATCTCGGCCAGCACCGACGAGTGGCCTGCCGCGCAGAGGCCGACCTTGCCCGCGTTGATGCGGCCGCGGTTGGTCTCGACGCCGACGACGCGGTCGCCGTCCTTGATGAAGCCCGTGACTTCGCAGTTCTGGATAATGTCCACGCCCATCTCGTCGCACTTGCGCGCGAACGCCCAGGCCACGTGGTCGTGCTTGGCGATGCCGCCGCGGGGCTGGTAGGTGGCGCCCATGATCGGGTAGCGGATGTCGTCCGAGATGTTGATGATGGGGCACAGCTCTTTGACCTCGGCCGGGCTCACCCACTCGGCGTCGACGCCGTTGAGGCGGTTCGCGTTGACCCGGCGCTGGGACTCGCGCACGTCCTGGAGCGTGTGGGCCAGGTTGAGGACGCCGCGCTGGGAGAAGAGGAAGTCGTACTCGAGCTCCTCCGGCAGACCTTCCCACAACTTGAGCGAGTGCTCGTACATCCCCGCCGACTCGTCCCACAGGTAGTTGGAACGGATGACGGTGGTGTTGCGGGCCATGTTCCCGCCGGCGAGCCAGCCGCGTTCGAGCACGGCGATGTTCGTCATCCCGTGGTTCTTCGCGAGGTAGTAGGCGGTGGCCAGGCCGTGCCCGCCGCCGCCGACGATCACGGCGTCGTAGCTGGACTTCGGATCCGGGTTGCGCCACAGGAAATCCGGGTGCTCCGGCAGCAGATCAGCCATCAGAGGGCTCCGATCGGTGCGAGGTTCGGGTAGAGGGGGAAGGCCGCCGCGAGCGACTCGACGCGGGCACGCAGGGCGTCGAGCACGTCGTCGGATGCGCCGTCGTCGTCCTTGGACGCCGCGATGAGCGCCTCGGCGATGATGTCGGCGACCTCGGTGAAGGCCACCGCGTCGAATCCGCGGGTCGCGAGCGCCGAGGTGCCGATCCGCAGGCCCGAGGTCACCATGGGCGGGCGCGGGTCGTTCGGGACGGCGTTGCGGTTGATCGTGATGTCGATCTTCGCGAGCAGATCCTCACCCTGGCGCCCGTCGAGGACCGACTGGCTGAGGTCGACGAGGACCAGGTGCACGTCGGTTCCGCCGGAGACCACCTTGATGTCGCGCTCGGCGACGTCGGGCTGCGACAGGCGCTCGGCGAGGATCTGCGCCCCGGCGATCGTGCGCTCCTGGCGCTCCTTGAACTCGGGCGTGGCCGCGATCTTGAAGGCGACGGCCTTGCCGGCGATGACGTGCTCGAGCGGCCCGCCCTGCTGCCCCGGGAAGACGGCGGAGTTGATCTTCTTCGCGAGGTCGGCGTCGTTGGTCAGGATGATGCCGCCGCGGGGACCTGCCAGCGTCTTGTGCGTCGTCGAGGTCGTGACGTGGGCGTGCGGCACGGGCGAGGGGTGCAGGCCGGCCGCGACGAGACCGGCGAAGTGGGCCATGTCCACCATGAGGTAGGCGCCGACCAGATCGGCGATGCGGCGGAACTCGGCGAAGTCCAGCTGTCGCGGGTAAGCGGACCAGCCGCCGATGATGAGCTTCGGCCGGTGCTCAAGGGCCAGCCGCTCCAGCTCCTCGAAGTCGACGCGCTGGGTCGCCGGGTCGACGCCGTAGGCGGCCACGTTGTAGAGCTTGCCGGAGAAGTTGATCTTCATGCCGTGCGTGAGGTGCCCGCCGTGCGCCAGGTTCAGGCCGAGGATGGTGTCGCCCGGCTGGATCAGAGCGTGCATGACAGCAGCGTTGGCCTGCGCACCGGAGTGCGGCTGGACGTTCGCGTACTCCGAGCCGAACAGGGCTTTGAGGCGGTCGATGGCCAGCTGCTCGATGACGTCGACGTGCTCGCAGCCACCGTAGTAGCGGCGGCCCGGGTAGCCCTCCGCGTACTTGTTGGTCAGCACCGAGCCCTGCGCCTGCATGACGGCTGCGGCGGTGTAGTTCTCCGAGGCGATCATCTCGAGACCGTCCCGCTGGCGTGCCAACTCGGCATCGATCCGTTCGGCGATCTCGGGATCGAACTCGGCCAGGGACGCGGTCAGCTCCACCGGGACTCCAAGCTTCTGCTCAACTGTCTGCGTCATGCGTGCCTCCTCATAGATCCATAATCGACTACTGATATATCAGTGTTGAGACAATAGTATGATGGTAATCGCAGCGCCGTCAACGGGTTGGACAGAACTAGTTCCACCCCCGGCGGCGGAGACCACCAGGAGGTAATCCAGTGAGCATCGCCCCCGAGACCACCACTCCGCAGGAGTCCATGGCAGAGCGTGCCTACAGGTCTCTGCGCGACCGCCTCATCATGTTGGAGATCGCCCCCGGGGACCCGATCAACGAGGGCGAGATCGCGGCCGACCTCGGCTTCGGGCGAACGCCGATCCGGGAGGCGCTCAAACGCCTCGAGACGGACCACCTCGTCATCTCCTACCCGCGGCGCGGAACGTTCGCGACGATCGTCGACATCGGCGATCTGGCCTCCATCTCTGAGATGCGCCGCCTCCTGGAACCGTTGGCGGCACGCAAGGCCGCGCTCAACACCCGGAATATCGACCGTGCGGCCTTCGAGCAGACGGCGCAGGCGATCGCCCGCTTCAGCCCCTCCGACGGGCGGGAGCTGCTCCTGGAGTACGACCTGTTGGTCCACCGGCTCATCTATCAGTCGACGGGGAACCCGCACCTCGAGGAAACCTTGATCCGGCTCGACAACCTCGCCACCAGGATCTGGTGCCTGGTCCTGGGGCGCCTGCCGGAGATCACCGAGAACATCCGGGAGCACGTCGATTTGCTCGAGGCGATCCTGGACGGCCGCCCGGACGACGCGGAACGATTGACCAGCCAGCACATCCAGCACTTCGAAGCAACCATCCGCGCGGCACTGTAGCGCCGACCTGCGGACATGAAGAAGACCCCCACCTCATGGTGGGGGCCTTCTCCGCTCGCAGTCCGGGGCTGGTTCCTACTTCAGGAATTCCTGGCCCCTGTCAACGGCGTCGTTGACCTTCTCGGAGTGCTTGCCCAGCTTGTCGCCGTGCTCCTCCTGCAGGTTGTCAACGGTTTCGTTGATCTGGTCGCCGTGCTCTTCCTTCAGCTTGTTGACCTTGTCTCCCAGACCGCCCAGCGAATCTCCCAAACCCATACTGACCACCTCTTCTCTGCTCGAAGTCTTCTCGCTTGCCGGGCCGTCGGGGTCCGGCGAGACCACCATAGGCACGCCGCCCGGGACCCGTCTAGAGTTCCTGAATGGAATCTTGAGGATCGCCGATCAGAACGTGGCGATCATCCGGGTGTTGCCCAGAGTGTTCTGCTTGACCCTGGCGAGATCGAGGAACTCGGCCACGCCGTCGTCGTTCGACCGCAGCAGCTCCATGTAGACCTCCGGGTCGACAGTGCCCTGGTCCTCCATCACCTCGAACCCGTTGCGGACGAAGAAGTCCACCTCGAAGGTCAGGCAGAAGACGCGCTTGACGCCCAGCTCGCGCGCATTGCTCATGAGCCGCTCGAGCAACGCCTGGCCGACTCCCCTGCCCCGCCAGTCGGCGCTCGTCGCCAGCGTGCGCACCTCGGCGATGTCCTCCCACATGACGTGCACGGCGCCGCAGCCGATGACCTTGCCGTCGACATCGACGGCAACGACGAACTCCTGCAGCGACTCGAAGTAGGCAACAGCCTCCTTCTCGAGCAGGATCCGCTCATCCGCGAGCGGCCGGACGAGGGATCGGATCCCGGCGACGTCGCTCGTGCGGGCCGGGCGAACGGAAAATGTACTCATGACCTCATCCTAGATGCGCCGGGTGGCTGGGACCGGCCCGATGACGGGCCGGCGTTCCACATGAAACCCCCGGCGGGTTGGTTTCGTGCGTTACTTCCGATTCGTCGCACGTACGACGACGGCGCCCGCCGAGTCCATGGACTCGGCGGGCGCCGTCTCGCTAGCCGTTCAGCGTGTGCGCTCAGGAGGCCTGATCGGCCTCCGCCGGATCGGCCGCGGCGGCGGACTCGATCGCGGCCGGGACAGGCTCGCCCTCGATTTCAGCCGGGGTATCGATGCCGGTGAAGGTGAACTTCGCGGAGTCCCCCTCGCCCTCGACGTCGACCTTGACGGTCTGCCCGGAGACGATCTCGCCGAAGAGGATCTTTTCGGAGAGCTGGTCCTCGATGTCGCGCTGGATCGTGCGGCGCAGCGGTCGGGCACCCATAGAAGAGTCGTAACCCCGGGTCGCGAGCAGAGCCTTCGCGGCCGTGCTGAGGTCGACGTGCATGCCCTTCTCGACCATGCGCTTCTCGAGGCGGTTCACGAACAGATCGACGATCTCGACGATCTCCTTCTCGGTCAGCTGCGGGAACACGACCACGTCGTCGACGCGGTTCAGGAACTCGGGACGGAAGTGCTGGCGCAGTTCCTCCTGGACCTTCGCCTGCATCCGGTCGTAGCCGGTGGCGGTGTCACTCGAGGACTGGAAGCCCGTCATGACGCCCTTGGAGATGTCCCGCGTGCCGAGGTTCGTGGTCATGATGATCACGGTGTTCTTGAAGTCGACGACGCGTCCCTGCGAGTCGGTCAGTCGACCGTCCTCGAGGATCTGCAGCAGCGAGTTGAACAGATCGGAGTGCGCCTTCTCGACCTCGTCGAACAGGACCACGGAGAACGGGCGACGACGGACCTTCTCGGTGAGCTGCCCGCCCTCCTCGTAGCCGACGTACCCGGGAGGCGCACCGAACAGGCGGGAGACCGTGTGCTTCTCCTGGTACTCGGACATGTCGAGGGTGATCAACGCGTCCTCCTCGCCGAAGAGGAACTCGGCGAGAGCCTTGGCCAGCTCGGTCTTGCCGACGCCGGTCGGGCCCGCGAAGATGAACGATCCCGTGGGACGGTTCGGGTCCTTCAGTCCGGCACGGGTGCGGCGAATCGCACGCGAGATGGCCTTGATCGCCTGATTCTGGCCGATGACCCGCTTGTGCAGCGCGTCCTCCATGTTGAGCAGCCGCGTGGACTCCTCCTCGGTGAGCTTGACGACGGGGATACCGGTCGAGTTCGCCAGCACCTCGGCGATGAGCTCCTCGTTGACCTCGGCGATGGAATCCATGTCGCCGTTCTTCCAGGACTTCTCCTTCTCGTTGCGCGCATCCTGGAGCTTCTGCTCCTTGTCGCGCAGCGAGGCGGCACCTTCGAAGTCCTGCGAGTCGATCGCGGCTTCCTTCTCGCGACGGACGTTCGCGATCTCCTCGTCCATCTCCTTGAGCTCGGGCGGTGCGGTCATGCGCTGGATGCGCAGGCGTGCACCGGCCTCGTCGATCAGGTCGATGGCCTTGTCCGGCAGGAAGCGGTCGGAGATGTAGCGGTGCGCGAGCGACGCGGCCGCAGCCAACGCGTCATCCGTGATGGACACGCGGTGGTGGGCCTCGTAACGGTCACGCAGGCCCCGCAGAATCTGCGTCGTGTGCTCGACGGACGGTTCGCCAACCTGGATCGGCTGGAAACGGCGCTCGAGGGCGGCGTCCTTCTCGATGTGCTTGCGGTACTCGTCGAGCGTCGTCGCGCCGATCGTCTGCAATTCGCCGCGGGCCAGCATCGGCTTCAGAATGCTGGCGGCGTCGATCGCGCCCTCGGCGGCGCCCGCGCCGACGAGGGTGTGGATCTCGTCGATGAACAGGATGATGTCGCCGCGGGTGCGGATCTCCTTGAGGACCTTCTTCAGCCGCTCCTCGAAGTCGCCGCGGTAGCGGGAGCCGGCCACGAGGGACCCGAGGTCGAGAGTGTAGAGCTGCTTGTCCTTGATCGTCTCCGGGACGTCGCCGCGCACGATCGACTGCGCGAGGCCCTCGACGACGGCGGTCTTGCCGACGCCGGGCTCGCCGATGAGCACGGGGTTGTTCTTGGTGCGGCGGGAGAGGACCTGCATGACGCGTTCCATCTCGTGCTCTCGCCCGATGACGGGGTCGAGCTTGCCCTCGCGGGCCGCTGCGGTCAGGTTGCGTCCGAACTGATCCAGCACGGCCGAGCCGGCCGGCGTGCCCTCCTGCTGGCCGCCGGAGCTGACGCCGGCGCCGGCGGTCTCCTTGCCGCCGCTGCCGCCCTGGTATCCGGAGAGCAGCTGGATGACCTGCTGGCGCACGCGGTTCAGGTCGGCACCCAGCTTGACGAGCACCTGCGCTGCCACGCCCTCGCCCTCGCGGATGAGGCCGAGCAGGATGTGCTCGGTGCCGATGTAGTTGTGACCGAGCTGCAGCGCCTCGCGCAGGGACAGCTCGAGCACCTTCTTGGCGCGCGGCGTGAAGGGGATGTGACCGGAGGGCGCCTGCTGGCCCTGGCCGATGATCTCCTGGACCTGCTCGCGCACGGCCCCGAGGGAAATGCTCAGGGACTCGAGGGCCTTGGCGGCGACGCCTTCACCCTCGTGAATGAGGCCGAGCAAGATGTGCTCGGTCCCGATGTAATTGTGGTTGAGCATGCGCGCCTCTTCTTGGGCGAGCACAACAACCCGACGGGCTCGGTCTGTGAATCTCTCGAACATGGCGGCACACTCCTAGCTGATGCGTAGCGTCCTTCGATGCTACGCACCGCGAGCCCGGCTGTGGTCAATGTTCGCCGTAGGGATAACCCCGACAAAAACGTACGACGCCGGCACCCGGGTGGGTGCCGACGTCGTACGCTCTGCCTGGGCGCCTCGCACGCCTTAGTGGGCGGCGCGATAGGCCTCGATGATGCTGCCGTGGATGCGTCCGCGGGAGCTCACGTTGTAACCGTTCTTCTGCGCCCATTCGCGAATCGCGGCGGTGTCGTTCTTACCGGAACGAGAAGGGGCCTTGGACTTGGTCCCCGAAGACCGGCGGCCGGCCTCGATGTATTTAGCGAGGCTGTCGCGCAGCTCCTGCGCATTCGCTTCGCTCAGATCGATTTCGTACTCGGTTCCATCGATCGAGAAGCTCACGCTTTCCGATGCGCTGGTTCCGTCAAGGTCGTCAACAAGGGTTACTTCTACTTTGCGTGCCATGTCTCAAATCATAAACGCACTTCAGCGAAAATTGCTACTGAAAACACACCTTCATTCAGGCAATCATGAGATTTGCGACGCACGCCTATTTATTCACTCACTGGATTCATTGGATGAATCACGTGCTGTGGGCGCGCTGGGCGAATCCTGTGCATGACTCCGCCGCTCAACTTCGGCCTCAGCCAATCGTTCATTCCTGTCCACCCGAAAGAGGGCTCGGATGACGAACCAAAAGATCAGTGCGACGACAATCGTCGGGGCTAGAACCTGTACGTATTCCATGATCAAGCCTCCGGCTTGAGAAGCGGGTAGAGGATCGATTCTCGGATTCCGACGTCCGTGAAGAGCATGACCAACCGGTCGATGCCCAGCCCGATGCCGCCCATCGGCGGAGCGCCGTACTCGAGGGCGCGCAGGAAGTCCTCGTCGAGCTGCATGGCTTCATCGTCACCGCCTGCTGCGAGTTTCGATTGCTCGGTCAGACGCTCGCGCTGGATCACCGGGTCGATGAGTTCGGAGAAGGCGGTGCCCCTCTCCATGCCGCCGATGATCAGGTCCCATGCCTCGATGACACCCGGCTCACTGCGGTGCGGGCGCGCCAGAGGCTGCGCCGCCGGCGGGTAGTCGTAGACGAAAGTCGGATTGATGAGCGTCGGTTCCACGATCTCGCCGAAAAGCTCGATCACGAGCTTCTGCGCGTCCCACTTCGGGTCGAACTTCACCTCGTGCTTCTCGGCGACGCCCCGCAGCACGTCGACCTCCGTCTCGGGCGTGATGTCGACGCCGACCGCCGCGGACAGCCCCGGATACACGCTGAGCCACGCCCACTCGCCACCGAGATCGATCGTGCCCTTGGACGTCTCCAGTACCCGGCCCGCCCCCGCCGCGTCTGCGGCGTTGAGGATGATCTCCTGCATGCGCTCGGCCATGACGAACTGGTCGGCGTATGCCTCGTAGGACTCGAGGGTCGTGAATTCGGGCGAGTGCGTCGAATCGACACCCTCGTTGCGGAAAATCCGACCGATTTCGAAGACGCGGGGAACTCCGCCGACCACCGTGCGCTTGAGGTAGAGCTCGGTCGCAATGCGCAGGGTCATGCCCTGATCGAACGCGTTGAGGTGGGTTTGGAACGGGCGGGCGCTCGCACCGCCGTGCACGAGCTGCAGCATCGGGGTTTCGACCTCGACGTAGCCGTGCCCATGCAGGGTCGCGCGCACGGACCGGGTGATGGCGTCGCGGCGGTAGACCATCTCGCGGGCCTCGTCGCGGACCATGAGGTCGGCGTAGCGCTGTCTGGTGCGCGTCTCATCATTCAGGTCGGCGTGCAGGACCGGCATCGGGCGAATCGCCTTCGACGCCATCGTCCACTCGGTCACCATGATGGAGAGCTCGCCCCGGCGCGACGAAATGACCCGACCGCTCACGGCCACGTGGTCACCCAGGTCCGTCAACTTCTTCCAGTCTGCCAACGACTCTTCACCGACGTTCGCGAGGGAGATCATGGCCTGAAGGCGGACGGCTCGACCATCCGGTCCCGACTCCTGGAGCGTCGCGAAGCACAGCTTGCCGGTGTTTCGAGCGAAGACGACGCGGCCTGCGACGGTGACGACGTCGTCCGTTTCCTCACCGGCCTCGAGGTGCTCGTAGGCGTCGCGGACCTGCAGGAGCGAGTGCGTGAGATTGACGCCGACGGGGTAGGCCTCGCGCCCGGACTCCAGCAGTTCCGCGCGCTTCTCCAGGCGCACCTGGCGCAGATCGTGCGTGTCGATGGCTGGGTTCTGTCCGGAGGAATTTTTATCTGAAGTCACGGTCGCCCATTCTACCGTGGCACGCAATTCGAAGTGGACGCGCAGCCGATACGCTTGGCTCAACATGAAATCGTTGCGAATTCCCTTCTCACGCAGCTTTGCGAGCGCGGCCCGCGAGAGCCTTGTCGCCGCACCCGACGGCGGCACGCTGGGCCTGGCCTCCTACGGGGCAGCCGATGCCCCGGGAGACCGGCGTCTCCTCGTCGTCGGGGGAGCCTTCCTCACCGCACTCATCTACCGCCCGTTCGCTCTGGCGCTGAGCCGTGAGTTGGGCAAGGACTGGGCCGTCGACGTCTACGACCGGCGCGGGCGCGGCAACTCCAGCGAACAGCCGGCGGATTACTCCCTCGATACCGAGATCGCTGATGTGCAATTGATGCTGCGACACACCGGTTCCCGAAATCTTTTCGGCCATTCCCTGGGCGGTTCGGTCGTCTTGAATGCGGTCCAGGCCTTTCAGGGAAACGACGCCACCGACCGCCGTTTTGCAGACCCGAGGATCGTCCCCGATCGGCTGGCTGTCTACGACCCAGCAATCAATATCGAAGGTGAAATGAATGCATCCTGGATGCGGGAATTCGTCGCCGAAGCCAATCGGGGCCGGACGGGTAGGGCATTGAGCATCATGCACCGGGGAATGCGCACTTCGCCGACCCTCTCCCGTGTTCCGGCCCCTCTTCTCGCCGCACTCTTGGGAATCGCAACCAACACCCGCTGGGGACAGATGACCCGGACCGCGATCAGCTCCGGGACCGGGGAGCTGCTCGCGGCGCTCGGAGAAGTGGAATCCGCTCAGGAATTCGCGTCGCTTCCGCCCGTGACCCAATTCATGGCAGGAGCCAAAAGTCCTGTCTACTTCCGCACCACCGCCGCGAAGCTGCATGCCGTCGTGCCCGGATCCACCTACGTCGAGTCCCCGGACGGCGTGCACGCGTCAGTCCCGGCCGCCATCGGCGAGCTCGTCGGCGACATCGCGGCCTACTTCACCGGCAACCCCAGGCACAGCGGACGGTAGTCCGGGTCAGCTGGCCCATGGTGTTGGTTCGTGCACGGCGCGACCACTTCCTCGTACCGAGTGGTGATCACGGTGAACTTCGGTCCCGGCACCGTGCCACCGATTCCATTCAGCTCTGTCATCTACTCACGGCAGGCGAATCGATCGGCGCACGCCGCGCACAGCTCTTCAAGCAGCTCGGCCGCCAACACGGCGCCGGCGGGCGTCGGAACGAGCACCGATAAGAGTGTGGACCAGTTTTTGACCGCGGCCTCGAACGTGCGTGGAGGGTCCGACAGTGTCGCCTCCGCGTCGAGATCCTGAGCCGGCTGCATTCCAGCCTGCTGGGCCGTGGCCCCGAGCGAAATAGCGAAGGCGCTCCCGATCCGACCCTGGCCCGGTAGCGCCTACCAGATGGTGACGCGTTCGGCCGGCTCGAGCCACATGGCATCGCCCGGCTTCGTCCCGTACGCCTCGTGGAACGCGTCGAGGTTTTTGGCCACCTGATTGCAGCGGAACTCGGCCGGCGAGTGCGGGTCGGTCGCGATGCGGGTGACCATGGTCTCCGGACGTGTCAGGCTTCGCCAGCACTCGGCCCACGCAGAGAAGAAGCGCTGCACGCCGGTCAGCCCGTCGACAACCTCATCCTCCTGGAGCCCACGTTCAGCAAGATCCAACCGATAGGCCTTGTAGGCGATCCCGAGCCCGCCGAGGTCTCCGATATTCTCGCCGAGGGTCAGCCGCCCATTGACGTGGTGCCCCGGCGCCTCGGGCGGTTCGAGCGCGTCGTACTGGTCGACCAGTCGAGCCGTCAATTCATCGAAGCGCGCCCGGTCCTCCTCTGACCACCAGTTCTTGAGCTCACCCGTCCCGTCGAATTGAGAGCCCTGGTCATCGAAGCCGTGCCCGATTTCGTGGCCGATCACCGCGCCGATCGCCCCGTAGTTGCTCGCCGCATCGCGCTCGACGCCGAAGAACGGCGGGCGCAAGATCGCCGCGGGGAAACCGATTTCGTTGAGCAGGGGATGGTAGTACGCGTTGACCGTCTGCGGAAACATGAACCAAAGGTCCCGATCGACGCCGTCGTCGATCTTCTGCAATTCGCGGTCGAAGTCGAAGTCGTTGACGGCGGCCACGTTCGCGATCAGGTCGCTCCCGGCGTCGATGGACGAGTAGTCGATCCACTTGACCGGATAGCCGATCTTGGGACGGAACATGGACAGCTTCTCCAGCGCGCGCTCGCGAGTCTGCGCGCTCATCCACGGCGATGCCGCGATGGACTGCCGGTACGCCTCGATGAGGTTGCCGACGAGAAGCTCCATCCGCTCCTTGGACTCGCCGGGGAAGTGCCGTTCAACGTAGATCTGTCCGATGTCTTCACCGACTCCGCCCTCCGTAAAAGCGACGCCGCGCTTCCAGCGTTCCTTCTGCTGTTCGGCGCCCGCGAGCTTGGCGGAGTAGAACGCGAAGTGCTCAGCGACGAAATCCGAGGAGAGGTACGGGGCGAAACTGCGGATCACCTGCACTTCCGCCCAGTGCTTCCAGGCCTCCAGTGGGTATTCGGCGAGAACGGACTCTAGCCCCTCGAGATAACTGGGCTGCCACACGTCGACCTCGGCGAAGTACTTCGCCTCGATGCCGGCGCCGGCAAGCCAGCGTTCGATCGACGGGTTGAGCTTGATGAGCTCCTGCCCGGTCAGAAGGTTGTATCGTGCCTGCGCGTCCCGGCTCTTCACTCGGTCCCAGTGCTGGCGGGCGATCGCCGTCTCAAGCCGCACGACGGCGTCGGCCGCGGCCTCGCCGTCCGGAATCCGAGCGAGGGCGAAGAACCGGACGAGGTGACGGCGGTACTCGGCAAGCAGTTCGGCAAACTGCTCCTCACGGTAGTAAGACTCATCTGGCAGTCCTAGCCCCGCCTGCATGATCGTGAGCAAATTGCGGTCCGGTTGGCCGGCGTCGCTACTCGCACCGACGTTGTAGAACCCGGAGACTCCGCGACGCTGCAGTTCGCCGACGTAGGCGACAAAATCCTCGACGCTCTCCAGGGCACGGATCGCCTGGAGGTAGCCGACGATCGGCTCCAGTCCCCGAGCTTCGATCGCCTCCTCGTCCATGAAAGACGAGTACAGCGCGGCGATGCGCTGCCGGCGCTCGTCGGCCCGCCCCGCCTCGACTGCTGCCTGAGAATCCTCGATGATGGACCGAACGGCCAGTTCGGAGTCGTCGCGCAGTTTCATGAACGAGCCGTAGCTGCCGAGGTCTCCCGGGATCGAAGCCGTCGCGAGCCATCGGCCGTTGACGTGGCGGTAGAGGTCGTCTTGAGGCCGTACATCATGATCGCGGTAGTCGTCAGTCGCGATTCGCTCGTCAGCCTGAAGTTCCGGAGTGTTGGCCATGTCCAATGGTCCCTTCGTCGTACGGTCCGCCGCTGCAGTCGGCCACGTGTGATGCCCATTACGTTCTGAAACAAGGACTTTACTCCCCTTGCCGCACTCCGGCGGTGCCCGTTCTCTCCCAGCGAGAAATCGGGCCCGGCATCGTCGCGCGATAGGGCATTGTCACGCCGCTCAACCTGAGCTGACCCCCAGCTGAGAATACCGCTCCGCCCGTTGACGCCTGGCCCCGGGTGCGCCTTATGGTGGCGGAGACAGCTATTCGGCGAAGGAGATTGAGCATGGCACACGAAAAGGATGACGAGCAGGCCCCGCAGACGGGCAGTCCGTTCGGCGACAAAGAGTACGACGGCGGCCAGAAGCAGGACGTGGCTGACAACGAGGACGTCCAGCGCGGGACGACCGGTAGCCCGTTCGGCGATAACAAGTACGACGGCGGCCAGAAACAAGCAGAGCAGGACGACGACGAAAAGTCGTAGGCCGCCAGTCGTCGTATTTCCGTGTTAAATGGGTCAGGCCTCGCAACATCTCTGTTGCGAGGCCTGTCCTCTTAATGAGTGTCCGGCGGTGACCTACTCTCCCACACCCTCCCGAGTGCAGTACCATCGGCGCAGTGGGTCTTAGCTTCCGGGTTCGGTATGGGACCGGGCGTTTCCCCCACGCTATGACCGCCGTAACCCTAGCACCCACCAGTCACACACACGAAGGCATGTTGTCGGGGGAAAACCTGGGCCACGATCTTTCATCGTGGTGCCACCCACCCACCCACAAGGGGACGGGCACATGGCGGTTATTCGGTTACATCGAAACAAAAGTTGTTGTTTCGGTACCGCATAGTGGACGCGTAGCAATCATGCCACCAGAACTCCCACAATTGAAGCGTGGGTGGTGGTGTTTGTGGTGTAAGTTGTCGGCCTATTAGTACGGGTCGGCTTCACGAGTCTTTAGTCCTCGCTTCCACGTCCCGCCTATCAACCCAGTGGTCTAGCTGGGGGCCTCTCACACAAAAAGTGTATGGAAATCTCATCTCGAAGTGGGCTTCCCGCTTAGATGCTTTCAGCGGTTATCCCTTCCGAACGTAGCTAATCAGCGGTGCACCTGGCGGTACAACTGACATACCAGTGGTTCGTCCGTCCCGGTCCTCTCGTACTAAGGACAGATCTCCTCAAATTTCCTGCGCGCGCAGCGGATAGGGACCGAACTGTCTCACGACGTTCTAAACCCAGCTCGCGTACCGCTTTAATGGGCGAACAGCCCAACCCTTGGGACCGACTCCAGCCCCAGGATGCGACGAGCCGACATCGAGGTGCCAAACCATGCCGTCGATATGGACTCTTGGGCAAGATCAGCCTGTTATCCCCGAGGTACCTTTTATCCGTTGAGCGACGGCCCTTCCACGAGGTGCCGCCGGATCACTAGTCCCGACTTTCGTCCCTGCTCGAGCTGTCGCTCTCACAGTCAAGCTCCCTTGTGCACTTACACTCGACACCTGATTGCCAACCAGGCTGAGGGAACCTTTGGGCGCCTCCGTTACTCTTTAGGAGGCAACCGCCCCAGTTAAACTACCCATCAGGCACTGTCCCTGGACCAGATCATGGTCCGAAGTTAGGAATCCGGTACGGCCAGAGTGGTATTTCAACGATGACTCCACGAACACTAGCGTGCCCGCTTCACAGTCTCCCACCTATCCTACACAAGCCGCACCGAACACCAATACCAAACTATAGTAAAGGTCTCGGGGTCTTTCCGTCCTGCTGCGCGTAACGAGCATCTTTACTCGTACTGCAATTTCGCCGAGTTCATGGTTGAGACAGCGGGGAAGTCGTTACTCCATTCGTGCAGGTCGGAACTTACCCGACAAGGAATTTCGCTACCTTAGGATGGTTATAGTTACCACCGCCGTTTACTGGGGCTTAAATTCACCGCTTCACACCGAAGTGTTGACAGCTCCTCTTAACCTTCCAGCACCGGGCAGGAGTCAGTCCATATACATCGTCTTGCGACTTCGCATGGACCTGTGTTTTTAGTAAACAGTCGCTTCCCCCTGGTCTCTGCGGCCCACACCCGCTCACGCCAGCAAGTGGCGGTCACGAGGCAGGCCCCCCTTCTCCCGAAGTTACGGGGGCATTTTGCCGAGTTCCTTAACCATGATTCTCTCGATCGCCTTAGTATTCTCTACCTGATCACCTGTGTCGGTTTGGGGTACGGGCAGTTAGAACCTCGCGCCGATGCTTTTCTTGGCAGCATAGGATCACCGGATCACCCACTTACGTGGGCGCCTGTCGGGTCTCAGCCTGAATGCCTCGCGGATTTGCCTACGAGACGGCCTACACCCTTGGACCAGGACGATTCCATTGCCTGGCCCGGCTACCTTCCTGCGTCACACCTGTTAATACGCTGACTTCCCCGGTTCGGGTCCCACGTCGCCCACCAACGCCGCCCCGAAGGGCAGTCTATGGTGCTTGAGGTGGTTAGCATCACCGGTTCAGTAGGGACGGTTCTTCACTGGTACGGGAATATCAACCCGTTGTCCATCGACTACGCCTGTCGGCCTCGCCTTAGGTCCCGACTCACCCAGGGCAGATTAGCTTGACCCTGGAACCCTTGATCATTCGGCGGACGGGTTTCTCACCCGTCATTCGCTACTCATGCCTGCATTCTCACTCGTGTAGCGTCCACCACTGGTTTCCACCGCGGCTTCACTCGCTACACGACGCTCCCCTACCCATCCAGTCCACTGAACCACGAAGGCTAATGTGTATGACTGAATGATGCGACTTCGGCGGTGTACTTGAGCCCCGCTACATTATCGGCGCGGAATCACTTGACCAGTGAGCTATTACGCACTCTTTCAAGGGTGGCTGCTTCTAAGCCAACCTCCTGGTTGTCTCAGCAACTCCACATCCTTTCCCACTTAGCACACGCTTAGGGGCCTTAGTCGGCATTCTGGGCTGTTTCCCTCTCGACAATGAAGCTTATCCCCCACTGTCTCACTGCTACGCTCTCACTTGCCGGCATTCGGAGTTTGGCTGACGTCAGTAACCTGTTGGGGCCCATCGGCCATCCAGTAGCTCTACCTCCGGCAAGAAACACGTAACGCTGCACCTAAATGCATTTCGGGGAGAACCAGCTATCACGAAGTTTGATTGGCCTTTCACCCCTACCCACAGCTCATCCCCTCCATTTTCAACTGAAGTGGGTTCGGTCCTCCACGACGTCTTACCGTCGCTTCAACCTGGCCATGGGTAGATCACTTCGCTTCGGGTCTAGACCGTGCCACTCAAACGCCCTATTCAGACTCGCTTTCGCTACGGCTTCCCCACACGGGTTAACCTCGCGACACAGCACTAACTCGCAGGCTCATTCTTCAAAAGGCACGCCGTCACCAGACCGCAGTCTCGGCTCCGACGGATTGTAAGCGCATGGTTTCAGGTACTATTTCACTCCCCTCCCGGGGTACTTTTCACCATTCCCTCACGGTACTTATCCGCTATCGGTCATCGGGTAGTATTCAGGCTTACCAGGTGGTCCTGGCAGATTCACACGGGATTTCTCGGGCCCCGTGCTACTCGGGTGGCACCAAAATGGCGGCAGTACGCATTACGGCTACGGGATTTTCACCCTCTCTGATTCGGCATTCAAACCGATTCGCCTATACGTCTACACCTCACCACACCCGTCCGGCAGAACGGATACTTGATGCTCCCACAACCCCGACCATGCAACGCCCGCCGGCTATCACACATGAATCGGTTTAGCCCCATCCGCTTTCGCTCGCCACTACTCACGGAATCACTGTTGTTTTCTCTTCCTACGGGTACTGAGATGTTTCACTTCCCCGCGTTACCTCTACGCACCCTATGTGTTCAGATGCGAGTCGCACAGCATGACACTGTACGGGGTTTCCCCATTCGGAAATCCTGGTCTCAACGTCCGGTTATCGACTCCACCAGGCTTATCGCAGATTCCCACGTCCTTCTTCGGCTCCCGATGCCAAGGCATCCACCATGCGCCCTTGTAAACTTGACCACAAACAGTCAAGCAATGAGCTTTATATCTATATCAAGAAAAACCATGAAAGGTTTTTTTGAGATCAAAGAAATTGCAACACGCACCCACCCCCCGAAGGAGGAAAAATGCGTGCATACAAGATGCTCGCGTCCACTATGCAGTTCCCAAACAACAACCCCTTCACCCCCACCACACACCCACCACCAGGAAAACCCGGTAGAACCAGCATGCTTAGGCCAGGCAAGGAAAAAACAAGCAGTCCACCAAGACACCAGCCCACACCAAAAGGTGCGAACCAGTACCCCAGGGCCTGTTGCTTCAGGGCCCAACAGTGTGCCAAACACCACCACCGTCAACCAGCCGGCACCGTTCCAACCCCGATCCGAAGACCAGAGCGTACTAGAGAACCAACCAGCCACCAGTAAGCGGCGATAATTCGTTGATATTCCACCCTTGAGCACCCGCCCAACCACATCCGGGCTGGCAACGGGCAAACACTGAACACCACACCAAACACCACTGAGGATGCCGGCATGAATGCTAGTTGCTCCTTAGAAAGGAGGTGATCCAGCCGCACCTTCCGGTACGGCTACCTTGTTACGACTTAGTCCCAATCGCCGGTCCCACCTTCGACAGCTCCTTCCCACAAGGGGTTAGGCCACCAGCTTCGGGTGTTACCAACTTTCGTGACTTGACGGGCGGTGTGTACAAGGCCCGGGAACGTATTCACCGCAGCGTTGCTGATCTGCGATTACTAGCGACTCCGACTTCATGGGGTCGAGTTGCAGACCCCAATCCGAACTGAGACCGGCTTTTTGGGATTAGCTCCACCTCACAGTATCGCAACCCATTGTACCGGCCATTGTAGCATGCGTGAAGCCCAAGACATAAGGGGCATGATGATTTGACGTCGTCCCCACCTTCCTCCGAGTTGACCCCGGCAGTCTCCTATGAGTCCCCACCATCACGTGCTGGCAACATAGAACGAGGGTTGCGCTCGTTGCGGGACTTAACCCAACATCTCACGACACGAGCTGACGACAACCATGCACCACCTGTGAACCAGCCCCGAAGGGAAAGACTATTTCTAGCCCGATCCGGTCCATGTCAAGCCTTGGTAAGGTTCTTCGCGTTGCATCGAATTAATCCGCATGCTCCGCCGCTTGTGCGGGCCCCCGTCAATTCCTTTGAGTTTTAGCCTTGCGGCCGTACTCCCCAGGCGGGGCACTTAATGCGTTAGCTACGACGCGGAAAACGTGGAATGTCCCCCACATCTAGTGCCCAACGTTTACGGCATGGACTACCAGGGTATCTAATCCTGTTCGCTCCCCATGCTTTCGCTCCTCAGCGTCAGTTACTGCCCAGAGACCTGCCTTCGCCATCGGTGTTCCTCCTGATATCTGCGCATTTCACCGCTACACCAGGAATTCCAGTCTCCCCTACAGCACTCTAGTCTGCCCGTACCCACCGCAGATCCGGAGTTAAGCCCCGGACTTTCACGGCAGACGCGACAAACCGCCTACGAGCTCTTTACGCCCAATAATTCCGGATAACGCTTGCGCCCTACGTATTACCGCGGCTGCTGGCACGTAGTTAGCCGGCGCTTCTTCTGCAGGTACCGTCACTTTCGCTTCTTCCCTACTGAAAGAGGTTTACAACCCGAAGGCCGTCATCCCTCACGCGGCGTCGCTGCATCAGGCTTTCGCCCATTGTGCAATATTCCCCACTGCTGCCTCCCGTAGGAGTCTGGGCCGTGTCTCAGTCCCAGTGTGGCCGGTCACCCTCTCAGGCCGGCTACCCGTCGTCGCCTTGGTGAGCCATTACCTCACCAACAAGCTGATAGGCCGCGAGTCCCTCCTCGACCAGAATCCTTTCCAAAAACCACCATGCGGTAGAAATTGAATATCCAGTATTAGACCCAGTTTCCCGGGCTTATCCTGGAGTCGAGGGCAGGTTACTCACGTGTTACTCACCCGTTCGCCACTAATCCACCCAGCAAGCTGGGCTTCATCGTTCGACTTGCATGTGTTAAGCACGCCGCCAGCGTTCATCCTGAGCCAGGATCAAACTCTCCGTAAAAAACATACGAAACACGACAACGAATCAAGGGAAAACAAGACCCGCGTCGCAGTTCAAAAATCCTGGCAAATTGCCATCCAAGCCCACACGGGGGTGCGGACCGGACAGCCATTCACCAAATAAAATTTGGTATCAACAAACTTGGCACACTATTGAGTTCTCAAACAACAGACACACACGCTTCACCAACCAGCCTCTTTCCGGCCGATCCGCTCAATTCGCGGCAACTTATCCAGCTTACCTCATCCGTTCCCGCCGTGCAAATCCGCTCTGCGTGATCCGCCCGGCCGTTCCCGGATTCAATTCCCCTTTCGGAAACCAACTCCCGGGCGCTAAAACGCCCCGGCAGGAAACCGGAAGAAAAATGAAAGGAAAGCCGCCGTCTAACAATGATTCCCAGCCGGTGATCTCTTCGATCTCCGCTGTCCTCGTCGCGACGACTCGAAATACTTTACACAGGTTTTACCCGACTTCCAAATCGGAGGACCTCCTGACCGAAACCGCCCGTTTGCCCCGGATTCACGGGGAAGTCGGCCCCTAGAGCACCTGAGGCGCCCTCGCGGCCGCCCTGCGTCCTGCGTCACATCCCCGACTGTTCTCGAGGGGGTCCCGTGTGTCCGGTGAAAGCCCCGCGAGAAGGGGCGCCGCCCCTCGGCCCTAGCCTGCCGTCAACGGCATGTTGTCGATGAGGCGGACCCCGCCTACGCGTGCCGCCACCAGTACGAGCGCCTCTCCGCTGAAAGGCGTCTCCGCACAGTTGAAGGCGAGCGGCTCCAGCGTTCCCGGGTCCACGACCTCGAAGTAGTCCAGCTCCACGCCCGTGGCGGACTCGATCATGGCCACCGCCTCGGCGGGCTGGAGCGGCAGCCGCGCATCGGCCCGTTGCTTCATCAGGAACAGCGAGCGGGAGAGCACAAGCGCGGCGTCCGACTGCTCGTCGGTCAGGAACCTGTTCCGGCTCGAGAGCGCCAGTCCCCCCGCCGAGCGGACGATGGGCACGGGCCTGATCGTCACTGGGTAGTCGAGGTCGTGGACGAGCCTGCGCACAATCGCCAGCTGCTGGGCGTCCTTCTGACCGAAGTAGGCGCGGTACGTGGTCGCCGCGGGCGTAGCCGGGTCGGGCATCCCGTAGTGGAGCAGCTTCGCGACGACGGTGAGCATGCCGTCGAAGTGCCCGGGCCGCGAGGCCCCCTCGAACCTCTCCCCGAGTGTTCCCGCCGAGAGCAGGACGCGCGGGCGACCGTCGGGGTAGACCTCGCGCTCCTCCGGGGCGAAGATCAGGTCGGCACCGGCGCCGGCGGCGATCGCCGCGTCCGCCTCGAGATCGCGGGGGTACCGCTCGAAGTCCGCCGAGTCGTCGAACTGGAGGCGGTTGACGAAGTCGGTGACGACGACGACGGCGTTCTCATCGCGCGCCTGCGCGATGAGACGAGCGTGCCCCTCATGCAGTGCGCCCATCGTCGGCACGAGTCCGAGCGAGGCCTCGCGTCCTTCGGCGGCTGCAGCCTCGAGAAGTTCGCGGCCGACGGCCTTCAGCTCTGCGACGGTGCGGACGATCCTGGGTGCGTGTTCTTCGTGTCTACTCACGCCACACAGTCTAGGAGGAGGCTTCGCCGAGGATACGGGCCATCTCGAGCGCTTGGGCGCGCGTGATCAGTCCGCGATCGGCGGCGCGCATGGCGGTGGCCAGGGCCATGGACGTGTAGGCGGTGCGGACGTCGTCGTCCACGTCCTCGAGTGCTTCCACGTGCTGGGCGACGGTTCCGGCGTCGCCGCGGGCGACCGGACCCGTCAGGGCCGCCTCCCCGGAGGCGAGCGCGTTCTCGAGGGAGGCGCGCATGAGCGGGCCGAGGAGCCGGTCCGGGCGTTCGACCCCGACCTCGTTCAGCAGCTGGGCGGCTTGGCCGGCGAGGGTGACGAGATGGTTCGAGGCATGCGCGAGCGCCGCGTGGTAGGTCACCCGGTCGGCGTCGGCGACGACCACGGGTTCGGCGCCCATTTCGACGACGAGCGCCTGGGCGATCGGCAGCATCATGTTCTCGGCCGTGACGCCGAAGACGCAGTCCGGCAGCCTGGCGAGGTCCAGGCTCATGCCCGTGAAGGTCATGGCCGGGTGGATCGCGAGTCCGATGGCGCCGGCCGCGCGCGCCGGGGCGAGAACCTCGAGGCCGAACCGTCCGGCCGTGTGCACGACGAGCTGGCCTGGCTTGAAGTGCCCCGCATCGGCAAGGCCGGCGACAAGCGGGCCGAGCTGGTCGTCCGGGACGGCGAAGAGCACGAGCTCGGCACGGCGCAGGATCTCGTCGATCTCGAGAACGGGGGCGCCGGGCAACAGGTTCTCGGCCCGCTCGCGCGAGTCCTCGGACACCGCGTGCACGCCGACGATCTGGTGCTCCGCCGCGCGCAGGGCGGCGCCGAGGACGGCCCCCACCTTGCCGGCGCTGATGACGCCGATGCCGAGCCGGCCGGGCTTACTCATGCTTGTCCTCCTTCTCTCGCTGGTTCCTCTCGGCCTCGCTATTCGGCGGAGGGGCGGGTGCGTTCAGTGGCGGCGCCGAATCCGCGGCCTCCCCGCCCGCTCCGGCAGCGACGGCCTGCTTCGCGACCGGAAGCTGCGACAGGCCCGTGCCGTAGGGATCCTCGTCGAGCCAGTGGTTGCGGTCGTGCTCGGCCCGAGCGCGGGCAGCCCGGGCGGACTGCTCGAGGAAGAAGCGCCGGGCTACGGGACCGGCCGCCTGGACGATGTACGGCGAGACCGGGCCATCGGTGGTCATCAACCGGACCGAGCAGACCGCCGCGGCCCGGGCCAGCGGACCCTGGACGAGCCGAATCCCCTGCGTGCGCTCGTGCGGGACGATGTCGAGGTACCGGTTCAGGAAGCCGTGCCGCGAGAAGACCGCGGTCCTGGTCACTGTGAATCCCTGCCGCCGCCACGCGAGTGGCGAGATGAAGCGAGCGGTACGCGGCGTCGTCGTAAACCCCTCCGCGGGGCCGGAGCCGGCGATGCCGGCCTCGACCAGCTCGAGGGGACGGTCGGTCCCGGGGTTCGGCAGCACGATCGAGAGGATGTTCAGCACGTCCGCCCGGGTGCCGACGGGCAGCACAGTCGAGCGCGTTTCTCCGCCGTCGGCACCCGCCCCGTAACCGGCGACGTTCACGACGATCTTGTGCCAGCCCATGAGCCGCCAGATGATCCCCTGGCGGATCTGCACGGCCTGGATCCGCCCGGGCGGTACGGTCTGGTGCCGGGTGTCGAGCAGGCCGTAGCTCAGGCGCAGCCCATCGGGGCTGACACCCGCCGCGAAGTTGAACCCGTTGTTGAACAGTCCCCAGATCCACGGCACGAAGCCGAACAGACCCGGCAGCAGGTAGACCATGAGGAAGCCGCTGTCGGTCGCGAGCTGGACGATGAGGCCCACGCCGAGGATGATGACCGCGATCCACACGGCGGGGCTGAGCACGATCGAAGCGAGCAGCCGCCCGGGCGGAACGCGCACCAGCACGTTCTCGGGCGCCACGGGCGCATCCGGTACGACGTCGTGCGCGGCGTCGGTGCCCTCGGGGTCCTCGCGCGTGGCGTCACGAGGCGGTGGTCCGCCTGCCGTCTGTGTGCGCAGCCCCGCCGCCCGGGCGAGGATTGCCGCCCGCAGGTCCTTCGCGGCGGCGAGTTTGAGGAACGCGAGTTTCATCGCGGTGGAACCGCCATCGGCGACTTCGAACTTGAGCTCGGCGAGGCCGAAGATCCGCGCGACCAGGGGCTGGACGATGTCGATCGCCTGCACGCGGTCGATGCGCGCCTGCCGCTGCTGGCGGAACACGATGCCCGAGCGGACGTTCACGTGCCGGTCGGTCAGCTGGTAGCGGGTCATCTTCCACGAGAGGAAGAAGCCGCCGAGGATGAGCAGCAGGACGAGCAGGCCGCCGGCGACGATCCAGGCCACCGAGCCGAAGATGAAGTCGAGGACCTCCTCGTCTTTCGAGGAGTCGCCGTCGCCCTCCCCGCCGAAGCCCGGGATGAGGTTCTGCAGCCAGTTCTGGCCGAATCCGTAGACGAGCGCCACGATGACGATCCAACCGCGGACGAAAGGAGAGACCGGGTGGACGCGATGCCAGGGGGCCTCCTCCTGGAAGTCCTGGGGGCTGCGGGGCGCGGAGTCGACCGGGACGGCGCCGTCGTTCGCGTTCGGCTGGTCGTGGCTCACAGCCCCGCCAGCCTCGCCTCGCCGCGGGCGGAGAGCTGCTCGCGCAGGCGGGCGCCCTCGTCGGTGGTGACGCCCGGAATGGTCGCGGTGACGTCGGACGCGGCCGTGTGCAGCTGGACCTTGCACAGGCCGAACGCGCGGTCCACGGGGCCCATCTGCACGTCGACGTACTGCATGCGGCCGTAGGGGACGACGAGGACCTTCTTGAACAGGATGCCCTGGCGGACCAGGAGGTCGTCGTCGCGCTCGGCGTACCCGATCGCGCGGACCCGCCGGTTGGTGATGATCAGGTCCACGAGCGTCCAGACCACGGCGACCCCGGGGAGCAGCCACGCGAGCCACTCCGGGTAGCCGCCCCAGAGGCCTGTCAGCATGAGGACCAGCGGCACGGAGGTGATCAGCAACCAGACGGCGCCGCCGATCAGCACGCCAATGAACCGGACCTTCACGTAGGCCGGATCAACGCGCAACCAGTCGACGCCCTCCGGGTCGATGGCCTTCTGATCGTCCGCGACGACCGCGGCGTCACCCTCCGGCACCTGGTGCGTACCCCTGTTCATCTCCATTGCTCTCCCCTCGCGCCCCGTCGGGGCCTGGCTGCGGGCCGTCGCCCGGCGGCACCTTGCAGAACTGCTCCACCGCCCATCCCACCACACTCATGAGACCGGCGGCACCAATCATGATGAGAGACAACGTCACGGAGTCCGAGCCGACGCGGGCGACTCCGAGCAGGTCGACAAGGACGCCGGCGTGCCAGCCGAGGATCACGGCCCCCGCGTAGGCGAGAGCCTGCGCCAGCACGAGCGTCCGCGCGGCCAGGACCGGGCTGATCTCGACGGGCTTCTCTGCTCCGCGCGCATGCCCTTGCTCGCCGGCCTGCCGCCGTCGTTCCCGGTCCCGGAACTCGGATCGCTGACGCTGGTACGCGCGGACCCGCAACCCCAGAACGAGGGTGATGAGGGTGCCGGCGCCGATCGTGATGAGACTCGTGGCGTGCAGGACGGGCGACGGGAGGCTGTTCGCGGCCGTGAGCAGGCTCGCGCCCCACCCGAGGACGGCGGTGACGACGGCGATGAGGGCCAGCAAGAGCGGACGGATGGTGCTCATGCCCTAGCCGCCCACCTCGTCGGTCTCCGGGTCGTAGAGGCGCAGGCCGTCGAGGTCGGCGGCCCGCGCGGCGAGCTCGGCGACGGGTACTCCGTCCAGCGTCGCATCCGGATCCATCCAGGCCCACGGTTGCAGCACGAACGCGCGCTCGGCGGCGCGCGGGTGCGGGATCGTCAGTTTCTCGGTCTCGAGGCGCGTCTGATCGTGGGTGATGATGTCGATGTCGAGCGTGCGCGGTCCCCAGCGGACCTCGCGGACCCGGTGGTGCCTGTTCTCGACGTCCTGGCAGTGGGCCAGCAGGTCGAGCGGGGCGAGCGTGGTCTCGACCTCCATCACCATGTTCAGGAAGTCGGGCTGGTCCCCGGGGCCGCCGACAGGGCGGGTCTGCACGACCTCCGAAACCTGGATCAGCCGGACGTCGGGATGGGCGATGAGGTCGCCGACCGCGACCGAGAGCGTGTCGCTGCGCTCGCCCAGATTGCTGCCGAGCGCGAGCACCGCGCTGACGTGCTGCGCGTGAGTCATGACCGCCCCCGCTCGCGGTGGATCGTGATCGCGACGTCGCCGAACGGCACCTCGATCGGCGCCTTCGGCTTGTGCACCGTGACGTCGACGGCGTCGACGAGCTCGAAGCCCGCGAGGACGGCCGCGGCGATGTTCTCCGTCAGCGTCTCGATCAGATCGAACGGCCCGGAGGCGATGTGCTCCGTGACCAGTTCGGCCAGTTCCCCGTAGTGGGTCGTCAGCGTCAGATCGTCGCTCGCCGCCGCGGGCCGGATGTCGGTGTGCAGGACGATGTCGACGACGAACGGCTGGCCGTCGCGCTTCTCGTGCTCGAAGACCCCGTGGTGGCCGGTCGCCGTGATCCCCGTGAGCGCGATCCTGTCGGCCACGTCAGGCGTCCTGCGCAGGTTCGCCAGAACCGCCGTGGACCCAGGCGGTAGCGACCTTGACGGCGTCGTACGAAGCCTCGACATCGTGCACGCGCACGCCCCACACGCCGGCGGCGGCCGCGAGCGCGCTCGTCGCCGCGGTGGCGGCGTCGCGCGCCTCAGCGGCGGCGGGGACGCCGCCGTTGGAGAGCAGCGAACCGAGGAAGCGCTTGCGGCTCGTGCCGATCAGCACCCGGTGGCCGAAGGCCTCGAACTCGCCGAGCCGGTGCAGCAGGGCCCAGTTGTGCGGGGCCTCCTTCGCGAAGCCCAGGCCCGGATCGATGATGAGCTGCTCGGGCTTGACGCCGGCGTCGAGGAAGCGCTCGCGCAGGTCGCCGAGCTCGGCCAGGACCTCGCCGACGACGTCGTCGTAGTGGGCGAAGTCGTGCATGTTCTCCGCCTCGCCGCGGCGGTGCATGAGCACGTACGGCACGCCGAGCTCGGCGACGAGCTCCGGCATCCCGGCCTCGTGCGTGAGCCCCGAGACGTCGTTGATGATGTGGGCGCCGGCCTTGACGGCCGCGCGCGCAGTGGAGACGTGCATCGTGTCGACGGACACGATGGCGCCGGCCTTCGTCAGAGCCTCGACGACGGGGAGGACGCGCTTGGCCTCAAGACCCGGGTCGACAGGCGTGGCGCCCGGTCGCGTGGACTCGCCGCCGACGTCGATGATGTCCGCGCCGGAATACAAAAGGCGCAGGCCTTGCTTGATGGCGTCCTCGGTGTCGAGGAAGCGGCCGCCGTCGCTGAAGGAATCCTCGGTGACGTTGAGGACGCCCATGATCACGGTGCGCCCCGTCGGCAGGTCCTCGAACTTCTTCACCTTGGACGGCCTGATGACGGGCAACGGGCTGGTCGCGGGACCTGTCCCGGGGACGGCTGCGAGGTTCATTGGTTCTCCTACCGTTGGCTCTTATTTACCGAGGATGAGGCTCATGGCCTCGGCCCGGGTCGCTGTTTCTCGGAGCTGCCCGCGCACCGCGGAGGTGACCGTGCGCGCGCCGGGCTTCTGCACCCCGCGCATCGACATGCACATGTGCTCGCACTCCACCACGACGATCACGCCGCGCGGGTCCAGGTGTTCGCACAGCGCCTCGGCGATCTGGGTCGTCAGCCGCTCCTGGACTTGCGGGCGCCGCGCGTACAGGTCGACGAGCCGGGCCAGCTTGCTCAAGCCTGTCACGTGGCCGTCGTCGCCCGGGATGTACCCGACGTGCGCGGCCCCGTGGAACGGCACCAGGTGGTGCTCGCACGTCGAATAGAACGGGATGTCCTTGACCAGAACGAGCTCGCTGTGGTCGATGTCGAAGGTCGTGCCCAGGATCTCGCCCGGCTCGCCGTGCAGGCCGGAGAAGAACTCGGCGTAGGCCTTGGCCACGCGCGCCGGAGTGTCCTGCAGCCCGTCGCGGTCCGGATCCTCGCCGACCGCCTCGAGGATCTCGCGCACGGCCGCGCGGATGCGCGACTGGTCCACCTGGAAGCCCTCCGCGGGCGGGGTCTGGTTCATCTCTACGTCCTGAGTCACACCAATGATCCTAACGAACGCCGTCCAGTGGGGATACGCCGGGGTCACCCGGCCGTCATGAGAGCACGACGGCGGCCACTACCGGCCGTCGTCGTCCTGCCCGGTGCCGTGGTCGCCCGAGGAGTCGCGGCCCGCGGGCTCGGACCCGCTGGGCAGCCCGCCGGGACGGCCGCCCGGCTGATTGTCGACGGGGTCGCTGACGCCGGGGATGTCGGTGACGCCGCCGCCCGAGTACTGCTCGTCGTCGTCGCCCTCCTGTTCCCCTGCTTGCTCCCCTGCTGCGGCCGCCGCGGCCTCGCGCCGCTCCTTGAGCGACTGCACGGGGCCGTCCTCCGAGACCGGGCGGTCGTCGTGGAAGAGCCAGATGGCGCGGCGGTCCATCTTGACCAGATCGTGGAAGATGTCGGCGATCTCCTTCTGGTTCAGGGTCTCGCGCTCGAGCAGCTCGACGGCCAGCCGGTCGAGGACCTTGCGGTTGGCCGTGAGGACCCGGTAGGCCTCCTCGTGGGCGGCGTCGAGCAGCTCGCGCACCTCCTCGTCGACGATCGTCGCCATGTCCTCCGAGTAGTCGCGACCCTGACCGCCGTCGCGCCCGAGGAACGGCTCGCCGCCGCCGGAGCCGAGCTTCACCGTCCCGATGCGGCGGCTCATGCCGTACTGGGTGACCATCTTGCGGGCGATGCCGGTGGCCTTCTCGATGTCGTTCGATGCGCCGGTCGAGGGGTCGTGGAACACGATTTCCTCAGCGACGCGTCCGCCCATCGCGTAGGCGAGCTGATCGAGCAGCTCGTTGCGCGTGACCGAGTACTTGTCGTCCTCGGGGACCACCATCGTGTAGCCCAGGGCGCGGCCGCGGGGAAGGATCGTGATCTTCGTGACCGGGGCCGAGTTGTTCATCGCGGCGGCAACGAGCGCGTGGCCGCCCTCGTGGTACGCCGTGACCTTGCGCTCGTGCTCCTTCATGAGCCGGGTGCGCTTCTGCGGGCCGGCCATGACGCGGTCGATCGCCTCGTCGAGGGCGCGATCGTCGACAAGCTGCGCGTTGGAGCGGGCCGTCAGGAGCGCAGCCTCGTTGAGCACGTTGGCCAGGTCGGCACCCGTGTAGCCCGGGGTCTTCTTGGCGACGGCGTGCAGGTCGATGTCGTCGACCATCGGCTTGCCCTTGGCGTGCACCTGCAGGATCTTCTCGCGGCCGGCGAGGTCGGGGGCCTCAACCGGGACCTGGCGGTCGAAACGTCCGGGGCGCAGCAGCGCGGGGTCCAGCACGTCCGGGCGGTTGGTCGCCGCGATGAGGATGACGTTCGTGTTGACGTCGAAACCGTCCATCTCGACGAGCAGCTGGTTCAGGGTCTGCTCACGCTCGTCGTTGCCGCCGCCGACGCCGGCGCCGCGGTGGCGGCCGACGGCGTCGATCTCGTCGACGAAGATGATGGCGGGCGAGTTGTTCTTGGCCTGCTCGAAAAGGTCGCGAACGCGGGAGGCGCCGACACCGACAAACATCTCGACGAAGTCGGAGCCGGAGATCGAGTAGAACGGCACACCGGCCTCACCGGCGACGGCCTTGGCCAGCAGGGTCTTGCCCGTGCCGGGGGGCCCGTACAGGAGCACGCCCTTGGGGATCTTGGCGCCGACGGCCTGGAACTTCGCCGGCTCCTGCAGGAATTCCTTGATCTCGTGCAGTTCCTCGACGGCCTCTTCGGCACCGGCGACGTCGACGAAGGTCACCTGCGGCATGTCCTTGGTGATGAGCTTGGCCTTGGACTTGCCGAACTGCATGACCTTGCCGCCCCCGCCGGAGGCGCGGGACATCAGGAACCAGAACAACAGGGCGATCAGCAGGAACGGGATCAGGAAGCCCAGCATCGAGACGAACCAGTTGCTCTGCACCGGCTGGTCGGTGAACCCCTCGAGGTCGGCGGCGTTCATCGCCGCGACGACGTCATCGGCGCGGGCCTCGGAGTAGTAGAACGAGACCTCCTTGCCCAGGTCGGAACCCTCGTACCGGAAATTGTCCTTCAGCGTGAGGTCGACGCGCTGGTCGCCGTCGAAGATCTTGGCCTCGCTGGCCTTGTTGTCTTCGAGCAGCTCGAGACCGACACTCGTGTCGACCCGGCCGGCGTTCCCCCCAGTCAGCGTGGGCAGGAAGATGATCAGCGCGGCCGCGCCGATGAGCACCCAGATGACCCAGCTGTTAAAGATCTTCTTGACGTTCATGTTCGGGGTCCGTCCCCGTCCCTCCTGATCGGATTTCACGCGGCGGCCACATTCTGGGCCGTCGGCGCGATCGAAACGGCGCACCGTTGCGCGATGAGCGAGCGCTCGGGCGATGATGCACCGCATCATAGCTTCGCACTCACCAGTATTCGACGCATAACAAAGCACGAAAGTTCCCTGAGGGCGTAGTCGGTGCCGTCAACGGTCCAGAGTTCCGGTCGACGCACCCGCCCACCAGCAGAACCCGCCAACGGCGACCGCCACGGGGAGTGCCCACAGCTGACCGGCCGAAAGATAGAGTCCAAGCGGCATCAGCGCGATGACGGCGAGGCCGTATCCGCGCCCGATTCTCCCGAGCGCTGCGGACGACGCCTGAAGCTCGGCTCCCGGCGCGAAAAGCTCGTCGATCGGCTGAGCCTGGGGACCTGCGGACTTCACGGCCGCGCCGGAAAGTCCCCACCCCGTGGCCGCCCCGATGACGGCGCTCATCGCGAGCGAGCCGCCGGTGCCGAGGACCGCCGCGCCGAAGAAGGTGCCAAAGAGCGCACCCCACGCGATCAAGAGGATCGCCGGGACGATGGTTCGGACGCGCCCCACAGCACCGGCACCGAGCGGCAGGAGCTCCGGAAGCCCGCGAGTGCCGGTCGACACCCGCACCGGCGTCGCCGCGGCATGCACCATCACTCCGACAGAAACGGCACCTGCGAGGGCCAACGGGACGACGCTGTTGCCGCCGTCCACGACCATCATCAGCCCCGGGAGTGCCAGAGAGACCACCGCCGATCGCAGGATCGCGCGCGAACGCAGCAGCACGACGGCATCTGCCGCGACGAGCGCCGCGGCGGCGCCCCGGCCCCACGCCGCTGCGAGGAGGCGGGCACCGCGCCGAGTGGCGGAGGACGGCCCCTGGTGTAAGGCGACGGCCGCCTGGCGGTACTCCATGGTCTCGAGAGCCGCCGCGGCGTGGGCACTCACCGCCCCGGCGCGGACGAGTTCGGCAACCTCGAAGTGCTCCAGCCGCCGGTCGACGACGATCCATCCGAGTCCGCTCGCCAACAGGAGCGCGCAGATTCCAGCGGGCGCCGAGGACCCCGCAGGCTCCCCGAAGCCCAACTGGAGCGGCAGTGAGGACGGCAGTACTGCCCACGCCACGGATGCTGGCGGCTCCCCACTGACGGCACCGACCAGCGCTTCTGCGGCGAGCCCAACCATGGCGAGCACTGCCGCGGCCGTCAGCGCCCTCCGTGCGATCCGCTGGATACCGAACGCCTGTACCAGAGCCGCTCCCACCGCCGTCGTCATGACCAGCAGACCCGCCGCCGCAGACCCCGCGAGCAGCGCGCTGCCGGGCGGCCCCTCGTAGCCGACGGAGGAGGCTTCGCCGGCGGCCAGCCCGAACGGAAGCCAGGCCACTGCGCCGGCGGCGAAGAAGGACAGGAAGCGGCGGGTGGCGATCCGCCGAAGGACGGGTCTGCGGGACACGGGAAGCGGGAACCACCACGCCGCCTGCGCACGCGTGGCGCCCAAGGGGCCCAGCGTGATCATCAGCCGTGCGACATGGAGGGTCCCCCACAGCGCGAGAGCGCAGAACGCCGTCTGCTGCGACACCAGCCCGACATCGACGAGAGCGTGCCCGCCCGTGCGGAGCTCCTCGCGGAGGGAGACGACGGCGCCGGCCACGAAAGCCAGCAGCAGGAGCAGCGCAAGCGCGTAGAGATAGAGGTCGCCGAGCCGGTCCCACCGATTCTCAGTCTGCGCGCGGCGTTCGATGGCCCGGGTGAACGCCCACGGGTCGAAGGTGGCGCCGACCGCCGTCGGCCTCATTCCTCGGTGCCCGCGGGGGCCGGCCGCAACGCCCCCGGCCCGATGCGGAGGACGCGCTGCGCAACCGCGGCGAGCAGGGCCACGTCGTGCGTGGCGAACACGATCGCGGTGCCAGAGGCCGCCCGGTCGCTCAACCGGCGGGCCAGCCGATCGCGCATAACCTGATCCAATCGCTGTTCGGGCTCGTCGAGAAACAGGAGACGGCTGGGCCGGATGAAGGCCGCAGCGAGGAGGAATCTGCGGCGCTGCCCCGACGAGAGGTGCCCCGGGAGTGAGTCCCCGGCGTTCTCGAGGCCGAAGAAGTCGAGTTCCCGGGCGACTGCGGCGCGAGGGTCGCGGGCTCCGTGCCCGGACGCGACGAGCTCCAGGTGCTCACCCACGGTCAACGTCGGAAAATAGGCGTCCTCGTCGAACACCATGGCCACTGCCCGACGGTAGCCGATCGAAGCAGCATCCACGGATCGGCCGTCGAGCGTGACCGTGCCGGCGAGTGGCAGCTGCCCGCCGCTTAGCGTGCGGAGCAAGGTGGATTTGCCAGCGGCGTTCGCGCCGATGACGCCGAGCGTCTGGCCCGGCTGCAGGGTCAGATCGACGGGACCGCAGACCTCGCCCGTCCCATACCCGGCCGTCAGAGCGTCGGTCCGCAGCAGCACGGTGTCCACGGCTGCGACACCCTTTCCGGTTCCGTGGTCCATAATGCCTAGAGTAACGGAAGTCCTCCAGGCTTCCCCTGATGGAGGACCACATGACCGAGCACCAGCCCGCCGAGTCCGACCGAGCCACCCCGGCAGCACACACGCGGCACCAGTCCTGGACGGGCGCGATCGGCATCGTCATCGGCCTCGCGGCCGGCCTGCTGTCACTCACCCCGTGGCTGCTGACAGGAGGAACACTGCCCCTGCAGAACCTGTGGGCGACAGGGACTCTGCCCGACGACATGCCGTTCTCACTGCTTCCGATCAGCCAATACATGCTGCGAGATCTCGTCGGCATCATGGCCACCAGCGGCACGACGGCGGCACTCGCCCTCCGCTGGTGGCGGCCCGCCCGCCGTCGCGCCGGGCTCGGGAGCGTCGCGGTTGGCCTGGTGGCCGCGCACCTGACCGCCGTCGTGCAGAGCTTCCTCGAACTGCGGGCGGGCCTCGCGCCCGGACCGGGGGGCCACCCCTACGCGACCTACTACTTCTACGGGATGCTGGCTGGGGTGCTGCTCGCTGTCGCGATGTCGTTTGCGATCCTGGCGTCTCTGTCCAGCCGCTCCCCGAACCGAGCGGCGTTCGGCGCGGCGCTGACAGCGACACCCACGACGTGGTGGCTCTCCATCTGGTTCAACCTGGGAACCCCGGGGATGCTGGCTCCCGAACTCCCTGTCCTGCAGTGGCTGCCGGCCGCCGTGGTCGGCGCGGCCCTGGCCGCCCTGGGACTGCGAACCCTGCGGAACGGCGCCGTCTGGCTGGCCTCGCTGACGATCTTGTGGATCACAGGGCCGGTTGCATGGGCCGTGCAGTTCGTCGTGGGATCGCGGGCCATCGTGGGGCGTCCAGACCAGGTGGAGGCCGGGCTGAGCACTCTGTCTTCGGGCCTCGCGATGCAGACGCCGGTGGTCGCGACCGCCCTGGCGATCGGGATCGCTGGATCCGTTCTGTACCGCCGACTGAGACGTTCGGAGCGGTAGTCGGCGGACAGTGAAAGGCCGGGCACCGACGCCGTCAAGCCAACCGCCCCCGGCTGGCCATTCTGTTCACGACCGGATCAGCGGATGGTCATACGGTGGGAACATGACACTAAAACTCGGCTTCATCGGCATCGTAACGAACGACATGGCGGCTTCCCTCGCCTTCTACCGCGCTCTGGGCGTATCCATCGAGACGGATCAGGACGACGCACCCCACGTGGACGCGGAGCTCGACGAGGGCGTGAAAATCGCCTGGGACACAGTGGAGACTATCCGCGGATTCGACCCGGCTTTCGCCCCCGCGACCGGAGGACACCGCATCGCGCTGGCCTTCGACAAAGGAACGCCGGCTGCAGTCGATGCGGCCTTCGCCACGCTCATCAACGCCGGCTACACCGGGCACGTCGAACCCTGGGACGCGCACTGGGGGCAGCGGTACGCCACTCTGCTCGACCCGGATGGGAACTCGGTCGACCTCTACGCCGAGCTCGCCGCAAACTGAGCTGGGCTCCGGCCGACCAGTCGCCGGAACTCCCGAGAAAGATGGGGCTGGTCGGCGAAACCAGTTTCCGCAGCGGCCGCTGCGATCGTCGATCCGGACCGCAGCAACCACTGCGCCCGTCGCGCTCGTTCGAGTCGCACGAGGGTGGCGTACCCGTAACCGAAAGTTGCGAGCATCCGGCGGCGGAAGGAACGGTCGGAACCGCTCATCGTCGCCGAAACGTCCTTCGCCGGGGCCTCTTCGAAGGCTGCGCGGCGCACGGCCTCGGACCAGCGGCTCGATCCTGCGACCTCTGCCGCAATCAAGGACAGAGCACTGGTGGGCCCCGGCCCGGCCTCAAGTGGAATCATCGCCTCGCGCAACTGCATCGCGCGGCCACGGTTGACGAGATCCTCAAGTAGAACGATCTGGTCAGCGACCCGATGGAGGTCCACGCCGAGCAGATGGCGCGCTCGCCCCGGCGGAAACCTGAGACCGAACGACCCGTTGGCCCCGTCGGGACCCGATGCAAGCCACCGCGTCGAGGGCCCAGCCACGGCCTCTTGGCCGTCCCGAAGGATCAGGTCGACGCATCCGTCGGCGGGTATGACCACCCCGCCGGCACTGCCGTTGGAGCGCCACAACGCCTCCCCTGGCGGCAGTCGAATCTCTGAGTACACGCGCCCAGTATTGCAGCAGCGGTCCCCGCAAGTCTGTCCCTGTGCGTCGAATTCTGGAGGCCTCGGCCCTGTCCACGTGATCCGGCCGCGACGGCGAAGGGCCGGGCCCCGACGTCGTCATCGGTGCCCGACCCCTCCCTGCGCGCGGTCAGTTCAGTTCGCTCTTGAGCGCCGCAGCGGCCAGGGCCGGGTCCTCAGCACCGTAGATGGCCCCGCCGGCGACGGCGACGTCGGCGCCCGCCGCCTTGACGGCCTCGATCGAGTGGATGTTGACGCCGCCGGCCACGGAGAACCGGACCTTCGACGCGCTGCCGGCCTCGAGCAGGGTGGCGAGGCTGAATCCGGGCTGGGCCTGCTCGTCGAGACCGGCGTGGAACTCGACGAATTCGACGCCGAGGTTCGTGACCGCGCGGGCCCGGGCGGTCTTGTCGGCCACGCCGATCAGGTCGACGACGACACCCTTGCCGGCCGCCTGTGCCGCCTGAACCGCACCCACGATCGTTGAGTCGTCGGCCGTGCCGAGGACGGTGACCAGGTCCGCGCCGGCCTCGAAGGCGATCTGCGCCTCGAGCGCCCCGGCGTCGGCCGTCTTGAGATCGGCGAAGACGATCTTGTCCGGGTGGGCGTCCTTGATGGCGCGGATGACGCCCAGCCCCTCGCTCTTGATGAGCGGGGTGCCGAGCTCGATGATGTCGACGTGCGGGGCGACCTTCGCCGCGAGGGCGAGGGCGTCGTCGGTGGTCAGAAGGTCGATGGCGACCTGGAGCTTCGTCATGGGGTTCCTAACTGTCGGAGATGTAGTGACGTGTTGTGGTGGTTCATTCGAGGTTTGCGTGGCGGGTCCACAGCTCCTCGGCTGCGGCGCCGCTGCGCTGCCACAGCGCGTGGAAGACCGCGTCGCCGACAAGCATCACGGCCTGCTCGAAGAGGCTGCCGGCGTATTGCGCCGAGGCGGTACCGCCGTGATCCGTTTTCACCGCTGCCGCGACGGTGATCGTCCGGGCCGCAGCCCGCCCCACCGGCGAATCGGCGGTTGCCGTCATCGCCACGACAACGGCGCCCGCCTCCGCCGCCGCTGTCGCAGCGCGGACCACCGAACCGGTGGTTCCCGACCCCGAGGCGAGGACGAGGACGTCGCCGGTGCCGATCGCCGGGGCGGTGGCGTCGCCGACGACGTGCGCCGAGTGCCCGAGGTGCATGAGGCGCATGGCCAGCCCGCGGAGGGCGATCCCGGACCGTCCCTGGCCGAACACGAAGACCCGGTTGGCCCCCTCGATCTGGTCGGCAGCGGCGGCGATCGCTGCCGGATCGACCGAGCGCACGGCAGCGGTGACCTCGGAGGCGACGAGTTCGAGTCCGTCCTGTTCCGGTGTTGCGAGGACTGGCACGGGGGCTCCTTCCGGTTCGGTGTTCGATGGTTCATCCATCCCACCGCAACCGCGATCCGCCGGTACCCACCCGTTGTGCTCGATCCGCTACCCGAACGGGTGGGCAGCACCGCCGGCGCCGACCATACTGTTGGACTATGACTTCACTTCGGCCCCCGACGGGGCCCGACAACGGGGCCTCCGGCGAACGCGATGGTGGTGGCGATTCGGTGCAGCTCCGCCTGGTCTCCGCGATAGCGCGGATCGTCGAGGCGCCCCTGTCGACGATCGCCGCCGCGTTGAGCGACGCGGTCTCTGCCAGCCTCCCCCACCAAGCACTGGTCGTCCTCACGCAGGACTGCACGGGACGCCCGCAGAAGAAGGCCGGGGATCCCGAAATCACCGAAAAGGTGACCGTCCTCGAGATGGACGCGATCCGTCGTCGTCTGCGCGATGGCGAAGAGATCCGCAGTGCCGTGCTCGCCGGTCGCGAACGCGACGTCCGCGCGTGGGAAGCGGCTACCGGCGCGGTGCTGGCCCTCTGCGGGACGGGGGCCGCATCCGCGCGTCCGGCCGAGGCCCTGATTCAGGGCCTCTGGGAGATCACGGCCACGAGCATCCGGCGACAGGTGGACGGCGCGTCCCCGGCCGAGCTGGTGGACGCGAACGCCGTGTCGACCGAACGCGTCCGCGTCACGACGGAGCTGACGGAGCGTCACGCGACCGATCTCGAGTCTCTCCTGGCCGTCCTGCGCAGCCGCGATCTGGACGACCGGCGGACGCGCGTGTCAGCCACCGAACTGGCCTCGTCCGCCCTAGTGCGCACACGCACGGCCAACGACGTCATGATGGCCCTCTCCGAGGAGCCTGTGGTCAGCGCTTTCTCTCGCCTGCGCACGGACCTGCGCCCACTGACCCAGTACGGGCGTCTGGACGTCCAGTTCATCGAGCCGCCGGCGAAGGGCAGAGCCCTGCCCGGCGAGGTCGCGCATGCGGCCCGCTCCATTGTCCGGAGCGCGGTGCTGGCCATGAACGAGCAGGAGGATATCTCCCGGGTGCGTGTGCAGTGGGCCTGCGACGGGAAGAACCTGCTGATCAATATCCGCGACGACGGACCCGGCGCGTTCGATTCCACGACCCCGGGCCTGCATCAGGCGCAGGCGAATGTGGCGGCTCTCGGCGGCGAGGTCGGCGTGAAGCAGGTGCCCGGCTGGGGCACCGAACTCGATGTCAGGTTGCCGATCGACGCCTCGCGGTCCGAAGCGGTCGACGAGTGGAACCTCGCTCCGCGGGAGCGCGAAGTCCTGCGCCTGGTGGTGCACGGAAAAAAGAACAGGCAGATCGCTCAGGAGCTGTTCATCAGCGAGAACACGGTCAAGTTCCACCTGACGCAGATCTACCGCAAGCTCGGCGTCGGTTCGCGCTCGGCTGCGGCGGCCGTCGCGGCTGCGGGCGGGCTGGTCTAGGAGGCCCGCCGTCACGCCCCGGATCGAACGGGCGTGGTCCGCGTGATCCCCACCACTCGATATTGCACTCGAGACTAGATAGTGCAAAACTGCACTACATGAACAATAGTGCAACTAGCGGTGGTGCCCGCGAGCGGCGGAGGGAAGCCACCGCCACGGCCCTCATCGATCACGCCCGGAGGCTGACCGCCGAGCGAGGGCTCGCCGGATTCACCGTGGAGGAACTGGCGGAGGCAGCCGGCGTTTCCCGCAGAACGTTCTTCAACTACTTCCAGGCCAAGGAGGACGCCGTCCTCGGCGTCCACCTCGACGACGTCCCCCTCGAGGTCGACCAGAGCTTCATCGACTCGGACGAGCCGCTGCCGGCAGCCCTCAAGAATCTGTTCCTCCGCCTGCTGACGTCGACGGAGACGCTCGGCCGCGACGTCGCGGTCTTCATGGAACTGCTGCACTCCGAAACCGCGCTGATGAAACGCATGATGCAGATCAACGAACAGCGCCGGCGCTCCCTCGCCGCGCTCATCGCGCGACGCGAGGGACTCGAGGAGACGGACCCGTTCGCCCTCGCCGCCGCAGGCTTCGTCGGGCACCTCGCCATGACCGCGATGCACGAGTTCGTCGACGAAGAGCACGCGATCGAACAGGATGAGTCGGCGGACCCCGAGGAGGCCGCGCGCACCCGCTTCACGCGCATCCTCGAGGCCAACTTCGCCCACGCCGAGCGCCTCTTCTCCGCTTCCACCACGACCACCAAGGACTGACATGGCCCGCACGCCACGCCCCGGCAGCGATGGCCAGCCGCTGCTGCTGACCCAGCGCCGCATCTGGATCATCTTCTCCGCCCTCATCGCCGGCATGATGCTGGCCAGCCTCGACCAGACCATCGTCTCCACCGCTATGCCGACCATCGTCGGCCAGCTCGGCGGCGTCGAGCACCAGGCCTGGATCACCACCGCCTACCTCCTGGCGACCACGATCGTCATGCCCGTCTACGGCAAGTTCGGCGACGTCCTGGGCCGCCGCAACCTCTTCCTCATCGCGATCGCCCTCTTCACGCTCGCGTCGATCGGCTGCGCCCTCGCGGACAGCTTCTGGATGTTCGTCTTCTTCCGCGCCCTGCAGGGCCTCGGCGGCGGCGGCCTGATGATCCTGTCGCAGGCGATCATCGCCGACATCGTCCCTGCGAGCGAGCGCGGCAAGTACATGGGCCCGATCGGCGGCATCTTCGGCCTCTCGGCCGTCGCCGGACCGCTGCTCGGCGGCTTCTTCGTCGACCACCTCACGTGGGAGTGGGCGTTCTACATCAACATCCCGATCGGCATCGCCGCGTTCGCGATCGCCTGGTTCGCGCTCACCCTGCCGAGCAAGAAGGCCACGCGCCGGATCGACGTCGCCGGCGTCGTCTTCCTCTCCATCGCCACGACCTGCCTGATCTTCTTCTCCGAGTTCGGCGGCAACGCCGAGCACGGTTGGGCCGCCCCCGAAACCTGGATGTGGGGTGCCGGCCTCGTCGTCGCCGCCACCGCTTTCTTCGTCACCGAGGCCCGCGCCGAGGACCCGATCATCCCCCTGGGACTGTTCCGGAACCCGATCTTCCTCAACGCGACGGCGATCGGTTTCACGCTCGGCTTGGGGATGTTCTCCGCGCTCGCTTTCATGCCGACGTTCCTGCAGATGTCCTCCGGGACGTCGGCCGCGGAGTCGGGCCTGCTGATGCTGCCGATGATGGTGGGCATGATGGGCACGTCCATCGCCTCGGGCATCCTCGTCTCGAAGACGGGCCGGTACAAGGCGTACCCGATCGTCGGCACGGTGGTCACGATCGCCTCGATGCTCCTGATGACCACGCTGTCCGCCGACACCCCCCTGTGGCAGATCTGCTCCTACCTGTTCCTCCTCGGCGCGGGCCTGGGCCTGATCATGCAGGTGGTGGTCCTCGTAGTGCAGAACGCCGTCCCGGCGGAGATGGTCGGCACCGCCACGAGCACCAACAACTACTTCCGTGAGGTCGGCGCGTCCCTGGGCGTCGCGATCTTCGGCGCCATGTTCACCAACAGCCTGACGACCGAGCTGACAGCGGTCTTCGCCGGTTCGGGCGCCACCGCGGCCGAGGCCGGCAGCGCGGCCAGCACGCTGGACCCGCAGACCATGAACCAGCTGCCGGAGGCCGTCCGCGACGGGATCGTCACCGCCTACGCCGATTCGCTGGCCCCTGTCTTCTGGTACCTGATCCCGTTCCTAGCGATCGCGTTCGTCCTGGCGCTGCTGCTCAAGCAGATCCCGCTCTCGGACGTGGCCGGCATGGTGGCCCGCGGCGAGGCGGTCGGCGGCGCGGATGCGGAGAAGCTGGAGGCCGACGCCGTACGCTGAGCCCGCTCACCGCAGTCGTCGACCGGTCCAGAAGACACGGAAAGCGCCCACTCGTCAGCCGTATGGCCGCGCGTGGGCGCCCACCGTCGGGACACGACTACGAGGTCGTGTTGAACTTCGGGACCACGTGCTCGATGAAAAGCTCGAGGGAGCGCTTCTTCTCCTCGTGGGTCAGGCTGTTGTCCGACCAGAGGCTGAACTCGTCGATGCCAAGCTCCTCGTAGCCGCGCAGCCGGTCGACGACCTCCTCGGGGGTCCCGATGACCGCGGACTTGCGCAGCGCCTCGGGGGCGAACTCGGGCTTGTCGGCGAAGGCCTCGGCCGGCGTCGGGTCAAGGAACCCGTTGACCGGCGTCGTCTTGTTCATGAACCACGCGTGGAACGTGCGGTAGTAGCGCTGGATAGCCTCTGCGGGGCGGCGCCATCCCTCGGGCTGATCGGCGTCGTGCACGTGGGTGTGCCGCAGCATCATGAGGTCGGGGCGGGGCACCTCCGGGTGGTCGGCGACCGCGGTCTCGAACTTCCCGACGAGGCTCTCGACTTCCTCATCGCCCTTCATCAGGGGCGTGACCATGACGTTGCAGCCGTTGGCTACGGCGAAGTCGTGGGAAGCGGGGTCGCGCGCGGCGATCCACATCGGCGGGGTCGGCTGCTGCACGGGCTTGGGCACTGAGGTCGACGTTGGGAACTGCCAGATCTCGCCGTCGTGCGCGTAGTCGCCCTGCCAGAGTTCGCGGACGGCGGGCACGAGCTCGCGCAGGTGCTTACCGCCCTCGGCCGCGGGCAGCCCGGGGGCCATGCGGTCGAACTCGAACTGGTGCGCACCGCGGGCGAGGCCCACCTCCGCCCGGCCGCCGCTGATGACGTCCAGCAGAGCGGTCTCGCCGGCGACGCGGAGCGGGTTCCAGAACGGGGCGATGATGGTGCCGGCGCCGAGGCGGATCGTCGACGTCTTGGCGGCGAGGTAGGCGAGCTGGGGCATCGGGCTCGGCGAGATCGTGTACTCCATGGCGTGGTGCTCGCCGATCCAGACCGTGCTGAACCCGCCGGCCTCGGCCATCTGCACGAGTTCGGTCAGGTTCGCGAACGACTGCTCGTGGCTGACGTCCTCGTCCCACCGCTCCATGTGGACGAACAGGGAAAATCTCATGGTTCCTACTCCTTCGGTTCAGTGCTGTGGGCCGGCGCCGCCTGGCGCTCGGCGATCGTCTTGTCGGCCTTGGACCAGTGGGTCGTCGGCACCTCGCGGATGATGACGGTGGTGTTCTCCGGCAGCGCGCCAACCGTTTCTTCGGCCGCCGCATGCAGGGCGGAGACCAGGTTCCGCAGCTGTTCGGGGCTGCGCCCCTCGGCGATGGACACGTCGATGAGCGGCACGGGTCAGCTCCGCAGGGTGAACGGGTCCGCGACGGGACCCTCGTCGGTGTTGATCCAGATGCTCTTCAGGCGCGTGTACTCGTTCATGGACTCCAGTCCGTGCTCGATACCGACACCGCTGGACTTGAAGCCCTGGCGCGGGGACATCGGCGACATCGCCCGGTAGGTGTTGACCCAGACGGTGCCGGCGTCGAGTCGGCGCGACATGCGGTGCGCACGGGCCAGATTCTGCGTCCAGACCCCGGCGGCGAGGCCGTATTCGGTGTCGTTGGCCAGGGCCAGCACCTCGTCCTCGGTGTCGAAGGGCATGATCGCGGCGACCGGGCCGAAAATCTCCTCGCGGACAACGCGCATGCTGTTGTCGACCCCCGTGAGCACCGTCGGCTCGAAGAAGTAGCCGCCGAGGCCCGTCTCGGGCCGCCCGCCTCCGGTCGCGACCTGCGCACCCTCCGCGACCCCGAGGTCCACGTAGGAGGACACCTTCTCCAGCTGCGCCTCGAAGGCGAGCGGCCCGAGTTCGGTGGCCGCGTCCCGGGGATCGCCGATGACGATGCTCTGCGCGCGCGCCGCGACCTTCTCCAGCAGCTCGTCGTACACGGAGCGGTGCGCGAACACGCGACTACCGGCGATGCAGGTCTGCCCGGCCGCCGCGAAGATTCCAGCCACGACGCCCATCGCCGCGTTGTCCACGTCGGCATCGCCGAAGACGATGTTGGGGCTCTTGCCGCCGAGCTCGAGCGTGCATCCGATGAACCGGGCCGCCGTGGAGGACGCGATGCGGGCACCCGTCGCCGTCGAACCGGTGAAGGAGATCTTGGCGATCCCAGGGTGCTCGACGAGCGCCGCGCCGGCTTCGGCGCCCATCCCGGTCACGACGTTGACGACGCCGTCGGGGAACCCCGCCTGCACCGTCAGCTCGGCGAAGCGAAGGATGGTGCGCGAGGTGTACTCGGACGGCTTGATGACCAGCGTGTTGCCGGCGGCGAGCGCCGGGGCCAGCTTGGACGTGGTCAGGGTCAGGGGCGAGTTCCACGGGGTGATGGCGCCGACGACGCCGAGCGGCTCGCGCTGCGTGTAGTTCAGGACTTCGATCGAGCTCGTGGGCACCTGGCTGCCCTGGACCTTGTCGGCGAGCCCCGCGTAGTAGTAGAGGTACTCGGGCAGGCCGGCGAGCTGGCCGCGCATCTCGCGCAGCAGCTTGCCGTTGTCCTCGGTCTCCTGCAGCGCCAGCTCCTCGGCGTTCTCGACGACGAGATCGGCCAGACGCCGCAGCAGGTGGCCGCGCTTCGTCGGCGAGAGGTCGCGCCAGAGCGGATTCCGGAACGCCGCGTCGGCAGCGGCGACGGCGCGGTTCACGTCCTCGGCGGTGCCGCGCGCGGCCTCGTAGAGGACCTCCAGGGTCGCCGGGTTGGTGCTCGTGAAGTATTCGCCGTCCGCCGGGGCGGCGGCGCGGCCGTTGATGAAGTGGTCGTAGCGCTGGGTCATGGTTCTCACGTGCTCGATTCGTCGATGAAGCGATGGATGGTCTCGGCGAGTGCGCGCGGGCACTGCACCGGCAGCATGTGGCGGGCGCCGGGGACGACGACGGCGCGCGCGCCCGGGATGGCCGCCGTCAGCCGGCGGGTCATCTCCGGGGTCGAACCGGGGTCGAGCTCGCCGGTCACGTTGAGCGCCGGCTGCCCGATCCGCCCGAGGTCGGGGCCGATCTCGGCGTCGCCGGTCGCGAAGACGCCGTAGGCGGCCAGGAACGATTCGACGTCGTTGGCCAGCAGCACCCTGCGGGTCGCGTCGACGACGGCGTCGTCAACGCCGGTGCCGGCCGGGTACCAGCGGTCGATCGACGCGGCCGCCGCGGCGGGGAAGTCCGCGATCGCCTGTTCCCGCCGCGCCGCCACGGAGGCTCGCTCGGACTCGTTCCGCCGGCAGACCGAGCTCACGCTGGTCAGGCTCGCGACCCGGTCCGGGCGGTGCACGGCGAGGGTCTGCGCGATCAGCGCGCCCAGCGAGAATCCGACGAGGTGACAGACCCGCGGGAGCCGGGCGGCGACGTCGTCCGCGAAGACGGCGAGGTCCGCCTCCCCGCGCCACGGCGGCTGCGACCCGTGCCCGGGCAGGTCCAGCGCGATGATCTCCCGCGCGGACAGGCGGGCGTATTCCTCGCGGAAGGCGCCCCACATGCTGCGGTCCAGCCCGACCCCGTGCAGCAGGACGAGCGGCGTCGAATTCTCGCGGGCCATCGCGCCTACTGCTCCGTGCTCAGCGGCGCGAGTCGCTGCTGCGGGCGGCCCTGGGCTGCGGCGGCGAGCGCGATGACGATCTCGCCGGGGTGCGGGGCATCGGCCAGTCGGACCTCGATGCTCTGGTGGTGCGAGCGGATCGTGGCGTCCGTCTTGTGCTTGAGCGGAATGTCGAACACGACGCCGGCCGGCCCGCGCTTCTCAACTGCGGGCAGCAGCGTGGTCGCTTCGGCGGCCTTGCGGTAGTGGTCGCCGAACTTGAGGGTGTGGATGATCGCGCTGCCGTGCTCGATTTCGCCGTCGAGTCCGACGATGGCTGCCTTGCCGTAGGCCTCGACCGGCTCGCCCAGGGCCGCGATGACACGCGGGGCGAGCAGGGCTCCGACCTCGGAGGCGACGGCGTCGATGCCGGCGCTCAGGTCCTCGACGAATCCTTGGCCGGCCCACGGGTTCTCGATCACGGCGGCAACCACGGCGACGCGGGCCGGAGTCTCCACCGGGCGTCCGCCCTCGGCGTGGGTCTCTTCGATCAGGGTGACGATCTTGCGCGGGTTCATGCTTGTGCTCCTTGGAGTATCGCCGCGGTCACGGCTGGGTCGGTGGACCGGTCGCCGATCCGCGGATGCGGGCGCGGGCCGGTGGAGGCGGCGGCCACGACGACGATCTCGTCTGGCGCGGGGCCGTCGCTGACCCGAGTGGTCATGGTCTGGTAGTGGCTTCGGGTGGCGGCCGCCGTCTTGTGCCACAGGGGCACGGTGAGGCTCTGTCCGGCGTCGGCGCGCTCGTCGGCGAAGCACAGGATCGAGGTGCCCTCGAGGAACTCGCGGACCAGGTTGCCGAAGTAGGGCGTGTGGATGAGCGCGCTGCCGTGCTCGATCTCCCCCGCCGTTCCGACGATCGCGGCCTTGCCGAACGCCTCGATCTCCTCGACCCCGCCGAGCCCGGCGAGTAGGCGGTCGGAGACGATACGGGCCAAATGCGGGGCCAGGCGCTCCGCCTCGGCGGAAAGGTCCGCCTCCGGACCGGTCCCGTGCCACGGGTTCTTGACGACGACGGCGACCGAGGCCCGACGGGCCGGGACCGCCGGTGCCGCCCCAGCCTCGAGCAGGACCTCCTCCTCGAGGTAGACGACCTTTCGGACGTCGGGCAGGATCGCGGCGGCCGTCACGCGCGGGCTCCGCGCTGGTGCGGGCGGCGCCCGGTGCCGCCGGTGGGGATGTGGCGCATGTCTATCCTTCCGGGCCGGTGTGTCCGACCACGAGTGAGTGGGGCTAGCGGATCGCCGATTCGTGGGCCGTCGCGGAGTCCGTCAGGAGCTCTCGCGAGGAGGCGTAGACGTGGTTTCGCATGGCCGCCTCGGCGCCGAAGTGGTCCTTGGCGATGATCATGTCCAGAACCGCGCGGTGCTCGGCTGTGGAGGTCCGGATACGGCCGGGGTGCGCAGCGGTGCGGACGACCATCCGGTGATAGGCCAACTGGTTCATGAGCCGGTCGTAGTGTTCGGCGAGCTTGCTGTTGTCGGCTCCGCGGATGATGGTCCAGTGAAACTCGTGCACGAGCGCCGCGTACTTCTCGGCGTCCTGTTCGGCTGCGGCCGTCTCCGACTCCTCGATGTTGCGGGCCAGCACGTCCAGCTCCGGGACGGATCCCCGCCGCGCCAGCAAGCCTGCGGCAAGACCCTCGAGCCCCTCCTTGAGCTGGAAGAGCTCGACGATCTCGCGACGGGTGGGCTCGCGCACGAACGTTCCCACCTTGGGCCGGATCTCGACGAGGCCCTCGTGTTGGAGCTGCTTGAGCGCCTCCCGGATCGGAGTGCGACTCACACCGAACTCGTCCGAGAGCAGAACCTCGGACAGCGGGGCACCCGGCGGGTACGCCCCGCCGAGGACCAGATCCCGCACGCGGTCCAAAAGCGTCTCCGAGCCGGCGAGTACCGTTCTTTCGTGATCCTGTTGCATACAACAGAACCTACGACAGCCGCGCATGCGGCGTCAAGAGATCTCCGCAAACAACCTGACTTCCCGGGGATTAGGCAGAAATCAGCGGAGAACGGGTCGCGGGCCTTGACGGCAAGCTGTGATGGCGGTTACGTTCTCTACCATGCAACAGACATTGACTTCCTCCCTGACCTCCGCGTGGATCGACGCCTGGAACGACGGCGACGTCGCGGCCCTCGAGACCATCGTCACCGACGACTACGCACGAGTGAGCCGCTCGCACGGGAACACCGAATCGCTGGCCCAGATCCAGGATGAGATCACCGCGGTTCGCTCTGCCTTCCCCGACCTGTCCACCCGCATCGACTCCGTCGTCGAAGGCGAGGGCCAGGCCGTCATCTTCTGGACGAGCGTCGGCACGCACACGGAGCCGTTCCTCGGCGTCCCGGCGACCGGGCGCCGCGTTGAAACCCGCGGATGCAATCACCTGCGCCTCGTCGACGGCCTGATCCAGCGCGAAGAGGTGACCTGGGACAGCTCCGAGCTGCTGCACGCCCTGGGCGTGAGGCACCTCAGCGATGCCGCCCCGCACGCCGGGGACGTCGTCGTCGACGATCTCTCGGGCGAGCCGGACCCCGAGAGCATGAAGACCTTCAACCGGCAGTTCGTCACGGGCGTCACTGTGGTGACGACCCGCGACGGCGACGCGCCGAAGGGCCTGGCTGTCAACGCCTACTCCTCGATCTCGCTCGAGCCGCCACTCGTCATGGTGTGCGTCCAGAAGACCTCGTCGACCTACCCGGCCCTCTTCGCGGGCACCCACCTCGGCATCAACATTCTCGGCACCGAGCAGCGCGAGACCGTCGCGACGTTCGCTTCGAAGGCCGCCGACAAGTTCGCCGACCTCGACTGGCACGCCGGCCCGAACGGCAGCCCCCTCATCGACGGGTCCCCCGCCTGCATCGAAGCGGAGATCCGCGAGCGCTTCCAGGCCAAAACGCACACCGTCTTCATCTGCCGCGTCCGCCACGCCGAAGTCACCGAGGCCAGCCCCATCGTCTACAAGGCCGGACGGTTCTTCGACAGCGACGATCTCAAGCAGCTCTAGCCCCCTCGTTCCCCTCAAGAGACCTCACCCAACATCGGAGGACACCGTGGTCCAACAACTCTCCCCGCCGACTCCCGCTCGGCAGTCTCCGGGCACCGGCAGGTCCACCGTCGGCGCGGTCCTGTACGCGTCGGTCGCGCTCATCGCCGTCTTCATCGTCTGGGCGTCGATCTCTCCGGAGAGCCTCGGGACGGTCATGGGCTCCTCCATGAACTGGGTCGCCGAGACGATCGGATGGAGCTACCTCGTGGTTCCACTGCTGTGCATCGGACTTTTGGTCTACCTCTTCTTCAGCCGCTACGGAGAGGTGCGGCTCGGCCCGGACGACAGCCGTCCCGAATACAGCACGTGGTCCTGGCTCGCGATGATCCTCGCCGCCGTCATGGGAATCGGGCTGGTCAGCTACGGTGTGGCCGAGCCGATCTCCCACTTCGTGACGCCGCCGCACGGTCTGGCCGAGCCCGGGACGCAGGAGGCCGCAGTCCGCGCGCTGCAGTTCAGCTACTTCGACTGGGGACCCCACGCGTGGGCGGTGTTCGGCGTCTTCGGGCTGGCCATCGGCTATTCGACGCACCGCAAGGGCCGTGCCGGCCTCGTGTCTCCGATGCTGCGCCCGGTCTTGGGCAAGCTCGTCGACGGAGCCTTCGGCAAGGCGATCGACGTGTTCGCGGTCATCGCCACGCTGTTCGGCACGACGACGTCGCTCGGCCTCGGCGCCTCGCAGATCAACGAGGGACTCGCCCGCGTTTTCAACCTGCCGAGCGGGTTGAACATGCAGATCATCATCATCGCGGTCATCACCGTGCTGTTCACGGTGTCCGCGCTGACGGGCGTGAGCCGGGGCATCAAGTACATCAGCCAGATCACGATGGCGGCCTCGGCCGTGATGGCACTGTTCGTGCTGTTCGCCGGTCCCACGAACTTCATCACGAACATCTTCTTCCGGGCCACGGGCCAATTCGCCACCGACTTCTTCGCCATGAGCCTCACGACTCCGACGACGGCCGAGGACATGGCGTGGATGCAGTGGTGGACGTACTTCATGATGGCCTGGTGGCTGAGCTGGGGCGCCTTCGTGGGCATCTTCCTCGCGAAGATCTCCCGCGGACGCACGCTGCGCCAGTTCATCGCGGGCACTCTCGGGGTCCCGACCCTGGTGTTCTTCGCGTGGTTCACGATCTTCGGCGGGTCGGCCATCAAGTTCGACATGGACGGGGCCGGCATCGGCGAGGCGACCGGCGAGAACATCAACGCCGCGTTCTTCTCGCTCCTGGATCAGCTGCCGCTGACGCACTTCATGTCGATCGTGACCGTGCTGCTCGTCGTGCTCTTCTTCATCTCCGGCGCCGACTCGAACACGTTCGTGTTGAGCACGCTCTCGTCCAAGGGGTCGCTCACCCCGGGCAAGCCGGTGCTGACCCTCTGGGGCGTCCTCACCGGACTCTGCGCGGTGCTGCTCCTGATCGTCGGCGGGCTGAACGCCCTGCAGCAGGCGGCGATGCTTTCGGCCCTGCCGTTCACGATCATCGTCGGCCTGCTCGGCATCTCCCTCGTCATCGAACTTCGACGGGATCCGGAGTTCAAGCTCCTTCGGCGTGCCCGGTTGCGCGAAATAGTGACGAACGAGAACCCCGGCTCGTCGGATACGACGCCGTAGCGGCGCGTCCGAGTTCCCGCCGGCTGCGGGTCCCGTATCAGTCGGTCAAGTGCTGGCGCGGGACGCGGTCGCGCGTGTAGGTGATCTCGGTATAGCCGTGCGGGGCCGGCTGCCCGTCCTCGCCGAGGTTCACGAACACGAGCTTCTCGATCGTCAGGATCGACTGCCGCGTGAACATGTTGCGCACTTCAGCCCGCATCGTCAGCGACGTCCGGCCGAAGTGCGTGGCGGTCAGCCCCATCTCGATCAGGTCACCCTGCTTGGCGGAACTGACGAAGTTGATCTCCGACATGTACTTCGTGACGGCGTGCCCATTGCCGAGTTGGATGATCGCGTAGATCGCGGCCTCCTCGTCGATCCAGCGCAGCAGCGACCCACCGAAGAGGGTGCCATTCGCGTTCAGATCCTCGGGACGCACCCACTTGCGGGTGTGGAACGAGATGTCGCCTTTCTCGGCCATGCTCAGCTTCTCCTCCGGTTGGGCGCGGCCCGTGCCGCCGGCGCCTCTTCCCAGCATATTCCGCAAACGCCTTCTTTGTCCTGACAAAGTGGTCCGTCTAACGGGGCCCCGTTCTGCACGTCACCCGAGCGTAGGGCGCAGGGGAGAGGCACGACGCCGGCGCGTGACATTTCGGGCGCGGTCGAAACCCGCCGGCCACCATCAGCCAGTTCCAAAAATCAAGTCCCAGACGCTGGCCGCGTGATGCAGCGTCCGAGCGATGCGGCAAGCGAACACCGCGATTCGAACGACCGGATGCGTCAGAAAGGCGCGCATCCTTTTGACGACGGCGCGCCCCACTCTGCAGCACGTGTCAGACGCGGCACGAACAAAGGTCAAGATCTTCGCGAAGGCTCTCATACCCATACAAGGTCAACTTTTGGTGCCTTGTTCGCAGCCTAGACCCGATATTTTTTAGCTAATTTTGGATCCCGCTCGCCCCCCCGGGACGCCAAATCGAGGCTGGTCCGGCACATCAGTCAAGGGCACGACGCCGGCGCGTGCCGGCGTCGTACCCCTCACCTCTCGTCGGACTTCAGGCCCTGCTCAACCTACGCGTAGTTGAGCAGGGCGACGCTGTCGGCCGAGGTGCGCGCGAGCTGCGGCGCCCAGCCGTCGCTGCCCGCGAGGTAGGCCGCAGGCGTGTACTCGGCGGCCTTTGCTACCGACATCTGCGGGCGGTCGGCTGTGACGAACGAGCCCGGCCCACGGTTGTGGTGCTCGGCGAACCGGGCCGTTTTCCACGAGAAACCGCTCATGTCCGTCCACGGCGACGCCTTGATGTGGTCGCCGAGGAACGAATCGCGGACCAGGACCTGGGCGATCGCGTCCGGGTCGCCGCCCGGGTGCCACGGCCGACCCAGATGCACGGTCCGGCGCGCGGCCGGCGAGGCGAATTCGCACCCGTCGAAGAGGTAGCCGTGCTTGATGGACTGGTCCACGCTGTTCGCGGTGACGTACCCGTTGTTGGACTCGCCGCGGTCGAGGGAGACGATCCGGCACGCGTCGAACACTGCGGTGCCGCGGCCGAAAATGAAATCGACGTCGCCCACCACGTGGCAGGACTCGAACAGAAAGCGCGCCTGCACGCCCGTGGACGGTGAGTTGACGTAGAGCGTGTCCTGATTGCCCAGGCAGCGCACGTTGCGCAGCACCGAGTAGTCGCCCGCGAGCCGCAGCGCGACCGCCTGCCGGCTGGTGATCTCCGGGTGCGCGGCCTCGTCGAAGTCGTTCGCGAACGTCAGGTTCTCCGCGTGGAAGTACGCGGCGTCGACCCGGATGGACGTGCTGCCCGTGGTCCCGTACGTGCCGCCGTCCGGATGCGGGGTTCCGGAGGCGTTGTCGTAGACCAGCACCGTGTCCTGCGGCTTCTCCCCGAGGCCGAGGAACGTGATGCGCTCTTTGTCGGAGCCCACCCGCACGATCTCGCGGTACGTCCCCGGCGCGATCCGGATGACGGTGCGCTGACTGCTGCGCGAGGCGACGGAGTCGACGGCGGCCTGCACGGACGCGAAGTCGCCGCCCGGGCCGACGTCGATAGTCCGCACCTCGTCCACGGGCCGCTCCGGCGGCCAGTAGGTCTCGGCGAGCGGATCGATCTGGGCGTCGAGGCGCGTGAACCAGCTGCCCGGCACGATCCCCTTCTTCACGAGCTCGGCCGCTACGAGCCGGGCCACCGCGAGCGCGCCGACGGCGTGGAAGTGCGTGTTGTCCTCGCTCCCGTCCGGGAACTGCGGGTGCTCGCCGGGTGCGAGGTGGAGGAAGTGGGACAGGGTCCCGTCCGGTCCGAGCCGCTGCCAGAGCGCGCGTGAGGACTCGGCCAAGTCCACGAGTGGTGTCCCGGTCGCCGCAGCGAGCTCGCGCACGGCCCGCGGGTACTCTCCGTGCGTCGCACGGGCGTTGCCCGCGGCGTCGAACCGGCGGCGCTCGACCGACGTGACGAGCACGGGGTGCCCGCCCTTCGCGCGAGCCCCGTCGATGTAGCGGCTCAGATACTCCTTGTACGTCGTGTCCGGGTCGGTGCCGCGGTCCGGATCGGACGTCTTCGAATCGTTGTGCCCGAAGGAGATCAGCAGGTAGTCGCCCGACCGCATCAGGTCTAGGACCGTGTCCAGCTTGCCCGCGTCCGCGAAGCTCTTGGACGAGGCGCCGGACCACGCGTAGTCGAACACCGACGCCTTCTTGCCGGTCAGCAGCGCCAGGCTCTGACCCCAGCCGGTGCGGGGGCGCACGTCGTGCTCGTAGGCGCTGGCCGTCGAGTCGCCGACGACGAACACCACCGGCCCCCGCTCGGCACCCGCCGCAGCGGCCGAAGTGACGGAGGACGGCGGCGTCGTACCGGTGGCCAGGGCGGCGGCACCGCTGGCGGACACGAGCGCCGCGGACCCGGCCGCCAGGCCGAGGGTGCGCAGCACGGCGCGGCGGGACAAGGTTGAGATCTCCATGGCCTACTCCCCCGCCGTGAAGATCGGTCCGGTGCCTGTGGCGAGCAGTGCCGGGACCGCCTGGGCCGCATGCACCGTAGTGCGCCGCTCGGGCGCCCACGAGTCGTCGCGGCCGAGCTGCGTCTCGGCGGCGACGGCGTCGTTGTGGGCGGCGAGCAGGTCGACCTTCTGGCCGTTGAGGACGTTGCCGTCCGTGTAGACCGCGTCGCCCTTCCAGTTCTTGATGACCGTGGCCGCGTCGACATCGCCCGTGATCGCATTGTCCGTCGCGTAGAGGTGCGACTCCACGCCGGCGCCGAAGAGGTAGCCGTAGGCCACGGGCGAGTCGTCCGTGAGGACGAAGTGGTTGTTGTAGACGTCCACCTGGCCGTAGCGGACGCGCGGAGCGCGCTGGCCGATGTCCTTGAAGACGTTGTGGTGGATCGTGACCTTGAGCTTGCCGGGGTCCCCGCGCGTCGGCGAGTCCGTGGAGCCGATCAGCATGAGCTTGTCGTGGTCCTCGAAGCGGTTGTAGGACATGGTCACGAAGTTCGAACCGTTCGTGACGTCCACCGCGCCGTCGTGCACCTGGAACGGGCGGCCGAAGTACTCCGGCAGCTCGTCGTCGAAGTTCGGGGCGTCGGTGAACGTGTTGTGATCCAGCCAGACGTTCTCCGTGCCGTTGATGATCTGCAGCAGGTCGTACTCGCTGTTCCAGTTCCCGCTCGAACCGTCGGTCGGGTCCCAGCCCGGGAAGCAGTCGCGGGAGTCGCTGATGGTCAGGTTGCGGACGATCACGTTGCGCTCCCCGTTGATGCGCAGGGCGGCGCCCGTGATGCCGGCATCTGCGTCGGCGCCGACGATCGTGGTGTTCGACGGGATGTCCCAGCGGATCCAGTTCTTCTGATTCGTCGCCGCGGCCCGGCGGGCGTCCTCGAGCGCACCGCGCGGTTCCTCGTCCCATCCCCAGTTCTGTGGCGCGTACGCCTCGAGGTACTCCGCGAAGTCATAGCCGGTGCCCTCCGCGTAGGCGTCGCAGGTCTGCGGGCGCCCATCCGGCCCCTCATTGCCGTCGATCACGCCGTGCACCCGGATGATCTTCGGCGCATCGCCTGCCTCGTCGATGGCTGCAAGGAGGCTGGCGCGCGAGTCGACGTCGTACACGTGCCCGGCGGCGGCGTCCGCGCCGCCCGTGGTGCCGGATCCGGCCGATCCCCAGCCGTCGTCGGCGCCCAGGACCTGGCGCTCCAGCGCCACCCGCGCCGTCTGCCCGTTCGCGCTCGCCTGACCGCCGGGTGCGGCCCCCGCCGGGGCCGCTGCGACCGTGGCGGCGAGGAGGGCGGCCGACAACGTCGTCGCCACCGCTCCGGCCGCCCGAATTCTGCTGCTGCTTCGCATGCTCACTTCTTCCATCGTTGGAATACTCATGGACAACGGTCAGCCCGCATCACGCGGAACGCCTCGCCGCCCGCCCCACCGGACACCTCGCGCTGGTGATGTACATCACTGCTGATCGATGCTCAGGAAGCTACCAGCAAGCGCATTCCACGCGGCAGGGGTTATGCGCCTTCGGCAAGACGCGAGTCCCTCAGGGTTGGTGGCGGCGCGCGTCGGCCACTGCGCGGATCCGCCGGTCCGCGCCGGCCCGGCCTCATACGACCCCTCAGACGGCCGCGACCCGCTCGACTAGCAGGATGACGCCGATCGCCACCATCGCCGCCCCGGAGAGCCGGGAGACCATCCGCGCCGCCGTCGGCCGGGCCCCCAGGACGCGGCGGGCGGCGAGGCCCACGGAGGCGTAGACGGCGGCGCAGCTGACCAGGTGCACAGCGCCGAGGGCGCCGATCTGCCCGGCGACGGGCCACGCGGCTGCAGCGTCGGTGAACTGCGGCAGCAGTGCCACGAAGAGCAGGAAGACCTTGGGGTTCAGGCCGCTGATGCCCGCCCCCTTGAGGACCTGGCGCGAGACGCCGGTGCCGCTTAGGGAGGCACCGGCGGCGGAGCCCAGCGACGGGACCGCAGGGCGGGCGATCGTTCCGACGCCGAGCCAGACCAGGTATGCGCACCCGGCGGCGGTGAGCGTCGTCAGCGCCCACGGGTGCGCCGCGAGCAGCGCGCCGACGCCTGCGGCGACGAGCCCGACCACGAGCAGGTGCCCCGAGAGCAGGCCGCCCACCGCGGGGGCCACCGACCGGTGGCGGATGCCCGCGCTCATCGCGTACGCCCAGTCGGCACCGGGCGTCACGACGAAGAGCGTCGACACCAGCCAGAACGCGAACACCGTCTGCATCTCCACGTCGAAATCCCCTTCTCCGGTCCGCCCCGCGCGGCCCACTGGGCAGACTAGGCCGGATCGATTCGAAGGTGTTCTCAACTTCTACCGGAATTCCGACAAAAATGGGGGAAGATTCTTCGCATGGACCATATTGACCGGAAGATTCTTGCTGAGCTGCAGCGCGACGCGAGATTATCCGTCACCGAGCTCGCGGAGCGCGTGCAGTTGAGCGTCTCCCCCTGCCACCGCCGCCTGCGTTCTCTCGAGCGCTCCGGTGCCATCGCGGGGTACCGAGCCCATCTGGATGCATCCGTGCTGGGGCTGACGTTCGACGCGCTCGTGTTCGTCAACATGAGCACGACGGCGCGGGAGACGATCGAGGCCTTCGAGACGGCGGTGGCGGCCATCGAGCACGTCGTCCAGGCGCAGCGGCTCTTCGGCAGTCCGGACTACCTGCTGCGGGTCGTCGCCGTCGACCTGCCGCACTTCCAGCGCCTCTACGACGACGAGCTGACGCGGCTGCCCGGAGTGCAGAACCTCAGCTCGACCCTGGTCATGAAGAGCATCGTCGAGCACCGGGACCTTCCGCTGGGCGGTCGTCGCGGCTAACGGCGACCGGGCGCCGGCCCTGCTAGTCTCGTGCTCACGGCCGGCCGCTCCAGGGCTGGCCGAATCGGGTCCTGGACCCAACGAGCGAAAGGCGCGCATGAGCGAGTCGGTCGACACCTTGAACGACACCCTCCTGGTGGCCCGCGCCCAGTCCGGCGATCTGGACGCTTTCGAAGAACTGGTGCGCCGGTACCAGCGCGGAATTCTGCGGTACTGCCGCGGCATGCTCGGCAACGGGCCCGACGCCGAGGACGCCGTCCAGGACGTGCTCGTCACGGCGTGGCGCCGCTTGCCGACGCTGCGCGCCGCCGAGGCCGTTTCGACGTGGCTGTACCGCATCGCCTCCCATCGCTGCATCGACATCATCAGGAAGCGGCGGCCCGACGGCGGCGACCCCGCGGAGCGCGAAGCCGAGCAGACCGCGAGCGAGTCGGGTCGCCACCCGGACACCGGGCCCGAAGGAGCCGTCGAAACCCGGCTCGCCCTCTCGGAGCTTCGGCACCACGTCGCCGCACTGCCCGTGCCGCAGCGCGAGGCGTGGACCTTGCGCGAGCTCCACGGACTGAGCTATCAAGACATCGCGGACATCAGCGGTGAGCCGCTTCCCACAGTGCGTGGCCGGATTGCTCGCGCCCGTGCCGCACTGGCCGAAAGGATGGACTCATGGAAATGACGCCAGGGCCTGGGGGGCCACCATCGTGCGACCGCTCCGAGGACGACATCTGGGACCGGCTGGACCTTCCTCCCGACGCCCATGAGCGCGCCTGCCCGCACTGCACCCAGCAGCGAGAGCGACTCCAGCCACTGCTGGAGGCGACCCGCCGGTGGCGCACCGATCCGGAGGAGACTGCGGAGGAGGACGCCGCGCTCGAACGCATCCGGCGCTCCGCCATGGAGGGCATTCGAGCCGAAATCCGCCGCGGCCGCCGGGTGCGGGTCAAGGTTTCGCAGCGCGGCCCGATCGACATCAGCGTCTTCGTCCTCAACGAGGTCATCAGGCGTGCCGCCGACTCCGTCGAAGGGATCGAGCTCGGCCGCCACGGAGCCAGCAGCGCTACTGACGCCAGCGGACACCCGGCCGTCGTCTGCCAGGTCAATGTGCAGATGCGGCCCGGCGAACGCGCCGTCGACCTCTCCAATCGGCTGCGCGCCGCCGTCACCGACGCGTTGGCCGCGGAACTGGGCGTCACCCCGGCCAGCGTCGACATCACCGTGGAGGACATCATCGATGAGTAACGCCAACCGCACCCCTTCGCCCTCCGAACGAGCCCGCGCCGACGCGGTGCAGCAGGTCATGGAGCTCGACGGCGTCGCCGCCGTCTTCCCGCCGACCCTCGCCGTCGTGAAGTCCCTGGCGACGCGGAGCAGCGCGCCGCACGACTCCCTGCGTCTCTCCGGCGGCCGCGGGGCGACCGAAGCGTCGATCGACATCGCCGTGACCGCCGGACAACCGGCGTCCGACATCGCCGCGGCGGTGCAGGACCTCGTGCACGCCGTGCTCACCGGACACGGGATCGAGACCTCGTCCGTTGCTGTCACGGTCCTCGAGCACGGCCCGAATCCAGTCACCGGGAACGAAGCGCAAAGCACTGAGCGAGCACCCCTACCGGACACAGAAGTGGGCGCCTGAAAAGTTTTTTGAATTTCGGCGTGACGATCTGGTCGCCCCCAACGTCTGTACTCATGTAAGACCAACACCCAGTCAGACGAAAGGGATCAGATCATGACCGAGAACAAAGCCCAGGCCCTGCCGAAGACCACGGAGGAAGCTCAGGCCAAGGAGTCGGCGCAGCCTCAGCTCGAAGGCCCCCTGCAGACCGAACACGGGACCACCACGATCGCCGAATCGGTGGTCCAGAAGCTGGCCGGCATCGCCGCCCGCGAAGTTCCCGGCGTCTACGCCATGGGCACCGCAGCACGCCGTGCCATCAACTCGCTCTCTGAGCGCATCCCCGGCTCGCAGACCAACGTGAGCGGCGGCGTGAGTGTCGAGAAGGGCGAGCGCCAGGCCGCCATCGACGTCAGCATCGTCGTCGAGTACGGCGTCGCGATCGCCGATGTCGCCGAGGACATCCGTCGCAGCGTCATCCAGGCCGTCGAGCACGGCACGTCGCTGGAGGTCATCGAGGTCAACGTCAACGTGACCGATATCCACCTCCCCGAGGACGACGACGATGCCGCCTCCGACCGCTCCGATCGCCTGGAGTAGGCCATGACGAGCGCACGCTTCTGCATCGTCGTCGGGCTCGTCCTCGGCACGGTCTGGGCCTTCGGCGGGTTCTGGCGCATGCTGCTGGTCGCCGTCGTCGCGGCGGTCGCCTTCGGGATCGGCCGTGTCCTCGACGGGCGTGTCGACATCGTGGACTGGGCAGGCCGTCTCCAAGGCCGGCGCTGACATGGCCGGGAACCACAGCAGCCAGCTGGCGCCCGCAGATCGCGGCCGGCTGACCATCAACGAACGGGTGGTCAGCCGGATCGCGGCCAAGTCCGCAGCGTCCCACCCCGCGGTCGGAGCCCGGAGCGGCGGCGTCCTCGGTGTGGGCGCCAGCAACGACTTCGACTCGCTGCCACCCGTTTCCGCGACCTTGGCGGGCACGTCCGCCGCGCTGGACGTCCGAATCGGGTTGCGGTTTCCCGCCGACATCCGGGCGACCACCGAGGAAGTCCGTCGCACGATCGTGGAGGATGTCCAGCGTTTCGCCGGAGTGACGGCATCGCCCGTCGACATCCGGGTGGACTGGTTCGAATCCGCACCACCGGTCAGGAGGGTCCTATGAGCAACCACTCGCTGAGCCGCCGGCCGGCACGTGTCACGCCGGCAACGATCGTCGCACTCGTCATTGCCGCCGCTGGTGCGGGCCTGGTCACGTTGGCCGTTCTGCGTTTGAGCAACGGCACCTGGCCTGGCGCAGCGACCGCGATCGCCGAGTTCGGGGCACAGGCCTGGGGTGCACCGCTGGTCGCTGCTGGTGGTGCCGCCGCCGCAGTCATCGGTCTAGTGCTGTTGTTGTGCGCGGTTCTGCCCGGCAGGCCGTCGAGCCGTCCGGCACGCAGCGCCGAGAGCGTCGAAGCGGTGGTCACGCGGCGCGGAATCGAACGCATGGTTGAACACCGGGTCGGCGGTATCGACGGAGTAAGCACGTGCCGGGCCCGCGTCCGAGGCCACAAAGTCAGCGTGGTTGCCCGCACTCCGTTGCGCGACCACAGCGATCTATCCACCGCGGTTTCCGCTGCCTCCGAAAACGTCCTTCGCTCCGCGTTGGACGGCAGCGTCCCGCGCACCACAGTCAGGATGGTGAGTTCCTCATGAGGACCTTCCCAGCAGGGTTGAACCGGACGGTGCTCTTCGTCGTGGGGCTCATGCTCCTGATCGGCGGGCTCTGGGCGTTGTGGCCGTGGTTGGGTCGCACCGTGGAGGTCGCGACGCCGTCGTGGGCTGGGGGTATCACGGCCGATCCGGAGGCGAGGATCGCTGAAGGGGCGCCGGACCTGTTGGAGCTCGCGTGGAGCCCCGCCGTCGTGATCGGCCTGGGAATCGTGCTGGCTGTACTCGGCATCGCCTGGCTCCTGCGTCAGCTCCCCCGCTCCGGCCGGGCAGGCACTCTGCGATTCACGGATGACCCCGCAGCTGGGGCCACGACGATGGACCCGAAAGTCCTCGAATCAGCTGTAGCCGACGCTGCTGAGGCACTGCCGCGGGTCAGCTCTGCCCGCGCCGTGCTGCGCGGGAGTGCAGGAGCGCCGAATCTCTTGCTGCACATCGAAGCGGACCCGGCCGCACGCCTCGGCGAGCTCACGGAGGCGCTGGAGACCGGAGTGGCAGCTGATGCGGCGCGATCTCTGGGACGGCCCCTCGAACACCTGGCGATCCACTACTCGGTGGCCCGCAATGCCTCCGGCGTCAGGACCGGACTCCAGCCAGCGGCTGGAACCGCACCTCGAAGCAGCTGACAGACCACTTGATCGTGCACACGGGACGAACCGGGTGCCGTAACAACAACAACACGAAGGAGACCACCATGGGACTCGGAGACAAGATCGGCAACAAAGCTCAGGAAGCCACCGGCAAGGCCAAGGAGGCCGCCGGCAAGCTCACGGACAACGAGCGCTTGCAGGCCGAGGGCCACGCCGATCAGGCCGCCGCAAAGGCGAAACAGGCCGGCGAGAACGTCAAGGACGCCGTGAAGGACGCCTTCGACAAGTAAGCGACCGGCTCGCTAGAGCCGACCGAACCGGTGACACGACGGAGGCGGAGTGGGTTCTTCCACTCCGCCTCCGCTGCTATTCGTCCTCGACCCACTCCAGAATGTCACCGGGCTGGCAGCCCAGCACCCGACAAATAGCCTCCAACGTACTGAACCTGATGGCTTTGGCACGGCCGTTCTTCAGAACGGCCACGTTGGCAGGAGTCAGCCCGACCCGCTCCGCGAATTCGCCCACGCTCATTTTGGCCTTCGCCAGCTCGACGTCTATCCGCACGACAATGGCCATCAGATGACCCCTTCCATCTCGGCCCGCAGCGACGTCGCCTGACGCAGCAGCGCGCGCATCACGACGACGAGCAAGAGCACGACGACCCCCGCGAGGCCGAGGATTCCGAGCATCAGCACTACGCCCGGCGGGATGTCGGCATCGGAGAATCTTGCCGAGAAGCCGACTACGCCGGCGAAGCCCCACCACAGCACGAGCCCCGAGCCGAGCGTCCACAAGATGCCGTCGACCCAACGGAAGGCGTTTTCGGTGAAGATGCTGCCCGCGCGAACCATCGTCAGCAGCCGCCACGTGAAGTAGGCGATCACTTGGAGGCAGACGGCGCCGAGGATCACGAGCACGGGGACGGGCAGCGCGCCGTCGTTGTCGGCGGCCTCGTGCAGGAAGACCGCCACCATGAGCCCCTGCACACCCAGCAGGCCGGCGAACAGCAGGGCCAGAAGCACGCGTAGGGGTGTGACGATTCGATCAACCTGATGCATGCAAACGATTCTCGATCACCATCTATCGAAAGTCAATAGATCGTGGCTAGGGTCGCGGCACGGGCGGCCGCTCACGCGAAAGGCCCGGCCCCTTCCGGGACCGGGCCTCAGCGCGGTGTTACTGGTAGACGTGCGGGGCGATCGTCGCCACGCAGTCCAGGTTGCGGAACTTCTCCGCGACGTCCAGACCGTAGCCGACCACGAACTCGTTGGGGATGTCGTATCCCACGTACTTCACGTCCAGATTCACCTTGGCGGCATCCGGCTTGCGCAGCATCGCGCAGACCTCGACCGAAGCCGGCCCGCGGGACTGCAGGTTGGACTTGAGCCAGGACAGCGTCAGGCCGGAATCGATGATGTCCTCGGCGATCAGCACGTGCTTGCCCATGAGGTCGGAGTCGAGGTCCTTGAGGATGCGGACCACACCGGAGCTGGTGGTACCCGAACCGTAGGAGGAGACGGCCATCCAGTCCATCGTCACGTGCGAGTGCAGTGCGCGGGAGAGGTCGGCCATGACCATGCACGCACCCTTGAGGACGCCGACGAGCAGGATGTCCCGGCCCTCGTAGTCCTTGTCGATCTGGGCGGCCAGCTCGGTGATCTTTTCCTGAATCTGTTCCTTGGTGTAGAGCACGTGTGCCAGATCGGCGCTGACGTCGTTCGAATCCACGAAAGGGGCTCCTGAAGTCTCGGGTGTCCGCGCCGGTCACGTGGGGCGCGGTTGACGGCTACAGCACCTAGGTTACCCCTCGATGATTCCCCGCGCCGCCTGCACCAGCAGAATTGGTCCGGCGTGCCCATGGCCGCGCCCGTCGCGCAGCCTCCGGGCCACGACATGACCGGCCAGCTGCACCGGCCCGGCCGACCCGGCGCCGGCGACGAGCCGCTCGAGCGCGAGCGTTCGCTCGTACGTCGGGGCCTCGCCCCCGGCGGCCTGCGCCGCACTGCGCAGCACGCGCCGTCCCAGGGCCGCGGGCAGCGCGCGCACGGAGGCGAGGTCGAGCACGACGACGCCGGGCCCGTCCCGCACGACGGCGCCCGCGTACGCTTCCCCCGCCAGCGCGTCGAGGTGATCAGCGTCCGCCGCGGCCAGGCCGGCCGTCCGCGCGAGCGAGGCCGCGAACCCCGGGCCCAGATGCTCTTCGAGTGCTGGCAGCACATCGAGCCGGACGCGGTTGCGCAGCGCGTCGCGCTCGGCGTTGGTGGGGTCGTCCCAGACCTCGATTGACTCGTGGGCGCACACGAATTCAGTGTCCGCCCGCCACAGGCCCTCGGCGCGCGACCCTGCACCGCTCACGCCGAGGAACGGCCTCAGCACGCGCCCCCGGGCGGCCGGGATTCCGGCCACCGATCGGGTCCCGGACCCGCGGGCCAGGCCCAGCAGCACCTGTTCGGCCTGGTCGGAGAGGGTGTGCCCGGTCAGAATGGCCACGGGCCGGCCGGTCTCGGCCTCGATCTCCGCCGCTGCAGCCTCGAGCTCGCGGTAGCGGGCGTGCCGCGCCTGCTCCTCAGTGCCGGGCTCCGGGACGCTCGCGCGCACGACGACGGCGGACAGCCCCATCGCACGCACCCGTTCCGCGGCGGCCGCGACCGCGTCGGCGCTGCCGGGCTGCAGACCGTGATCGACGAGCACGGCCGAGGCGCCGAAGTGGGACGCGTGGACCAGGAACGCGGCGGTCGCGGCCAGCGCCATCGAATCCGCTCCCCCGCTCACGGCGAGCAGCACGTGCGGCGAGGACTCGGGTGCGGGCGCGTCGGCGGCGGCGTCGTCGTACCGGGACGCGACGGAGGCACCGGGGAAGCCGGCGTCGCGCCACGCGGACACGGCGGCGAGGACCGCGCGGCGCGCGGCGGCGAGCTGGGGCGGGAGTCGGCCGCCCATTCAGGCGCCCATGCGCTCGACCCACTCGTGCGGGTGGTGCAGCTCGTGCTCACTCGGCAGGTGCTCGGGACGCTCCCAGACCCGGTTGAAGCCCTCGAGCCCGACCTCCTTCACGACCGCGGAGACGAAGCGCTGCCCGTCCGCGTACTGCCGCATCTTGGCGTCGAGGCCGAGGAGCTTCCGCAGCCAGTTCTCGATCGGCCCGCGATCGGAGCCGCGCGCGGCGAAGCGCTGGCGGATGGTCTTCACGGTCGGAACGATCGAGGCGTCGACGCCGTCCATGACCACGTTCGCGTGGCCCTCGAGCAGGCTCATCACGGCCGTCAGGCGGCTCATGATCTCCTTGTCGTGGTCGTCCTGCAACAGGGAGGAGAGCGACGTCTTCTCGCTGAGCAGCTGCGAAATGCGGTCGCTGAGGGAGTCCGCCTTGGAGAGCATGCCCGTGACGAGTTCGGCGATGGCCTCGAGCAGGTGGTCGCGCAGCCAGGGTGCGGCGGCGAACTGCACGCGGTGCGTCTGCTCGTGCAGGCACACCCAGAGGCGGAAGTCGGTCGGGTCGACGCCGAGTTCGCGCTCGACCTCGACGATGTTCGGCGCGACGAGCAACAGGCGGCCCGCGGCGGGGATGTGCGGGCGCTTCAGGGGCGCGAACGGGTCGTACTGGCCGAGCACCTTGGAGCCCAGGAACGCGAGGATCGCCCCCATCTCGGCGCCGGTCACGCGGGAGCCGACCTCGCCCGCGGCACCGGAGATCTTGTCGGCGTGTTTGGCGGCGGCGGCGCGCAGGGGCGCGTCGATCATGGCTTCGAAGCTGTGCACGTTGGCGCGCGCCCAGCTGGTGCGGTCGACGATCAAGACTTCGGAATCGCGGAGGTCGCGGGCGGCCTCGAGTCCGGAGATCTCATGCACGTGGGCGACGGACGCTTCGGCGTGCGCGCGCAGGTCCGCGACGACGGCCTGCACTTCGGCACCGGTGAGACGCGGCCCGGGCGTGCTGAGGGTCGCGGCGGTCTTGGCGGCGAGCTCGAAGTCGATCAGCCGGGCGGGTGCGACGGCCGGATCACCGTCGGGCTGCCGGGCGGGTGCCTGCGAAGTGTCCATGCGCCTATCGAATCACGAACCGCTGCGAATTACCCGGCGCTCCGGCCACTGATACCAGGACCGGATTGCGCACAGAGCGGTTCCGCGCTCGTCCATTCGTAGCAGTCTGCTCGCAGTTTCGAGTGCTTTGCCCGTAGGTTCGCACCGTCCGGCTCGTCGATTCGCGGCGTCCCTACAGCCCCGCCAGTTCGGCGGCCGCCGCGTCGAGCACGTCACGCGAGTCCCCCAGCGCTCCGGGCACATCCTCTGCGAAGAAGGAGAAGGTCAGCAACCGTCCGCCGTCCGTGACGACGTATCCAGTCAGCGTCACGACGCCGGCGAGAGTCCCCGTCTTGGCCCGGACCTTCCCGCGCGTCGCGTCCGAATCCAGCCGTTCCGACAGCGTGCCGGTGGCTCCGGCGATCGGCAGCATGTAGGACACCTCGCGCAGGTCGCGGCTGCCGGACACGGACGCGGCGGCGAGGACTCCGGCCAGCTGTTCCGGGGAGATCCGGTTGGCGGCGGCGAGGCCGGACGCGTCGACGAGGCGCAGCCCGGCGGTGTCCACCCCCATGTTCTCGACGGCGGCGGTCAGCGCCGCCGAGACGCCGCCGAAGCTGGCGGGCTGGCCGGACTCGAGCGCGACGAGCCGGCCCAGCGTCTCCGCCACGTAGTTCTCCGAGTCCTCGGTCATCACGCGCACCGTCTCAACGGTCGTCGCGGACTCGAGGTTCGCGATCGGCTCGGCTTTCGCGCCCCGGCCCCCGCGCACGACGTCGTCACCCAGGGCCACGCCGGTGTCGTCCAGCGCCGCAGCGAGCGCCCGGTGGAACGCGAGCGCCGCGCTCATCGCCGGGTCGGACGCGCGCGGCGCCGCCTTCGCCTCGGACGTGCGCGCCGCGTTCATCGCGATCGGCATCACGGGGGCGATGTTGTTGCTCGTCACGAGCGACGCATCCCAGTGCGGGCTCAGCGTGCTGCCCGCAAAGAGCGTGTCGTCGAGCACCACGTGCAGCGTGCGCCCGTCGTCGTCCGCGTCCTCGGCGAGGGCCTCGGCGGCCTCAGCCGCCAGCTCCTCAATCCCCTCGTCGGTCAGCAGGACATCCCCGCCGCCGACCAGCACGACGGCGTCCCCGTCCAGGTACACCTCCGTCGCCCGCCGGGAGTCCTCGCCGAGCACGCTGAGCGCGGCGGCGGCCGTCACGGTCTTCAGGCTCGAGGCTGGCACGCCGATCTCGTCACCGTTGCGGGAGTAGAGCACGTCGCCGGTGGCGACGTCGACGACCGCCCCGAAGAGCCGCCCCGCGGCGGCCGGCGCGTCCGCGAGCACCGGCTCGACGGCGTCCGCGACCGCGGACCGGGACACGGCCTCGGCCGCCGGGGCCTCGCTCTCGACATGGGCCGGCGCCACGGCGGGCAGGGACGCCTGGGGGACGAGCGGCGTCGTCCGCGTGAACACGGCCGGGGCCAGCGGCAGGAGCGCGACGGCGAGCAGACCGGCGACGACCAGCACCAACAGGACCGCGGTGACGGCCTCGAAGACGCGTCGCATGGGGACCTCGATCACATGTCGGCGGGGAATTCTGGGACGGACGTGGCCGCGCAATATACGCTTGCCACAGCACTGTACAAAACCTTAGTGCCCGCAACCGGCACGTGCCGACAGGCCTCGCAGGGCGGGCGCACATTGCAAGGAGACTCTTTTGAGCCACGACGTCACCATCGAGATCCCCACCGGATCGCGCGTCAAGTACGAGATCGACCACGAGACGCACCGCCTGCGCCTGGACCGCGTGCTCTTCACACCGATGCAGTACCCGACCCACTACGGCTACTTCGACGACACTCTCGGCGAAGACGGCGACCCGCTGGACGCCATGGTGTGGATCCCGGGTGTGGACCTGGTTCCGGGCGTTGTTGTCGAGTCCCGCCCCATCGGCGTCTTCAACATGACGGACGACGGCGGCGGCGACGCGAAGCTGCTGTGCGTGCCGACCGACAAGCGCTTCGATCACATCAAGGAGCTCGAGGACGTCGACGAGTGGCTGATCAAGGAGATCGAGCACTTCTTCACCCGCTACAAGGACCTGGAGCCGGGCAAGTGGGTCAAGGCCGAGGGCTGGCAGGGCCGCGAGGCCGCCGAGGCCGAGCTCGCCGCCTCGATCGAGCGCTTCAAGGGCTGATCCCCTTCTAGCGAACCCAACGCAACGACGCGTGGCGGTCCGGAATCTCTTCCGGACCGCCACTCGTCGTTGCGTTGGCGCGCAGCCGGGATCGGCCCATGCTCCGCGCGCATGGCTCGATGCGCATTCGCTCCGTTGTGACGCGGTCGATAGCGGGAATCCGCGGCGGGCGATTTAATCAGCACGATGCACGACAGCCCGCGCCCCCGCCTCATCCCGATGACCCCGAAGCAGCAGCTGCGCGCACCCCGGAAGGCCCGCCGGCTGACGCAGCTCGCGCTCGGAATCGTCATCCTCGGCGCGGGCGTCGGCCTGTTCGTGCAGGCGGGCCTGGGCCTCTCCCCGTGGGACGTGCTGCACCAGGGCATCAGCACGCGCCTGCCGGTGAGCTTCGGCACCGTGATCGTGCTGCTCGGGCTGGTCATCCTGCTCCTGTGGATCCCGATGAAGCAGTGGCCCGGCCTCGGCACGGTGGCGAATACGTTTGCGGTCGGCCCCATGGCCGACCTGACCATCGCCGTCATGCCCGCGGTCCACGGGATCGGCTGGCAGCTGGCGGTCATGGCCGCGGCGACCGTGCTCGCGGCGCTCGGCACAGGCCTCTACATCGGCGCGCAGTTCAGTGGCGGCCCGCGCGACGGGCTCATGACGGGCCTCCACTTCAAGACCGGGCTCAGCGTGCGCCTCATCCGCACCAGCATGGAGCTCGCCGCGCTGGGCGCCGGCTGGCTCCTCGGCGGCGTGGTCGGGATAGGAACGGCGGTCTTCGCCATCTCGATCGGCCCGCTGACCCAGTTCTTCTTCCGCTACACGGTGGTTGACATCGCCCGCCGCTGACGCGGCCCCGGCTCCCGGCCGGCCGCCTCGCCCCAGGCCTCGGCGATCCGCGGCAGCGCCCACGCGAGCTCCCGCTCGGTCTGCGCGAAGGGGATGCGCATCCAGTGCTCCAGGCCGTGGTCCTCGACGGCGAACGCCGAGCCGGGCGCCAGCAGTACCCCGCGCCGCTCGGCCGCAGCGGCCAGCGCCGTCGACGCCGGACGCGGCAGCTCGAACCACAGCGAGAGGCCCCCGGCCGGGCGGCGAGCCCGCCAGTCCGGCAGCAGCCGCGCCGCCTGATCCAGCACGGCGTCGCGGGTGGAGCGCAGCCGCTCGCGGGTCTCCGGCACGAGCCCGGACCCGCGCTCCATGAGCCGGGCGAGCACCAGCTGGTCCAGCACAGGCGCCCCGAGGTCCAGGGTCATGCGCATCCGGGCCAGCCCGCCGACCATCGCGTGCGGCGCCCGGATCCAGCCCAGCCGCAGCCCGCCCCAGTGGGACTTGCTGGCGCTGCCGATCGTGACGACGTCGTTCGAGAACGCGGCCATGGGCCGCACATCGGGCTCCTCGTCGAGCCATAGGCGCGCACACGTCTCGTCGACGATCCCCGTGGCCCCGGCCCGGCGCAGCTCGCCGGCCCACCGCTCCCGCACCTCGTCGGAAGCGAGCGTGCCGACGGGATTGTGGAAGTCCGGCAGGCACAGCATGACGCGCGCCCCGCTGGAGCGCAGCCCCCCGGCAACGGCGTCGACGTCCGTGCCGTCGGCACCGATCGGCACCGAGGCCACGCGCACGCCGTGGTGGCGCAGCGACGTGACGCTGTTGGGGTACGTGGGGCTCTCGGCGAGCGCGACGGCGCCCGGCTTCAGCAGCAGCCGGGCGGTCGCGGCGACACCGGCCAGGGCGCCGGAGGTGACGAGGATCTGGTCGGCGTCGGTCGGCACGCCGCGGCGGGTGTAGTCCGCCGCGATCGCCTCGCGCAGTGCCGGGACGCCGAGCGGGAAGTAGCCCATCCCATTGATGTAAGCGGGCAGCTCGTCGAGCGCCTCCTGGTAGACGTCGGCCAGCCCGAGCGGGGCGGACGGCGCGGCGCAGGTGAGGTCGACGGCGGTGGGCTCGCCGCCGTCGTCGTACTCGCCGGAGGAGCCCCCGCGCGGGCCGAAACCGCCGAGCGGCAGGGGCTCGCCACCCCCGGCGACGGGACCGCCGGGAACTCGGGCGATGGTCCCGGCGCCGACGTGGGCGCTGGCGTAGCCGCGGTCTCGCAGTTCGGCGTACGCCCGGGAGACGGTGGTCCGGCTGAGGCCCAAGGCGTCGACGAGCTGGCGTTCGCTCGGCAGAGCGGTGCCGTGGATGACGCGGCCGTTGGCGATGAGCTGGCGGATGGACTCGGCGAGCCACGCGTAGGCGGGGCGGGCGGAGTCGGGCGCCCCGAGCATGGCGGCGAGGCGGGTGCCGCCGAGGCGGCGGGCCGGTGTGACGGTGCTCATGGAGCCATTCTGCCGCAATTGGCTATTTTTTCAAGGTCCAATATGGCGGAGAGTGGGCTCATGGCCCAGACATCACACCCCAAGCTCCTCCCGCTCACTCCCCTGCAGCAGCTTCGCGCCGGCCGCCTGCCGCTGCGGCTGGTCAACCTGTTCGTCGGTCTCACCCTCTTCGGAGCCGCCATGGCGATCTTCATCCGGGCAGAACTGGGCCAGGCCCCGTGGGACGTACTGCACTACGGGCTGAGCACCCGGATGCCGCTGAGCATCGGCACGATCATCATCCTGCTCGGCTTCGTCGTACTGCTGCTGTGGATCCCGCTCAAGCAGTGGCCCGGGCTCGGGACCATCGCCAACGTGCTGTGGCTCGGCATCGCCGCCGACATCACCCTGTGGCTCGTGCCGCCCATCGAGGGACTCCCATGGCAGATCGCGGCCGTCGGCGCGGCCCTGGTCATCAACGGGATCGGCGGCGCCCTCTACATCGGCGCGCAGTTCGGCCCGGGGCCCCGCGACGGGCTCATGACCGGCATCCACCTGCGCACGGGGCTGAGTATGCGCCTGATCCGCACCGTGATCGAGGTGTCCGTGCTGGCGATCGGCTGGCTGCTCGGCGGCGTCGTGGGGCTGGGCACCGTGGCCTACGCGCTCTTGATTGGCCCGTCCACACAGTTCTTCCTGCGCTTCACCGTGGTAGACCTCGGTCGGCCCGGCCGGCCGGCCTCGAGTTCGGCCCGGGGCGAGTCGCCGGCGTCGACGACGACCGGCCCCCTGCCCGTCACCTCGCCCTGAGGCCGTGCCGCCAGTAACTCTCGTCACGCATTCACCTGCGGCGTACACTCAAGTCACAGCGGTCATCCGAGTCGAATCGAGGAGTACGCCATGGTCCCCGACATCAACATTTGGGCCGTCATCGTCGCCACCCTGTCCACCATGGTGGTGGGGTCGATCTGGTACACCCCCAAGGTTTTCGGCAATCTCTGGATGCGCCTGGCGAAGGTGTCACCCTCGGGCGACTCGAAGGACGCGATCCGGCCCATCCTCATCACGCTCGTGGTCAGCTTCGTCTCGGCGTGGGTGCTCGCGGGGTCCGCGGCCATCGCCCACGAGTTCTACGGCGGCGCGTTCCTGACCAGCGTTTTCGTCACCGGCGTGATCCTCTGGGCGGGTTTCACGGCGGCACGCTTCGTCACGCACGACGCGTTTGAGGGCCGCCCGGCCGGCCTGACCGTGCTGAACATCGCGCACGAGCTCGTCACGGTGCTGGTCATGTGCCTCGTGATCGGCCTCTTCGGCGTCGGATGACCTTGACACGGCGCCGGCGCACGTTCGGCCCGTTCGACGGGTCAGGACCGGGAGGTCACCTGGCGCAGCAGTCGCAGTCCGGCGCGCACCCGTCCGCGCACGCGGCGTCGTCGTCCTCAGCCACCAGCTGCGAGACCGGGGTGCAGCACACGTCGCCACGCCAGGCCTCGATCCCCTCGCGGACCGCGAAGGCCGCGATGACCAGCGCCGCCGCGGGGTCGGCCCAGGACCAGCCGAGCAGGGAGTTGAGCAGCAGGCCGACGAGCAGCACGGCGGAGAGGTAAGAGCAGATCAGAGTCTGCTTCGAGTCGGCCACCGCGGACGCGGACCCGAGCTCGCGCCCCGTGCGGCGCTCGAACCACGACAGCGCGGGCATGATCGCGAGGCTCACCGCGGCGAGCGCGATGCCGACAGTCGAGTGCTCGGCCTCGGCGAACCCGGCGAGCGAGCGAACGGAATCGAACAGGACGACGGCGGCCAGCCCGAAGAACGAGTACGCGATCAGGCGCAGTGCCCGCCGCTCCCGCTTGGCCGGGTCCGGTCCGGCGAACTGCCAGGCGACGGCGGCCGCGGAAAGAACCTCGACGATCGAGTCGAGGCCGAAGCCGATGAGCGCGCTCGAGGACGCGATGGCCCCGGCGCCGATCGCGATGACCGCCTCGATCACGTTGTAGGTGATGGTGGCGGCCACGATCCAGCGGATGCGCCGGGCCAGAACCAGCCGCCGGGCGGGGCTCGGCGCGGCGGTGGCGGGCGTCGCCGTCATCGGCACGTGCACCCCGCGGGGCCGCAGCAGTCGGGGTCGACGTCGAGCGTGAGCGCGGCCAGCGCGTCGAGGGCGTCGGCGAGCGCCGCCTGCGTCAGCCGGTAGACCTGGTTGCGGCCCCGGCGCTCGGCGACGACGAGGCCGCACCCGCGCAGGCAGGCGAGCTGGTTCGACACGGCCTGCTTGCTGGCGCCGAGCATCAGCACGAGCTCCGACGGCGTCGCTTCGCCGCCGCGCAGGCGCATCAGGATGCGCGCCCGACCGGCATCGGAAAGGGCGTAGCCGAGCCGTGCCAGGGCCGCCGCATGCGTATCCGTCAGAGTGTCCACACACCAAACGGTACACAAGATCGTGTATCAATTGAACCTGGGGGCGGGTTGCCGGCAATGGCATACTGACCAGCATGTACGTTGTGACGATCAACCAGCGGGATACGCGTGAGGCGGGCGACCGCGTCGACGAGCTCACGCACGCGCTGAGCGGTCTGCCCACGGCCCTGCCCTTCCAGCGTTCGGTCGGCGACGAGGCCATCGGCATCCTCGCTGAGCCCGCGCCCGCGGTCGAGGCCGTGTTGATCGCGCTGCGCCAGCGCCGCTGGAACGTCGGCCTCGGAGCCGGCACGCTGCACGAGCCGCTCCCGGAGGCGCTCGACGACGTTCGCGGGCCCGCGCTCGTGCACGCCCGCCGTGCGGTCACGCGCGCCCAGCGCATCGACACGTCCCGCGCCTCGACCGCGCCGCTGAAGCCCGGCGAACGCCTGCCACTCGCCGTTGCCGGCGCCGACCCGGTCGCGGCCGAGCAGGCCGAGGCCGTCCTGCGCCTCGTCGGCCGGCTCGTCGCCGCGCGGACTCAGGCCGAATGGGCCGTCGTCGACCTCCTAGTCCCCGGCGTGCGCGGCCAGCAGAAGGACATCGCCGCGGCGCTGGGAATCTCCTCACAGGCGGTCTCGAAGGCGATCCTCCGCGCCCACGCGGAGGACGAGGCCGCCGCCCGGCCGGCAGCGGAAGCCCTGCTCCGCCTCGCCGCCTGACCCGCGCAGAAGATATCCGCCGAATCCGCGTCACGTTTCCGGCCCGTCCGCCTTTAAGAGGACGGGGACCCACCGGAACCGAAGGACGCCATGACTCTCAACCCAGCGCTCGACGCGGGCCCGAGCCCGCTCGCCTCCGCACGCCACCTCGCTCTGCCAGGCCCGCGCCGCGCCGGCCTCGAGGGGCGCATCCGCACCGCGGCGCACCGCAGCACCGGCGACCGGGACGTCAAGCGGCCGCTGCCCTTCGCCCCGACGGTGCACCGGGACGTCAAGCGGCTGGGCGGCCTGGCCGTCGGGATCGTCGCCCTTGGCGCCCTGCTGGTGGTCGGAATCGCCGGGACGGTGGGCGCACTGCTCCTCGCCGCTGGGTGACCCCTTATCCGTCGGGCGTAGCGGTGCCGAGGACCTCGCCGTTGACGTCCAGGGCCTCGACGGACACATAGAGCGCGCCTTCAGGCACGGGGATCGCCGTCTCGAATGACTCGCGGTCGACGACGGCCGCCTCCGTGGCGCCGGCCTCGTCCTCACCCGCGAGCAGGCGCCACTGCGCCACCTCCGTAGCGCCATTCCAGGAGACGTAGGCGGTGCGTTCGTCGTCGTCCTGCACCACCACGTCCGGCGGCGCCGCCGGGCGACCCTCCCACTCGAAGGTGTAGGCGCGATAGCTGGCGCCGCCGCCCCCGAACTCTTCACCGCGGCAGGCGTCGCCGTGGCACGCGTCGTACAGGATCTCGCCGTCGCGGGTGTACTCGGAGTAGAAGGGCTTCTGCCCCCAGCCGATCAGCATGTTGCCGCCGGGCAGTTCCTGAGCATTTGCCTGGCTCCCGGCGATCCGCTCCTCCGGCGGGAGGTATTCGGTGACCACCTCGGCGGTCATCGCGGATTCGTCCAGCGCCAGGCGCAGCCCGCGGGAGGATTCGTCGTCGTCCGCGCCGTGGGCGTGGTTGTCCAGCAGCGTCAGCGTTCCGTCCGCCGACCGCTGGGCGTCGTGCTGCCAGGTGAATTCGGCCCCCTCACCCAGCTCGAAATCGCTGGCGGACCCGCCCAGGGTCCAGACCACCCGCCCGGTGTCCCGGTCCAACTTGTAGACGGCGTTCGTGTGCCGGGCCGAGACCAGCAGGGCTCCGTCCCCATCTTCGGTGACGGAGTTGATGTGGAAGTAGTCGAACGGCTTCTCCTCGGTGCCGAGCTCGTTGAACTCCTCGTCCTTCTCCACTTCCTCCGCCTCCTCCTCCAGCTCCGCCTTCTTCTCCTGGAAGTCGACCATGGTCTCCGCCACGGGTACGTGGTCCAGGGCGCTCCACTCGAAACGCACTTCGCCGGTGGCGATGTCGATCTCCTGGATCACGGCGTCCTCAGCGTAGGCGTCGGCGGGCCCGCCCACGGAGGAGAGATCCGCCGGCACGGGCTCGTAGGCGGCGATGAGCATGGTCCCGTCGCCGGTGATGGCCGTGTCGTGGAAATCGGCGTGCCCCGGCGGCAGGGAACCACCAGTGGTGACGCGCGCGATCTCGGTGTAGGTCTCGTCGAGGATGAGGACCTCCCCATTGCCCCGGCCGCGCTCGTTGGTTCCCTCGTACATCGTGAGCACCGGCTCTCCGAGGTACTCCTGCACGCGGAGATCGAACAGGTTGTTGCCCGGCTCGTCCCCGTCGACGGCGCGCATCCAGACCAGCTGTCCGTCGGCGGCCACGATCACCGCACCATCGACCGGGGTGTCCGTCCTGAATTTCGGGGTCAGGAAGACATGGTGCTCCGAGGCACCGTCCCCGTGCCGGGTGATGCTCACTTCGGGCGGCGCGAGGTCCGGTCGGGTGACGAAGCTCTGGTGCGGGACCGGAAGCTTGTCCTCATCGTCGGCCCCATCGGCCGGACGGCAGCTAGCCAGAGACGCCATGAGCGTCCCTGCAAGGGCACCTGCGAACAGAGTGCGGAGCACTGTCGGGTGCCGTCCTGCTCGGCCTCCCATAGATCAAATCTAGGTGCCCCGGCCCTCCACGACAAGAGGTGCCGGGCGACCGGCGGCGTCCTGTAGACGACCGGTCCACGACGCGGCCTTGACCTTGACGTAACGTCAACTTCTAGCGTGGTGTGCAGCCCGCCCGAACGGGCCCGCCGCGAGGAAGGAGGGAGCGCCATGCGACACGGCGATTATGCGATCAACGAGGTCGCCCGGCTCACCGGGACGACCAGTCGCACCCTGCGCCACTACGACGACGTCGGCCTCCTGACGCCTTCGCGCGTCGGGCACAACGGGTACCGGTACTACGACGACGCGGCCCTGCTGCGCCTACAGCGGATCCTGCTGTTCAGGCAGCTCGGCCTGCCCCTGCCGGCGATCAAGGAGATCCTCGACGCGACGGGCGAAGCGCCGTCGTCGTACCCGGAACCGCAGGCGGGCGCCCTGCGCACGCACCTGACGGCGCTGCGGGGCGAGCAGGAACGGCTGGCGCGGCAGATCGCGGCGGTCGAGGACACGCTGAAAACACTGGAAGGAGGTGGCGAGCTCATGGCGGAGAACATGTTCGACGGGTTCGACCACACGGAATACAAGGACGAGGTCACCGAGCGCTGGGGCGCCGACGCGTACAAGGCGTCGGACGCCTGGTGGCGATCGATGGGCGAGGCGGAGCGCGCCGACTGGCAGGAGCGGACGGGGCAGCTCGGCGCCGACTGGGCTGCGGCGGCCGAGGCCGGGACGGAGCCGGGTTCGGATCGGGCGCAGGATCTCGCGGCCCGGCACGTCGCGTGGCTCTCCGGCATCCCGGGCACGCCCGGCGCCGGCGGCGAACCGGACACCGGGTACATCCTGGGGCTGGCCGACATGTACGTCGCGGACCCGCGGTTCGCGGCCAACTACGGCGGCGAGGCCGGCGCGAAGTTCGTGCGGGCGGCACTGACCGAGTGGGCTGCGCGGCGGAGTTAGCGCAGGGCGGCCCGGTCGTCGAGGAGTCCGTTGAGCACGATGGCCAGGCCGTCCTGCTCGACGGGGGCGGTGACCTCGTCGGCGGCTCCCTTGACCTCGTCGGGTGCCTGGCCCATGGCCACGCCGCGGTGGGCCCAGGCGAGCATCTCGATGTCGTTGCGGCCGTCGCCGGCGGCAAGGGTCGCCTCCGGGGCGACGCCGAGCTTGGCGCGCAGCGCCTCGAGGGCGGTCGCCTTGTTGATGCCCTCGGCGGCGATGTCGAGCCACGCGGTCCAACCCACGGAGTAGGTCACGCCCTCGAGCCCGAGGGTGCGGACGGCATGGCCGAACTCCTCGGCGGTCGAGTCCGTGGAGAACACCACGAGGCGCGTCGCCGTCGCGCGCATCATCTCGTTGATGCTCACGCCCTTGGCCTCGACACCGAAGCTCGCGTCCTGGAAGCGCTCGGTCGAGAGGAAATTGCCCTCATCGTCCTCGAGCGCGTACTTCGCGGTCGGCAGGGATTGCCGGATGGCCCGCAGCGCGGGGGCCGGGTCGAACGTGCGGCGGTCGATCACCTCGTACCCGTCCGGCAGGGACGTGTCGATGCGCAGGGTCACACCTCCGTTGGAGCAGACGGCGTACCCGTGCTCGACGCCGAGCAGTTCCACAATCGGAAGCGTTGCCCCGAGCGAGCGCCCGGTGGAGATCACCACGGTGTGCCCGGCGTCGACGATGGCCCGCCCGGATTCGCGTACCGCCTGACTCATGTGCCCTTCGTGATTCACGAGGGTCCCGTCGACGTCCAGGCAGATCATCTTGCTGTTCATGGATCCAGTCAACCACTGACTCGCCCGCCCCGCGATTCGAGACTGGCCGAACGCCGGAAAATCCGCGGCCGTTCACCGGCCCGTCACCTCCTGCTCGCCGGCGGACGGTTTCGGGTCCGTAGTCTCGCGGGGAACATGCCGCCGACCCAGCCCGGGAGCCCGCCGTGAACCACCCCCGTCTCACCTCCATCGGCGCCGTCGCCGCGATCGCCTGCCTTCTCGGCACGACGGCGGCCGCCGCCCCGCCCGACGCCTCACCCGCCGTCGCGGGCGCCGTCGAGCACTCGGCCGAGGGCGCGCGCCTGTCGCTCACGCCGCTCGGCTCCTACGCGACCGGGACCTTCGACACGGGGGCCGCCGAGGTTGTCGCCCACTACCCCGGCGCGCAGCGCGTGATGATCGTCAATGCGGACGCGGGCGCCGTCGAAATCCTCGACGTCGCCGACCCGGCAGACCCGCGCAAACTCTACGAGGTGTCCGCGGCCGGAGTGACCGCCGCCGACGGGTCCGTGATCCCGGCGGGCGCCGTCGCCAACTCCGTGGCGGTCCGCGGGGACGGCCTGGGCCTGGCCGCCGTCGAATCGCCGACGAAGACCGACGCCGGCTGGCTGCTGTACTTCGACGCGAACGGCGAGACGCCCACGATCCTCGGCGCCGTGCGCGTCGGCCACCTGCCCGACATGGTCGCGGTGACCGGCGACGGGAAGACCGCGCTCGTCGCCAACGAGGGCGAACCCGCCGAGGACTACAGCATCGACCCGGAGGGCACGGTCTCGATCGTGACCCTGCCGAAGACCATCGACGACGCCGTCCGCGGCAGGACGGGTGGCGGCAACGGCCTTCGCGGTGCCGTCTCCCAGCGGCAGGTCGCCGAAGCCGACTTCCACGCTTTCGAGGACTCCGTGCCGGACGGCGTGCGCATCTTCGGCGGCCGCGAGGACGCGGGGACGGGCACCCCGGAGTTCCCGGTCTCCGAGAACCTCGAGCCCGAGTACATCTCCGTCTCACCCGGCGGCGTGACCGCGTACGTCTCTCTGCAGGAGGCCAACGCCCTGGCAGTGCTGAACATCAAGTCCGGAAAGTTCACGGACCTCCTGCCGCTGGGCACCGTCGATCACAACAACGTCGCCTTCGACGCCTCCGACAAGGACGACGCGGTGAACCTGGCCACCTGGCCCGTGCAGAGCTTCCGGCAGCCGGACTCGATCGCGACGTTCCGGCGCTCCGGGACCGACTACACGGTCACGGCCAACGAAGGCGACACCCGGGACTGGGACGGCTTCTCCGAGGAGGTCCGCGTCAAGGACCTCGGCGACGACGGTCTGGCACCGGTCTGCGCGTCCGTGGCCGCCGAGGCGGGGATGGGCCTCGACGAGCTCACCTCGGATGAGAATCTGGGCCGGCTCAAGGTGACGACGGCGGATGGCCTGAGCGACGACGGCTCCTGCTTCGAGACCCTCTACGGGTTCGGTGGCCGCGGATTCTCCATCGTCGACGGAGACGGGGACCTCGTCTTCGACTCGGGTGAGGAGTTCGAGCGGATCCTCGCCGAGGCCGTGCCGGAACACTTCAACTCGAACCACGGCGAGACCAAATTCGACGCGCGCTCCGACGACAAGGGGCCCGAGCCGGAGGCCGTCGCCCTCGGCGAGGTCGACGGCCTCACGTACGCGTTCATCGGCCTCGAGCGCGTCGGTGGCGTCATGGTCTACGACGTCACCGAACCGGCGTCGAGCGAGTTCGTCACCTACGTGAACAACCGCGACTTCTCGGTCAACGCCGAGAAGGCGATTGACGACGGCGCCGACCCGGCCGAGACCCTGGCGGCCGCCGGCGACCTCGGCCCGGAGTCCATCGCGTTCATCTCGGCGGCGGACTCGTCGTCCGGGTCCCCGCTGCTCGTCGTCGGCAACGAGGTCTCCGGCTCGACGAGCATCATCGAGGTCTCCGCCCGGTAGCCCGCCGGCGGGTAGTTCAGTTCTCGGCGGCCTTCGTGAGCGTCTCGCCGCGGAAGAACGCGGGGCGCCGGACGTACTGCACGATCATCAGCGCGACGCCGAGGCCCAGCACGACCATGCCGAGCACGAATACCAGACCGACGCCGAAGATGCTCGAGCCGGAGCCGTAGGCCGGATCCATGCTGTCGATGATGGTCGTGAAGAACAGCACGATCAGGATGAGGCCGCCGATGCCCGGGCAGAGCAGCTGGAACACGAAGTTCCGCACCGAGCGGGTGTAGGTGCGGCGGAAGTACCAGACGCTCGCGAACGCCGTGATGCCGTAGTACAGGCAGATCATCATGCCGAGCGCGGTGATGGTGTCCCACAGGACGTTCTCGGAGACGAAGCGCATGACCGCGTAGAACACCGAGGCGACGACGGCGGAGACGATCGTCGCGTAACCGGGGGTGAAGAAACGCGGGCTGACGCGGGCGAACTTCGGGGAGATCGCCCCGTAGTGGCCCATGGCCAGCAGGGTGCGCGCCGGGGAGACGAACGTCGACTGCAGCGAGGCGGCCGAGCTCGAGAGCACGGCCAGCGAGACGAGCCACGCGAACGGCCCGAGCACCAGGTGCGAGAGGTGGAAGAAGACGTTCTCCTGGATGGACTCGTTGCCGAGCCCGTACTCCCCCGTGCCGACGCCCGCGAAGGCGATGAGCGACACCGACAGCAGCAGGTACAGGCCCACGATGATCAGGACCGTGAGCGTCGCGGCGCGGCCCGGCGTCGTCGCCGACCCCTCGGTCTCCTCGTTCATCGTCAGCGTGACGTCCCAGCCCCAGAAGATGAAGATCGACAGGGACAGGCCGGCCGCGACCGCGGAGAAGGAGTCGACGGCGAACGGGTTGAACCATTCGAGGGCGATCGGCTCCGGGTCGTACCCGCTGCCGTTGGCCACGTGCACGATAGCCGCGATCGCGAAAACGATGAGCACGAGGATCTGGAAGCCCACCAGCAGGTACTGGACGCGCTGGGTCGTCTGCATGTCGCGGTAGGAGATCGCCGTCGCGGCAGCCATGAAGGCCAGACACGTGATGACGTTGATGAACGGATTCGCCGCCAGATCGGCGATGCCGGCGTTACCGGAGATCTGCGCGATGAGCAGATAGAGGAAGTCGACGGCGACGCCAGCCAGGTTGGAGAGCACCAGGATGGTTGCGGCGATCAGCCCCCAGCCGCCGAGCCAGCCGATCCACGGACCGAACGCGCGCGTCGCCCACGTGAAGGACGTACCACTGTCCGGCATGGACCGGTTGAGCTCGCGGTAGCCGAAAGCCACCAGGAGCATCGGGATGAAGCCCGCCAGGATGATCGCGGGCACCTGCAGCCCGACCGCCGACGCCGTCGGCCCGATGGCCGCGGTGAACGTGTAGGCCGGGGCGATGCAGGAGACGCCGATGACGATCGCGCCGATGAGGCCGACCGATCCGGCGCTGAGGCCCTTCTTGCTCAGTCCGCCGGTCTCGCCGGACTGCTCGGAGGCGTCGGTGCGCCCTTGCGCCGTCGCATCGCTCATGATGTGGGTTCCTTGTCCTCGAAAGTCGGTTCCATGTCCCGGGGGACGATGACCAGGGGTACGGGCAGGGCCCGCAGCATTTTGCCGGCGGTGCTGCCCAGGAAGGTCCGCCCGAGGCTCGCGAGCCGGGAGGAGCCGACGAGCACGATCTCCCCGTCCTCCCACTCCACGCGACGCACGGCGTCCTCGATCCTGCGCCCCGCGGCGACGGCGACTTCGGGCGCGAGGCCGTCGGGCGACACTTCGCGCACGAAGGCACGCACCCGGTCCCCGTGCGCGGCGGCGAGGGCCTCGCCCTCCGCCTCGGAGCCGAGCGCGCGGGCGTCGAGCGTCACGAGGGAGAGGACCCGCAGGTCGGCACCGGCGCGCTGCGCCGACAGGACGCCGGCGCGCATCACGGCCTCGGCACCGGGGCGCAGCCCGACGGCGGCCGTCACCCGGCGCAGCGGGGCCGGGTCCGCATCGGCATGCCCTGCCGGAGCCACGGCAACGGGCACACGGGAGGCGTGCAGCAGGGCGTTGCTGACGCTGCCCGAGCGCTCCCGGCCTCCGACCACGATCAGGGTCGTTCCGAGATTCCGGCTCGCTCCCAGCAGCCCCGCGGCGGCCGACTCGGCGAACTCCAGGTGAGTGCTCGCGGCCACGCCCTCGGGCACGGCAGCGAGCGCCTCCGCCAGCCAGCCGGCGGCCGTGTCCCGCACGTGCCGCAGCCCGCCGGCGTCGCCCGTGACCACCATGGCGATCTCGAGCGGCGCGTCGAAGGCCTGCGCGAGCTGGGTGCCGAGCCGCAGGGCATCGGCCCCGCCGGCCGTGTGGGTGTAGCCCACGAGGATCTTCATCAGAGTCTCTTCTTCCGTGTCGTATCGGTCGCGGTCCGCGGGTGCGGGAACGACGACGCCCGGCCGGCGCGCGTGCGCCGGCCGGGCCTCGGCATCGCTAAGCGTTCAGCTCGTCGGCGATGACCGCCGCGGTCTCGCGACCGACGCGAATGGCGCCGTCGACGTGCTGGAAGCCCTCGGCGGCGAGGTCGGAGCAAGACCAGTGGATGACGCCGACCGGCGTGCGCAGATCAGCGCCGTAGCGGCTGAGGCCGCCGAGGTCGAAGCTGGCCGCGTACGCGCCGCGGGTCCACTCCTCGGTGCCCCAGTCGCTCTCGTAGTAGACCTCAGGGGTGAGCGCCTGCTCGCCGTAGTAGTGCGAGAGCGAGGTGAGGATGCGGTGCTTGCGCTCCTCCTCGCTGAGCTCGAACAGTCCGTCGGCGGTCTCGTCGGAGACGAAGCCCACGAGCGTTCCCTTGGAATCGCCGTGGTTCGTGTTGTCGTAGGCCTCGTGCACGGTCTCATACGGGCTGAACGCGGTCCCCGAGAGGCCCGCCTCGCGCCAGAACGGGCGGTCGTAGACGGCGTGCACCTTGATGACCAGGCCCAGCGAGAGGTGCTGGTGCATCTGGTGCTGACGGCGCGGCAGGGCCGGCTGGAAGTCGATGCGCGAGTACAGGTTCGGCGGCACGGCCACGATGACGCGCTTCGCCGAGACCGTCATGCCGTCGGCGACCACGGTGACAGAATCGTCGTCGTGCTCGATGCGGCGCACCGGCTGGTTCAGGAACACGTCGCCGCCGAGCTTCTCCGCGAGCGCGATCGGGACCGACTGCAGGCCGCCGACGACGCGCTTGTCGAGGATGAAATCGGAATCGACGAGGTGCGTGAAGCTGCCGGCGGAAGCGGCCATCTGGATCGCCTGCAGGGCGGAGATCGCATGGGAAGGCTTGGTCAGCATGGCCTCGGCGATGAAGAGGCCGATGTTGTCGCGTGCCTCCTGGTCCTCGGTCTGAGCCTCGAGCCACGCCTTCCAGGTGATCGTGTCGAGTTCCTTGGCGCGCGGGTGGTCCCACGGGGCGGCGATGCCGATCTCGGCGACGAGCTCGTCCAGGACGCCGATGAGGCGCTCCATCTCGCGCTGCGTCTCGGCGGAGACCGGGAAGATCTCGCCCGTGAAGGTCGTCAGGGCGCCATCGGCGTCGATGTAGACGCTGTCGCCCTCGCGGTAGCGCGAGTACGTCTCGAGTCCCAGGTCCTCGAGGGTGCCGATCAGCGCGTCCTGGTCCGGCGAGACCCACTGGCCGCCGATCTCCAGCATCGCGCCGTCGATCTCACGGGTCCAGAGGCGGCCGCCGACGCGGTCGCGGGCCTCGAGCACGGCGACGGTCTTTCCGGCCTTGACGAGTTCGTTCGCTGCGGTCAGGCCGGAGACTCCGGCACCGACGATCACAACGTCGCGGGTGATGTCAGTCATTCTTGTTCTACTCCTGAGATGGCGCGGGGCCGCCGCGGCGCGTGCGCCGGGACGGCCCCGCTTCCCGGTTCAGCTGTTCGGGATCAGCGTGTATTTGGTGGAGAGGTACTCGTGGATGCCCTCGGAGCCGCCCTCGCGGCCGATGCCGGAGGCCTTGACGCCGCCGAAGGGGGCCGCCGCGTTGGACATGACGCCGATGTTCAGGCCCATCATGCCGGTCTCCAGCGCCTCGATCATGCGCTGGCCGCGGTCCAGATCCTCGGTGAAGACGTAGGACGCCAGGCCGTACTCGGTGTCGTTGGCCAGGGCGACGCCCTCCTCCTCGGTGGAGAAGGTGGCGATCGCGAGCACGGGTCCGAAAATCTCCTCGGAGAGGATCTTCGCGTCGGCGGTGACGCCGGTGATCACGGTCGGGGCGTAGAACGTGCCCGGTCCGGGCAGCACCTCGCCCCCGGTCAGGACGGTGGCGCCGCGTTCGACGGCGTCGCCCACCAGTTCGTCCGCCTTCGCCACGGCCTTGGCGTCGATGAGCGCGCCGATCGCGACGCCCTCCTCCGTGCCGCGGCCGATCTTGAACGCGTTCACGCGCTCCGTGACGCGACGGGCGAACTCGTCGGCGACGGACTCGTGCACGATGAACCGGTTCGCAGCGGTGCACGCCTGACCGATGTTGCGGAACTTTGCGGCCATCGCGCCGTCGACCGCCTTGTCCAGGTCCGCGTCTTCGAAGACGACGAACGGGGCGTTGCCGCCGAGCTCCATCGAGGTGCGCAGAATGCCCTTGGCCGACTGCTCCATGAGCTTCTGGCCGACGCCCGTGGAACCGGTGAAGCTGAGCTTGCGCAGTCGGTCGTCCTCGATGATGCGCGAGGAGACGGCGCCTGTCTTCGTCGTCGTGACCACGTTGACGACGCCAGCCGGCACTCCGGCGTCCTCGAGCAGCTGCGCGAAGTAGAGGGTCGTCAGCGGGGTGAGCGTCGCGGGCTTGACCACCACGGTGCAGCCGGCGGCGAGCGCCGGGGCAATCTTGCGGGTCGCCATGGCCAGCGGGAAGTTCCACGGGGTGATGAGGAAGCACGGGCCGACGGGGCGCTGGGAGACGACCATCTGGCCGGTGCCCTCGGGGGTGGACCCGTAGCGGCCGCCGATGCGCACGGCCTCCTCGGAGAACCAGCGCAGGAACTCGCCGCCGTAGGTGACCTCGCCGTTGGCCTCGGCCAGCGGCTTGCCCATCTCGATCGACATGAGCAGCGCGAAGTCCTCGCGGCGCTCCTGCAGCAGATCGAAGGCGCGGCGGAGGATGTCCGAACGCTTGCGCGGGGCCGTCGCGGCCCAGGCGGCCTGCGCGGCGACGGCCGCGTCGAGGGCTGCCACGCCGTGCTCGACGTCGGCGTCGGCGATCTGCGCGATGACCTCACCCGTGGCGGGGTCCTGCACGTCGATCGTCGCCTCGGTCGCGACCCAGGCGCCGTCGATGTAGAGGCCGGTGGGCACGCGGGCGAGCAGCTCGCGCTCGGCCGCGCTCGCGGTGGTCTCGGTCGTGATGGTCATTTGGCGTTCTCCAGTGCTTCCACGACGACGTCGAGGCCCTCGTTGAGCAGGTCGATGGGGATGTTCAGCGGCGGCAGGAAACGGAAGACGTTCCCGTAAGTGCCGCACGTCAGCACGATCACGCCGGCGGCGTGGGCGGCCTTGGCGACCGTGCCGGTCAGCGCCGCGTCGGGCTCGCCGGTCTCAGCGTCGACGAGCTCGATCGCGATCATGCCGCCGCGGCCGCGGACGTCGCCGATGCGGCCGTCGCGCTGAGCCAGCTCGGTGAAGCGGCCCTTGATGGTCTTCTCGATCTCGCGGGCGGCCTCGATGAGCCCGTCCTGCTCGTAGGTCTCGATCGTGGCGAGCGCCGCGGCGCACGCGATCGGGTTGCCGCCGTAGGTGCCGCCGAGGCCGCCCGCGTGCGGGGCGTCCATGATCTCGGCGCGGCCGGTGACCGCGGAGAGCGGCAGGCCGCCGGCGATGCCCTTGGCCGTGACGATCAGGTCGGGGACGATCCCCTCGTGGTCGCACGCGAACATGGCGCCGGTGCGGGCGAAGCCCGTCTGGACCTCGTCGGCGATGAAGACGACGCCGTTGGCGGCGGCCCACTCGGTCAGGGTCGCGAGGAAGCCGTCGGCCGGGACGATGAAGCCGCCCTCGCCCTGGATCGGCTCGATCACGATGGCGGCCAGGTTCTCGGCGCCGACCTGCTTCTCGATCACGGAGATCGCGCGCTTCGCGGCCTCGGGGCCGGTCAGCTCGCCGTCCTTGTAGGGGTACGACATCGGGGCGCGGTAGACCTCGGAGGCGAACGGCCCGAAGCCGTGCTTGTACGGCATGTTCTTCGCCGTCATCGCCATCGTGAGGTTCGTGCGGCCGTGGTAGGCGTGGTCGAAGGCCACAACGGCCTGCTTCTTGGTGTACGTGCGGGCGATCTTGACCGCGTTCTCGACGGCCTCGGCACCCGAGTTGAACAGCGCGGTGCGCTTGGCGTGGTCGCCCGGGGTCAGGCGGTTCAGGGCCTCGGCGACCTCCACGTAGGAGTCGTACGGGGTGACCATGAAGCACGTGTGCGTGAACTGCTCGACCTGGCGCTGGACGGCCTCGACGACGCGCGGGGCGCTGTTGCCGACGCCGGTCACGGCGATGCCGGAGCCCAGGTCGATCAGGGAGTTGCCGTCGACGTCGACGACGACGCCGGCTCCGGCCGCCTCGGCGAACACCGGCAGAGTGGTTCCCACAGCGGCGGAAACGGAGTTCAGCTTGCGCTCCATCAGTTCGCGCGAACGCGGACCGGGGATCTCAGTGACGAGCTCGCGCTTCTGCGGCAGGGAGGGGCCGCCCTTGATGGCGGCGGTGGGAACTGCAGTCATGCTCTTGTCCCTTTCATAGCGTGGGGTGGTCGGCGCGCCGTCGGCACGTCGTCGTACTTCTTTCTTCGAGCGTAGGGTCATCCGCGCCACATTGGCAGTGCCGAATCGTCGAAAACTAACGCCGTTCTTCGACGGATCGGCAGCTCCGGCTACTCTGGTTCCATGACCGCGACGCTGCGCACCCTCATCAAGGACTCGAACCTCGGCCTGCGGCTGCGCACCCGGCCCGCAGACGACTCGTCGCTCGACGAGCCGCTGACATGGGTGGCCAGCTCCGACCTCGCGGATCCGACGCCATTCCTCAGCGCCGGCAACGCCCTGCTGACCACGGGCGCGCAGTTCCGCAGCGACGAACCCGTCCCGTACACGGAGTACGTCGCCCGCCTCCTCGAGCACGGGATCGTCGGGCTCGGCTTCGGCCTGGGGGTCCTGCGCGAAAGCGTGCCCGATCCCCTGCTTCGCGCGTGCGACGAAGCGGGCCTTCCCCTCTTCGAGGTCCCCTACCGGGTTCCGTTCCTCGCCGTGATCCACCACGTCGCCGACAGCGTCGCCGCATCCCGTCACGCGCGCGAGAACTGGGCGCTCAGCGCCCAGCGCGCCATCTCCTTCGCGGCGCTGCGCACCGACGGGCTGGAATCCTGCCTCTCCGAGCTCGCCCGCCAGCTCGGTTCGTGGGTGGCACTGTTCGACGCCGACGGCCGGCGTGCGCATCTCACCGGCCCGGGCTCCACCACCGTGGGCGAGCCGGCCCTGGCCGTGATCGTCGAATCCGAGGTCGAACGGCTGCTCGCTCGCGGCCAGCGCTCGAGCTCGACCGCCGAGCACGACGACGTCTCGCTCACCTTCCAGACCATCGGCCGCCGGGGCGAGCTGCGCGGGGTCCTGGTCCTGGGCGGTGCGCCCGGCATCGGCGGCCTCGATCAGGCCGCGCGCACGGTCGTCTCGAGCGTCATCGCGCTCGTGGGCCTGGCGCTCGAGCAGAGCCGGTCACTCACGCGTTCCCGCGCGGCACTGCGCACCGGGCTGCTGGCCGCGCTGACGGCCGGCGACGTGCGGCTCGTGAAGGACATCGCGCAGCGCATGAAGTCGCCGCTTCCCCCCGAGCCGGTGCACGTGCTGCAACTCGAGGTGCCCGAGGCCCGCCTCGACCGGCTCCGCGACTGGCTCGAGGACCGCATGAGCACTCACCCCGGAAGCCTCTTCGCCGGGCGCGAGGAGGACGGCGTCGTCGTGCTGACCGCGGAGGCGGAGACCGCGGCGACCGTGCGGCGGCTCGCCGGGACGTACGCGGATCGGGTCGGAGTCTCCGACCCGCACGCCTACGCCGATCTGTCAGCCGGACTGCGGCAGGCGCGGGCCGCGTGCGAGCGGGCCCGCGCGCGCGACGAACCGAGCGCGACGTTCTCCGAGATCGCCGCGTCGGACATGGCCGACCTGCTGCCCGAGCAGCGCGCCCGTGACGTGGCGCGCTCGCTCCTGGACCCGCTGACCCGGCACGACGACGCCAACGCGACGGACCTGACCGGGGCGCTGCGGGTGTGGCTCGAGCACAACGGCCAGTGGGAGCCGGCGGCGCGCGAGCTCGGGGTGCACCGGCACACGCTCAAGGCGCGGATCTCGCTGATCGAGCGCGTGCTGGGGCAGTCCCTGGCCGGTTTCGACGGGCGGGCGAACGTCTGGCTGGCGCTGCGGGCGCTCGACTGACGCGCCGGGCGAACACTGGACGGACGCCCGGCCGGCGACGGCTCGCGGCGGCCGGTGGACTGCCGGCGACCGGTGGCTCTGCCCGTATCGCGAAACTCTGCCGCTACAACGGCATGGTTTCGCGATAAGGGCAGAGCCGTCGGGGGCGTATCCGGCTACAGGACCGGGAGGGTCTCCAGGCCGCCCAGGTACGGGCGCAGGGCCTCGGGGACCGTGACGGAACCGTCGGCGTTCTGGTGCTGCTCGAGGATCGCGACGATCCAGCGCGTCGTGGCCAGCGTGCCGTTCAGCGTGGCCACGGGGCGCGTCTTGCCCGGCTTGCCGTCAGCGCCGACCTGGCGCTCGCGGATGTTCAGGCGGCGCGCCTGGAACGTGGTGCAGTTCGACGTCGAGGTCAGCTCGCGGTACTTGCCCTGCGTCGGGACCCAGGCCTCGCAGTCGAACTTGCGGGCCGCACTCATACCGAGGTCGCCGGCGGCCGTGTCGATCACGCGGTACGGCAGGCCGACCTTGGCGAGCATCTCCTCTTCCCAGGCGAGCATCTTCGCGTGCTCGGCCTCGGCGTTCTCGAGCGAGGTGTAGATGAACATCTCCAGCTTGTTGAACTGGTGCACGCGGATGATGCCGCGGGTGTCCTTGCCCGCCGAACCGGCCTCGCGGCGGTAACACGAGGACCAGCCGGCGTAGCGCTGCGGACCCGCGGAGAGGTCCATGATCTCGTCGGCGTGGTAGCCCGCGAGCGCCACCTCGGAGGTGCCCGTCAGGTACAGGTCGTCGCGCTCGAGGCGGTAGATCTCATCGTCGTGGGCGACATCGAAGCCGGTCCCCTGCATCGTCTCCGGGCGCACCAGGGTCGGCGTGATCATCGGCGTGAAGTCGTTCTGCAGGGCCAGGTCGAGCGCCATGTTCATGAGGGCGATCTCGAGGCGGGCGCCGACGCCCTTGAGGAAGTAGAAACGCGACCCGGAGACCTTGGCACCGCGCTCCATGTCGATCGCGCCGATCAGCTCGGCGATCTCGAGGTGGTCGCGCGGTTCGAAGCCCTCCGCGGCAAAGTCACGGGGCGTGCCGACGTGCTTGACGACGGAGAAGTCGTCCTCGCCGCCGGCCGGAACGCCCGCGGAGACCAGGTTGGGGAAGGCCCGCTGGAGGGAGCTCAGCTCGGTCTGCGCCGCGTCCGCGGCGGCTTCGGCGGCCTTGACCTGGGCGGCCAGTTCCTTAACCTCGGCCAGCAGCGCCTGCTTCTCCTCACCCTTGGCCTGGGCGACCTTCTTGCCGAAGGCCTTCTGCTCCGCACGCAGGGACTCGAAGGAGGCGATCGACTCGCGGCGGGAGACGTCCGCCGCGATGATCTGGTCCACGAGGGACTCGTCCGCACCGCGGTCACGCTGCGAGGCACGGAATACGTCTGGATTCTCTACGAGTTCTTTTACGTCGATCACACGTACAGGGTATCGAACCCGGCTACTCTGAGTGCACTATGTATCTTGAGATCCTCGCCCTTTTGCTCGTGATCGTCGCGGTGGTCGTCGCCGTCGTCGCTCTGGTCTCCGTTCGCGCCCTCAGGACCCGGCTCAGCCGCATCGAGGATGAGGCTCCGGAGACCCAACGCGACGGCGAGCGCATCGGCGTCGTCCTGAATCCTTCGAAGAAGGGCGCGGCGCTGGCACTTGACCAGCTCAACGCGGCGTGCGCGAACGCGGGCCGGCCGGCGCCCGCCGTCTATAGGACCACCGCGGAAGACCCCGGCTACGCGATGGCGCGGGCCGCGCTGGCGGACGGGTGCACCACCGTGATCGCCGGCGGCGGCGACGGCACCGTGCGCGCGGTCGCCGAGGTGATGAGCGGGCGCGAGGAGATCATGGCGCTGCTGCCGCTGGGCACGGGCAATTTGCTGGCGCGCAACCTGGACATCGAAGTCGATAACGGCGACTCATGGCTCGCGGGTGCCCTGTTCGGTACGGTTCGCAAGATCGACGCCGCCCGGGTCCGGCTCGTGCGCGACGACGGCAGCGAGGAGACGAAGGTGTTCGCGGTCATCGCGGGCATCGGGTTCGACGCCGAAATGATGGACGCGACCGATTCGGAACTCAAAGCGCGCCTCGGCGCCGTCGCTTACGCGGAGGCGGGATTCCGCAAGATGCCGGGGGCGCGCAAGGCGGTCCGGATCCGACTCGACGACGGCGAGGCGCGCGAGCTGAAGACCCGCTCCGTCATGATCGCGAACTGTGGCCGACTTCAGGGCGGCGTGCAGCTCGCCCCGGACGCGCGGATCGACGACGGCGTCCTCGACGTCGTCGTGATGAGCCCGCGATCGCTCGCCGGGTGGGGATGGATCGCCCTCAAGGGCCTGGTCCGCAGCCGCTCGTACGACCCGATCGTCAACTTCGCCCAGTGCCGGAAGATCTCGCTGATCTGCGACGAACCGATCGCCGCGCAGCTCGACGGCGACACGGACGGCTACGTGCGCGAGCTCGACGTCGAGGTGCTACCCGGGGCCCTGAGCATCCGCTGCTGAGCGGCGCGATGGGTGGGACGGGGCGCCACGGCCCGCTTCGTTCGGTCAGCTAGTGGCCGGGCTACGGCTCAAGCGCACCAACCAGACCACGAGGCCGAGGTTGACGAGGGAACCGATGTAGTCCCCGTAGCCGGGGACGGAGAGCAGCGCCAGGCTGACGATCATCGAGATCACGACTGTCCACAACCCGGCCGAGAGCAGTCTCCTCCTCAAGGTCGGGCGTGCTTCTCCCCAGAGGACTCCGGCAAGGAGGAGCCACACGCCGATCAGTGCACTCGGCGGAACCGCGAACCACGTGAAGATGGTGATGATGCCGGCGGCGATGATGTTGATCACGGCGGCAAAGAAGCCGAGGAAGATCTGACGGTCACGAAAGCCGAAGAGGATCGTCCCGGCAAGCGGGATGACAAGACAAACTTTCATGGCCGTCACCGCTGCCAAGGCCATCGGGTGACTGGAATATGCCCAATCGACCGAGAACGCGGGAACCGCTACGCCCGCAAGGCATCCGACACCGGAACTTCCCAGTAGCCATTTCGATGCGACAGTCGTCTGATCGATCGACAGGACGCGCCCTCCGCTCTGCGTCGTTAAAGGATGAGGAACGACTCCTCTAGCTGCCCGCCCCGCGGATCGACGCCACCCACTCAGCCGCCTGGGCGAACGCCTCGTCGGTGTTGTGGCGCTTGAGCGAGGGCGGATCGATCTGCGCCGGGCCGGCCGCAGGGTAGGACCCGAGGAACCGCAGGTTCGGGCTGATCCGGTGCAGGCCGGCGAGCGCGTCGGCCATGCGGGCCTCCCCGATGTGCCCGTGCGTGTCGACCGAGAAGAAGTAGTTGCCGAGGCCCTGCCCCGTGGGGCGCGACTCGATGCGGGAGAGGTTCACGCCGCGGGCGGCGAACTGTTCCAGGATCTCCATCAGCCCGCCCGGCCGGTCCTCGGGCAGGGGGATGACGACAGTCGTCTTGTCCCGGCCGGTCGGCTCCGGGATCGACCCCGGCCGACGCACCAGGACAAAGCGGGTGACCGCACCGGCGTTGTCCTCGATGCCGTGGCGCAGCACCTTCAGCGGGTTCTCCTGGGCAACGAGCGGCGAGCAGATCGCGGCGTCGACGTCGGATTTCTCGTCCAGGATCGACAGGGCCCCCGCGGCCGTCGACGAGGCCGGGATGAACTCGGCCGTCGGCATGTTCGCCTCCGACCAGCTGCGGCACTGCGCCCACGCGTGGCCGTGGGTCGCGACCGTCCTGATCTGCCCCGGCTCCTCGATCCCGTCGCGCACGACGAGGTCGAACGTGATCGGCACGAGCGCCTCAGCCACGATCTGCAGGCTTCCGCCCGTTGCGATCGAGTCCAGCGTCGCCGAGACGCCGCCCTCGACGGAGTTCTCGATCGGTACCATCGCCGCGTCAGCCGCGCCCTCGCGGACGCGGTCCAGCGCGTTGTTCACGCTCGTCGCCGGCACCCGTTCCGCCTCAGCGGCGCCGGGAACCTGCAGCAGTGCGGATTCGGTGAAGGTGCCCGCCGGGCCCAGGTACGTGAAGATCATGGTGGTCGCTTTCGTGGGCCGGTCACCCGGCGGTGGAGCTAACGAACGGTGGGTTCTTCGCCGTTCTCGCTGGTCAGGGGGAGGTCTGCCTCAAGCCAGGCGCCGGAACCGCCGGCGACGTTGAACGCGACGTAGCCGTGCGCAGTCAGGTAGGCGGCGACCTGCGCCGAGCGGCCGCCGGTCCGGCAGATGACGTAGGTGTCCGCGTCGGGGTCCAACTCCTCGAGGCGCTCCGGGATCTCGTTCATCGGAATATGCACGGCACCGGTGGCGTGACCCGCCACCCACTCGTAGTCCTCGCGGACGTCGAGTACCAGGGCACCGGTCGGGATCTCGCCGACCTCGACCGTCTCGAAGTCACTCATCACTTGCTCCTTTCGCATCGGCGCCGTCGCGATCGACGGCAGGCATGCCAGGCATGTCATGGCATGACATGGCATCCGCCCCAGCCTATAGCGGGTGCGCCTCAGGACGCGGAAGGTTTACGCTCGCACTGGACACCCGAGTACGCGAACCGACGGAGCGAACATGCACATCGAGGAATACACGGTCCGCCAGTTGCGCGAGACCGTGCTCTCGGGAGAACTCTCCGCCCGCGAGGCGGCGGCCGCCCACCTAGACCGCATTGCCGACTCCAACGCGGAGCTCGGCGCCTTCGTAAAGGTCACCGCGGATCTCGCGATGACGACGGCGGCGCGGCTGGACCGCTCGTGGGCGTCCGCTCCGGCCGCCGCCCGACGCGCCCGGCTCGGTGCCCTGCACGGGGTCCCGGTCGCCTGGAAGGACCTGTGGGATGTCGCCGGGGTGGCGACGATGCGCGGGACCGCTGCGTTCGAACCGGTCGTCGCGGAAGCGAACTCCGCTGTCGTCGACCAGATCCACGCGCACGGAGCGGTGAGTCTGGGCAAGACGCAGGTCCCGGAATTTGGCCTGGCCTGCTACTCGGAGAATCTCATCTCCCCGCCATCACGGAATCCGCTGGACCCGACGCTGACCTCGGGCGGCTCGAGCGGCGGCAGCGCGGCGGCCGTCACGGCGGGTATGCTGCCGGGCGCGATCGGATCCGACGCCGGCGGCAGCATCCGCATCCCGGCCTCGGCGTGCGGGCTGGTCGGACTCAAGCCGGGATACGGCGTCGTGCCGGCGGACCTGCGCGCGGCGCGCGCACTGGACCCGGACGCCGAGAAGCGGGCCGGGGCGTTCTACGTGACGCGCACGAACGCGCCGCGCATGGCGGTCTCCGGTCCGATCGCCCGCGACGCCGCCGACGCCGGGGCCCTGTTCGACGCCCTCATGGGCTCGAGCCGCCCCAGCGGCGCGGGCCGCTTCGAGGAGGCCGCCCTCTCTCACGACCCGGGCCGCTTCGCCCCGGTGTTGCGGGCTCAGGACGACCGGAACGATCCGGGCCCGCGGACCGGGCGCCCACTGCGCGTCGGCGTCTCGACGGCGAGCCCCTTCGAGTCCGCCTACCCGATCAGCCTCTCCCCCGAGTCCCGTGAGGCGCTTGACGCGGCCGTCACGGCCCTGGAGACGGCGGGGCACGAGGTTGAGGAGGCCCGAATGGCCTACGACCCGCGCTACCCCGACTCCTTCTACACGACCTGGACCTCGGGCCTGACGGACATTCCGCTCGGCGCGGGCGCGGAGGCCAGACTCGGCGTGCTCGCCCGCGACTTCCGCACCGCCGCCCTCGCGCGCGACGAGGCGACGACCCGCTCTGCCGCCAACATCCTGCTGGGCATCGCCCGGGACTTCCGGACGCAGTGGGGCGCGTACGACGTCGTGCTGACGCCGGCGATGGCGAGCACGCCCCCACCCGTGGGTTACTTCACCGGGGACGCGGGCGCCCCGCACGACGGCGACACCGACTACCGCCTGCAGTGCCAGTACACGCCGTTCACGTCGATGGTGAACGTCAGCCAGCTGCCGGCCATCGCGGTGCCGACGCTGACCACCGTCGCCGGGCTCTCGATGGGGGTGCAGTTCATCGGCCGCGCGGGCTCCGAGGCGCAGCTGCTCGCGCTGGCGGCCCAGCTGGAGCCGCACTTCGACGCCTCACCGTTCTCCCCGCCGATCGGGGTCGCATGAACCGGGAAACGAACAGCGGACCGGGATCCCGGGGACTGAGCGAGCTGTACCCCGACGGGTCGGGCTACTGGGCGCCATCGCCGGACGCGGTTCGCCCGCGCGTGCCGGAGTGGATGCAGGATCCGGGGATCGGCCCCGACCCCGCCGCGTACCGGGACCGCCCGCCGGGTCGGCACCCCGTCGACCGCAGCCGCGTGGTCGGCTTCGGCGCGTGGTGCGAACTCGAAGCGCCACCGCGCTTGCTCGACGCCGACGGCCGATCCCGGCAGAGCCCGGCAGAGCCCGGCCGATGACTCGCTGAGCGTCTCGATCCTGGTGTTCTGCCGACTCGACGACGGGCGTGCCGTCCTGGTCACCGAGCGCGGGTTCTCCGAGTCGGCGATCCGGGTGGCGCGGCCGGGTCCGCCCGCCGGCCCCGCCGGACGGGAGGAGCACGACGCCGCAGCGAAGTCGTCGACCACCGGCCCCACGCTGCGCGCTCTCACGTCGCCCGCGCAGATCGAAGAGGACGTGCGCGCCTGCCTCCAGCCGGACGAACGGCCCGCAGGCGAACCGAACGCGGATTCCATCGCACTCGACGACGAGCTCGCTTACGACGACTTCGCCTGGGAGGCCCGCAGGCGCGGCTTGGACGTCACCGCAGATGCCTTGCGCGGCATGGACTTCACGGTGGAGTTGAGCCCGCGGCTGCGGGAGTGGGCCGGCGAGAATCCGGGGAAATGAACTACATCATGGAGGCCCCTCACGCCGCCGGCGACACCGTGAGTCAACTCACTTAAGTATGCTGTACGTCGCATATTGGCGTTTCATTGTGTGAATGACCACTACACACGAACCGCACACCCCCGCGGTCAAGGGAGCGGAGAAGTCCTTCTTCGGACACCCTCCGATGCTGTTCAACCTCTTCACGGTTGAACTGTGGGAGCGCTTCTCCTTTTACGGAATGCAGGCCATTCTGGCCTACTACATGTATTTCTCGGTCACCGATGGTGGCCTTGGAATGGAGCAGGGCCTGGCCCTGAGTCTCGTCGGCGCCTACGGCGGCGGCGTCTACCTGAGCACGATCCTCGCCGCCTGGATCGCGGACCGGCTCCTCGGCTCGGAGCGCGTCCTCTTCTATTCGGCGATCGTCGTCATGGCCGGCCACGTGGCCTTGGCCGTACTGCCGGGCGCCGTCGGCCTGGCAGTCGGCCTGATCCTGGTCGCGCTCGGCTCCGGCGGCGTGAAGGCCGCGGCCGGATCGCTCGTCGGCGCCCTCTACACGCGTGAGGACACGCGCCGCGACGCCGGTTTCTCGATCTTCTACATGGGCGTGAACATCGGCGGCCTGGTCGGCCCGCTGCTCACCGGCGCACTGCAGGACCGCATCGGCTTCCACTTCGGCTTCGGCGCCGCGGCGGTCGGCATGGCCCTCGGTCTGGCGATCTACGTCTCCGGCCGCAAGAAGCTGCCCGAGTCGTCGCACCACGTGGCCAACCCGCTGCCGCGCGAAGCCCGCAAGAAATTCGGTCTCGGCGCCCTGCTCGGCCTGATCGTGATCGTCATCGCGTTCACCACCGGCCTCGTGAACCCGGCCAACCTGGCCAACACCATGGCGATCGCCGCGGTCGCCGCGTCCGCCCTCTACTTCGTGGTGATCCTGCGCTCCCGCAAGGTCGAAGCCGTGGAGCGCAAGCGCGTCGTCGCATTCATCCCGCTCTACATCGCCTCGGCGGCGTTCTTCGCCCTGTTCCAGCAGCAGTTCACGTTCATCGCCGTGTACTCCGAGCAGCGCCTGGACCGCCACATCTTCGGCTGGGAGATGCCGGCGAGCTGGGTGCAGTCGATCAACCCGGTGTTCATCATCATCTTCGCGGCCATCTTCGCGGCGTTCTGGACCAAGCTCGGCAACCGCCAGCCGTCCACGCCGCTGAAGTTCGGTACGGCCCTGGTGATCATCGGCATCGCCTACCTGGCGTTCATCCCGCTCGAGGCCCTGGACGCGACGCCGCTGCTGGCACTCGTCGGCATCCTGCTGCTGGTCACGTGGGCCGAGCTGTTCCTGTCGCCGATCGGGCTCTCGGTCGCGACGAAGCTCGCACCCGTCGCCTTCACGACGCAGATGCTGGCGCTGTTCTACCTGTCGATCTCGCTAGGCACCACGCTCGCGGGCATCCTGGCCGGCTTCTACACGGAGGGCAACGAGATCGCCTACTTCGTCGCCCTCGGCGGCACGTCGATCGTCCTCGGCATCGCCCTCGCGGCCGCAACGCCCGGCATCAAGAAGCTCATGTCCGGCGTGAAGTAGCCGGCACCGCCTCCTGGCTCCAGGCAGTACGACGGCGCCGCACCAGTTCCCCGTGGACCGGTGCGGCGCCGTTCGTCTATTCCTGGGAATCAGCGCGCGTCGGCCACAGCAGGGCGGCGACCTCGCGATCCGGCGCCACCACCAGGTGCAGTGCTGAGCCCACCGCACCAAGCCCGGCCAAGAGCAGCAGCAGGAAGACAGCGAACGCGCTGGTGAACCCGAAGAGCAGGACAAAGGGGAGAGCCGTGGCCGCACCCGCGCAAAGACGCGTCAGAAAACCTGAATGCAGGAGCCAGCGACCACGACTCTGGCTCCACGTGAGCGCGGCGAAAAGCGTCGCCGCGCCTGTCAACGCCTGGGCCAACGCGGCCAGCGCCGCACTGCCAACCGCACCCGAGTAGAAGATCACGGCAAAAGCGAACGACGGCAGGAAATGGCAGACGACCGCCGACAGATAGAGGATCAGCATCCCGCGGCCGCGCGCCATCGACTCCCCCGATCCCGCGCCGATCCTCCGCCGAGCGCCGCTCCCAATGTATCCCGGCCGGGACAGCGGCCCAGGGTCGGCGGGGCTCTCCCATTCCGCGGGTCCCCGCCGATAGGGTGGTGCACCGTGCCGACCGGTCTTTCTCGTGGTCGGCCCGTCATTCCAGCCCTAACTCATGGAGGCCACCCGACCGTGTCCACACGCCGCACCACCCGTCTGCTCGCCGCCCTGGCCGGCGGCGCCGTCGTCCTCTCTTCCCTCACCGGGTGCACCGCCGCGGAGAGCATCCTCTGGGACATCGTCGACGAGCTGGAGGCGACCGCGCCGGAGCCCGCACTGGAGGCCGAGAGCGACGCGAACGCGGGCTTCGCCGAGTCCGACGAGCCGCTCCTGGAGCAGCTGGCGACCATCGACGTCAAGGGGCGCGCACCGAAGACCGGATACGAACGCGACGAGTTCGGCTCCGGCTGGAAGGACCCGGACCGCAACGGCTGCGACGCGCGCAACGACATGCTGCGCCGGGACCTGAGGGACGTGGAGCTCAAGGAGGGTACGAACGGCTGCGTGGTGCTCGCGGGCACGCTGGACGACGCATTCACGGCAACCGAAATCGACTTCGTACGGGGGCCGAACAGCGGCGACGTGCAGATCGACCACCTGGTGGCGCTCTCCGACGCATGGCAGAAGGGTGCCCAGCGGCTGGACGAGGAGGAGCGGGTCCTGTTCGCGAACGACCCGCTGAACCTGCTGGCGGTCGACGGACCGTCCAACAGCTCCAAGGGCGACGCGGACGCGGCCACCTGGTTGCCGCCGAACCGCGGATTCTGGTGCGACTACGTCGCCAGGCAGACCGCGGTCAAGGCCAAGTACGAGCTGTGGATGACGGTGGCCGAACGGGACGCGATCGAGGGCGTCGTCACCGAGCGCTGCCCGGACGCGCGGGCGCTCGCGATCGACTGATCACCAGGTCAGTCGGGCAGACCCGCCGCGTCGCCCCCGGCAGCGAGCCCCGCCTCGATCTTGCGCCGGTGCGCGGCCTCCCACTCGTCGAGGCTCTGCGCGGCGTCGGCCGCCTCGCGCTCCGCCGCCGCCGCGAGCAGCTCGGCCGCGCGGTCGGCCCCCGCGACGACGATCCCCTCCTCGTCCGCCACGACGACGTCGCCGGCGCGTACCTCCACTCCGCCGACGACGGCCTCACCGGAGGCAACGACGTGCTCCTTGGTGCCCGGCTTGGGGAAGACCCCGCGCGCGAACACCGGGAAGCCCATCTCGCGAACCTCCTGCAGATCGCGGATGTTCCCGTCGACGACGAAACCGGCGATGCCACGGCGCTGGGCGACGGCGCACACGTTCCCGCCGGCGACCGCGAGCGGCGTTCCGCCTGAATCGACCACGATGACGGATCCCGGTTCGGCACGGTAGATCGCCGCGTGCATCATCAGGTTGTCGCCCGGAGCGCAGCGGACGGCGTAGACCGACCCAGTCACGCGCGGCATCGGCGACCACAGCGGGCGAATGCCCGGGTCCATGACCCGGTCCCGGTCGACGAGGTCGGCAAGCGACGTCGGCGACACGTCGGGCAGGTTCGGGCTGTTTGTCATCGGGGCTCCCTCGTCGTCGTGCGTGCGGCAGGCCGCCCACTTCTCGAGCGTACGACATCCCGGGTCCCACCCCGCGGCTAGACTTCCAACGAGTTCGACGAAGCCAACGGGTACTACCAAGGGACGGCCGGCATGCAGCGGATACATCGGATCATCGACACGATCCAGCATGAGCTGTGGCCGCTTCCGATCCTCGGCATCGCGATCGGCCTGCTGCTCGGGCTGGGCCTCCCCGCGCTCGACGCAGCTCTGCCCGAGGCGCGCGGCCTGGTGTCCTCCGGGGTCTTCGGCGGCAGCCCCGAAGCAGCCCGCGCCATCCTCACCACGATCACCGGGTCGGTCGTGACCGTCACGACGCTCACGTTCTCCATGACGATCGTGCTGCTACAGCTCGCCTCGACCCAGTACACACCCCGCCTGCTTCGCACTTTCACCGGCGACACCGTCGTCCACGTGACTCTGGCGGTCTTCCTCGGGACGTTCGCGTACTCGCTGGCGGTGCTGCGCACGGTCCGGAGCAGCACCGCCGATCACGACGCATTCGTCCCCGCCATCAGCGTGAGCTTCGCGTTCGTGCTGGCGATCGCCGTCGTCGTGCTCCTCGTCGTGTTCCTCACCCACATCACGCGCAACATCCGCCTCGAGACGATCCTCGCCGATGTAGCCGCGGAAGGCCGTAGCGCCCTGGCGCGCGCCTACCGGAACTCCCGCCCCGGCCTCCCGCCGATCCCGGACCACCCTGCGGAGCCCATCCCGTCATCGGGCACCGGTTTCGTCGGCCACGTCGAGACGGAGGCCCTCGCCGGTCTCGCCGCCGAGCGCGGCTGGGTCATCTCGTTCGAGATCACCCCTGGCGACTTCGTCACGACCAACCAGACCCTCGCCCGCGTGCGCAACACCGCCTCGCCCCACCACCTGACCGCGGACGACGTCGGCCTGCTCGTCTCGCGCGTCAACGCGGCGGTCATCGTGGGCCGCGAGCGCACCACGGTGCAGGACCCGCGCTTCCCGATCCAGCAGATCGTCGACATCTACAACCGCGCCCTCTCACCGGGCGTCAACGACTCCACCACGGCGCTGCACTGCCTGAACTACCTCGGCTCCTTGCTCGGCGCCATCGCGGGCTCGGACGTGCGCCACGCTCTGGAGTGCGACGATGGCGGCACCGTCCGCGTGTTCATGCCGCGCCCCACGTTCACGGAACTCGCGTCCCTGATCCTGCACGACGCCGTCGCGTTCGGTCGTGATCAGGTCGCCATCGTCGACAAGTCCTTCGCGATGCTGCGTGAGGCATCCCTGTGCGACACCTCCCGCCGATACACCGCCGAGATCGAGGCCCTGGTCGACGACCTGGCCGCCATGGTTCCGCTCGGGGACTTCTCCCCGCGCGACGCCGAGCAGCTGCGGTTCTCAATCGACGCGGCCCGCCGGGCGGCCGTCTCCGCTGCTGGGCACCCCCACCTGATCGCTGACTTCCGCTCTTGACCTTTCGCGGCGTGCGCGCCGGCACACCGGGCCCACCGCGACGCTCCTCCGATTCGACATAAAACCGCGGATTCCGCGGAGGGTCTACTACCCGCCATCCGGGCATGGTAAAGCTGATCACTATGGTTGCGAATCGCGCGGGGCAGACCGCTGAAACACAGGACCTGATCGACGTCGACGCGGTGCTGGGAGCGTACTTCGACGTCGTCCCGGACGCGGAGAATCCAGACCAGCGCGTCGCGTTCGGCACGAGCGGCCACCGCGGCGCATCGATCAAGGGCTCGTTCAACGAACATCACATCGCCGCGATCACGCAGTCGATCGTCGACTACCGGACGGCGGCCGGGATCGGCGGCCCGCTGTTCCTGGGCAAGGACACGCACGCCCTCTCCGCGCCGGCGCAGGACACCGCGCTCGAGGTGCTCGCCGCGAACGGCGTCGAGGTCCGCACGGACGCCCGCGAGCGTTTCACGCCGACCCCGGCGCTCAGCCACGCGATCCTCACCCACAACCGCGGCCGCACCAATCCGGCGCACCAGGCCGACGGCGTCGTCATCACCCCCAGTCACAACCCGCCGGCCGACGGCGGCTTCAAGTACAACCCGCCGCACGGCGGCCCCGCCGACTCCGACGCGACGGGGTGGATCGCCGACCGGGCCAACGAATACCTCTCCAACGGGCTCGCCGGCGTGCGCCGCCTGCCGCTCGCTGAGGCGAAGGCCGCGTCCACGAGCGGCACGTACGACTACATGGCGCACTACGTCGACACCCTGGGCGCCGTGCTGGATCTGGACGCCATCCGCTCCTCGGGTGTGCGCATCGGCGCCGACCCCATGGGCGGCGCGTCCGTCGACTACTGGGGCGCGATCGGCGAGCGCCACGGCTTGAACCTGACCGTCGTGAACGACGCCGTCGACCCGCGCTGGGCGTTCATGAGCCTCGACTGGGACGAGAAGATCCGCATGGACTGCTCCTCCCCCTACGCGATGGCCTCGCTCATCAACAAGGTCGCCGGCGGCGACGCGGCCTTCGACATCGCCACGGGCAACGACGCCGACGCCGACAGGCACGGCATCGTCACCCCGGACGCCGGGCTCATGAACCCGAACCACTTCCTCGCCGTCGCGATCGACTACCTGTACCGCAACCGGCCCGAATGGCCGCAGAACGCCGGCGTCGGAAAAACGCTGGTGAGCTCGTCGATGATCGACCGGGTGGCCGCATCCCTCGGTCGCGAGCTCGTGGAGGTGCCGGTGGGCTTCAAGTGGTTCGTCCCCGGACTGCTCGACGGGACGGGCGTGTTCGGCGGCGAGGAGTCGGCGGGCGCATCCTTCGTCCGCTTCGACGGGTCCCCGTGGAGCACGGACAAAGACGGCATCCTGCTGTGCCTGCTCGCTTCGGAGATCCAGGCGGCCACGGGTTCCTCGCCGAGCGACCACTACCGGGGCCTGACCGCGGAGTTCGGCTCGCCGTCGTACGCGCGCATCGACGCCCCGGCGTCCCGGGCGCAGAAGGAGGCCCTGAAGAAGCTCTCAGCCTCCGACGTCTCCGCGTCGACGCTGGCGGGCGAGGAGATCACCGCGAAGCTGACTGAGGCGCCCGGCAACGGGGCGGCGATCGGCGGCCTGAAGGTCACGACCGAGAACGCGTGGTTCGCGGCGCGTCCTTCCGGCACCGAGGACGTCTACAAGATCTACGCGGAGTCGTTCAAGGGCGACGAGCATCTGGCCCAGGTCCAGGCCGAGGCCAAGGCGCTCGTGGACTCGGTCATCGCCTGACCGGCTAGCGAGTCACCCCGGGCACAGGAAGGGCCGCGGAACCCTTGGATTCCGCGGCCCTTCGCGCGTCTGCGGGGATCAGCCCTGGGCAACCAGGTTCTTCTCGGCCGCGCCCTTGAGCGCCACCAGCACCTCGGAGACCTGAGCCGCGACCTCGGCGTCGTCCTTCGGGTGCAGTTCGGCGAAGCGGGTCAGCGAGCCCGGGATCGCCAGCTTGGCGTCCTCGAGGACGTTCGCCCCGGCGATGCCGGCGGCCTTGCGCGCCTCGTCCTGCGCCCACACGCCGCCGAACTGGCCGAACGCGGTGCCGATCACGGCGGTCGGCTTGCCGGTCATCGCCCCGGCACCGAACGGACGGGAGAGCCAGTCGATGGCGTTCTTGAGCACGGCCGGCATGGTGCCGTTGTACTCGGGGGAGACCAGCACGAAGGCGTCAGCGGAGCCGGCGGCCTCGCGCAGCTTCGCGGCGGCCGCGGGGACCTGGCCCTCGACGTCGATGTCCTCGTTGTAGAACGGCAGGTCGGCGATGCCGGAGAAGAGCGTGACCTCGACGCCCTCGGGGGCGTGGGCGACGGCTGCTTCGGCGAGCTGGCCGTTGGTCGAACCGGAACGCAGGGAACCGACGAGAGTCAGAACGTTAATAGCCATCAGGGGCCTCCTTGAGCGGGATATGAAGAGCTTCCACTCAATAGAACTCATTCATTTGCATGAACCATCCCCGCCCCCGGCGTGAGCCTGGTCACATCCCGGGCTTGTCCCCCGGCTTCACGTCCACGTCCTGCCGGCCGGCCGAGCCCAAGTTCACCGACCGCACGACGCGGGTCTTTCCCTTCCGGTACGGCGGGTAGGCGATCTTCAGCGTGTCGACAAGGGCCGTCTTGGAGAACACGGGCCGCAGCTGGCTGAACGTGTCGAACCCGTACCGCCCGTGGTAGTTGCCCATCCCGGACGCCCCGACGCCGCCGAACGGCAAGGTACTCACCGCCGCGTGCATGTTGCACACGTTGAACGCGATCGCGCCGGCGCGCACCTGGTCCTCGAACACGCTGTGCGGGCGCGGGCGCTCACTGAACAGGTAGGCGGCCAGCGGGCTCGGCCGGGCGTTGATGAAACGCATCGCCTCGTCGAGGCTCGCGACCGTCAGGATCGGCAGGATCGGGCCGAAGATCTCCTCCTGCATGACCGCCGCCTCCGGATCCACACCCACAAGGATCGTCGGCTCGATGTACAGCGTCTCGGCGTCGTAGCCGCCCCCGATGACCCGCACCGACCGGTCGATCTCCGCGTCCTCGATGAAACCGACGAGCCGATCGAATGCCTTCCGGTTCACGATCCGGCCGTAGTCGCGGCTCGCGGAGGCGTCCCGCCCGAAGAACCGCACGAAGGCCCGGTGAATGACCTCGGGCAGCTTCTCCATGCCCTGCCCCACCGCGAGTACGTAGTCCGGGGCCGTGCACGTCTGTCCGGCGTTGAGGATCTTGCCGTGCGCGATCCGCCGCCCTGCGGCGTGCAGGTTCCCGTCCAGCACGACGGCGGGGCACTTGCCTCCCAGCTCGAGCGTCACCGGGGTCAGGTGCTTAGCCGCCGCCTCGGCCACGATGCGCCCGACCCGCTGGCTGCCGGTGAAGCAGATGTGGTCCCATTCAAGCCCGAGCAGCTCCGCGGAGACGTCGGCTCCACCCTCGAGCACCTGCACCGCTCGGCGGTCGAGGTAGCGCGGCACGAGTCGGGCGATCGCCGCAGAGGTTGCGGGCGCCAGCTCGGACGGCTTGAGCGCGGCGACGTTGCCGGCGGCCAACGCCCCGACCAGCGGGCCGAGCAACACCTGCACCGGATAATTCCAGGCGCCGATAATGAGGATCGCGCCCTTGGGCTGCGGCTCCGTCTTCGCCGATGCCGGCTGCAGCAGCATCGGGATTTTCGCGTGGTGCGCCTCCATCCACTCGCTCAGGTGCAGCAGCGCGAAGTCAACCTCGTGCTTGACGAGGTCGATCTCCGTCAGGTGCGCCTCGACCGCGGGCTTGCCCAGGTCGGCGGCGAGGGCGTCGAGGAGTTCCTGCTCGCCTTCGACGAGCATCCGCCCCAGGGCCTTGAGCTGCAGCGCACGCATGCGGCGCGTGTGCATGAGCCGGGTGGCGCTCGCATCCCGCAACTGGACGTGCACGTCACGGACGGTCGGGGCGCGGCCGACGCCGTCGTCGTGCTGCTTGGAGGCGCGCGGCGGCGCCGTGCGGCGAGAAGTCAGTCCCATGCGGCAACGGTATCCCGCGACACAGGCGCGGAACCAGAGGCGTGACGCCGGCTCGCCTGCGTCGTGACGGGCGCGGACGGCGGATCATCCATCAGAACGATGACGACGGCGTCCCCGCGCTCGTGTCTCCGCCGCCACTGAGGCGGACGTGGCGCTCGAGCCGCATGACCGAAGGTCCATGGGCTTCAGCGTCCGCGGGCACCAGCGCCGCGTCGAGGGCGGCGCGGGCCTCGGATTCGTCGAGGTCGATCCCAATCGCGACCAGCACGTTCTGCTTCGGCGGGCGCCGCTCGACCAGATGCAGATAGCCGCCGACGGCGTTGGCCGTGAATCCGCGCGCACCGGCGGCGGTGCGCACGGCGAAGTGGCCCTTCATCCGGTAAGCACCGCGGACCGGGCGCTCGAGCGCCGCAAGCACGCGCGCCGCGTCGACGACTCCTTCACTGGTGGCGGTCGCCGCGTGGGCGTGCACGTGGTCATGTTCGTGTCCGGGCAGCGGGTTGCCGGACGCGGCGGCTTCGATGAGCAAGTCGCGCAGCGGCAGCTGACCGGGGTCCTCCTCCGGGTGCGCGACGTCGAAGAGCAGCGCCGCGTCGATCCGCCCGCCGACGGCGCCCACGACCTCAGCCCGGGCGTTGCGCTCCCGCACGCGGGCGCGAATCCGCTCGACCATGCCCTCGCGTTCGTTGTCGGCGAGGCGGTCGAGCTTGTTGACGACGACGAGCGAGGCGACCTGGTAGCGCAGCGGCGGCAGACCGCCGTCGTCCACCGTGCCGAAGTGCTCGACCGCGTCCACGACGTCGACGACGGCCGCCAGGCGCGCGTGCTCGGACCCGCGGTCGCGGATGAGTTGCGCGAGTGCGACGGGGTCGGCGAGCCCGCTGGCCTCGCCAATGATCGCGTCGAGCGCGAGCCGCGGGGCCGAGAGCTGCTCGAGGGCCTCGTCGAGCTCGGAGACGTCCTCGATGCAGCACAGGCAGCCGCCCGCAATCGAGGCGGGGCGGTCGATCTGACCGGCGACGAGTCCGGCGTCGATGTTGATGTCACCGAAGTCGTTCACGATCACGCCGATGCGGGCGCCGGGCTGGCGCAGCACCTGATTCAGGAGCGTCGTCTTCCCGGCGCCGAGGTAGCCCGCCAACACGATGACCGGCACCGGGGCGGAAGTCGCCACACCCTACTTCCGCGTCGGGCGGACCGACACCGACTCGATGGTGCCGCGCTCGGGCATCTCGACGATGGTGCGCACGGCGGCGGCGATGTCCTCGGGCGCGAGGTGGCGGCCGGCGTCGTATTCCTGGCCGTAGGCCTCGGTGAGGCGCTCCTGCATGGCGGTGTCGACGCGCCCGGGGTGCACGCTGGAGACGCGTACGCCGTTGCCGCGCTCCTCCTCGCGCAGCGCGTCTGTCAGGGCGCGGAGGGCGAACTTGGAGCCGGCGTAGGCGGAGAACCCGGCCCCCGCGGTGAGGCCGGCGCCGGAGTTGATGGCGACGACGAGCCCGCGGGCGGCGCGCAGGGCGGGCAGGGCCTGCCGCGTCAGCTCGGCGACGGCGAAGACGTTGACGTCGAAGAGGCGCTCCCATTCCTCGCGCGCGGTCTCCTCGACCGTGCCGAAGGCCTCGAGGCCCGCGGAGTGCACCAGCACGTCGAGCCGCTCCGGGAGGGGCGCGAGGTCGCCGGTCAGCTCGCAGACCCACGGCTCGGCCGACGGCAGCGAAGCGACCACGGCGGCGACGGCGGCCTCGTCGCGGCCGCCGACGAGCACGTGGTGGGTGTCGGCGAGCGCGCGGGCGATCGCTTCGCCGATGCCGCGGCTGGCTCCGGTGACGAGGGCGGTGGGGCGGGCGGGCGACTGGCTCATGTACGACTCCTCGGATCGGGTTTCGGCTTCCAACCTACTACCGGCCGCCGGGCGGGGCCGCGTTTCCACCCTCGCGTCGCCACCCGCACGGGACGATAATGACCCCATGACCTCTTTCATCAGCCACACGTCGATCGACTGCCGCGATGCGCACGCCCTGTCCGAGTGGTGGAAACCCGTGCTCGGCTACACGGACGACCCGTCTGACCCGAACCTTCCGGGCCACGACGAGTGCCTCATCGTCGACCCGGCCAGCGCCGGGCCCGCCGTTCTCTTCCTGCAGGTACCGGAGCCCAAGACCGTCAAGAACCGCATCCACTTCGACCTGCGCCCGCGGGAGGGCGGACGCGACGACGAACTCGCCAGGTTGCTCGAACTCGGGGCCGTGCAGGTGGCCGATCTTCGCGGCAAGTACGGCCCGGGCACCGGGTGGGTCGTCCTCGCCGACCCCGAAGGCAACGAGTTCTGCATCCTCCGCTCCGCGTCCGAGGTGGCTGCCACGGCCGAGACCCCTGCATGACCGAGAAGATCGACTTCAAGAAGAGCCTCGACGCCTACCGGGCGACGCGGGGCCGGTTCCGCCTGCTCGAGATCCCCGAGATGCGCTACCTGGCCGTCGATGGCCGCGGCGATCCGAACACGTCACCGGCGTACGCCGACACCATCGCGACGCTCTATCCGGTTGCCTACACCCTGAAGTTCGCGAGCAAGCGGGAGCTCGGGCGCGACTACGTCGTCCCGCCACTCGAAGGGCTGTGGTGGGCCGAAGACATGGACGCGTTCACCACCGCGCGCGACAAGTCCCGCTGGGAGTGGACGCTGATGATCATGGTCCCGGACTGGATCGAACCGGACCTGTACGACGACGCCGTCGCACGCGTGCGGGCGAAGGACCCGCCAGCCCGCCTCGGCGACGTCCGCCTGGAGGCCCTCTCCGAGGGCCTCTGCGTGCAGACCCTTCACGTCGGCCCGTACGACGACGAGGCCGCCGTCCTCGAGGCGATGCACCGGGAATTCGTGCCGGAGAACGGGCTGCGGCTGAGCGGCCGCCACCACGAGATCTACCTGAGCGACGCCCGGCGGGTGGCGCCGGAGCGGTTGCGGACGATCCTGCGCCAGCCGGTCGTTTCCGCCTGACTCAGTCGCCCGCCCGAAGATCGACGTAGGCGCCCTCCACCAGCGAACCGGCATCGATCCCGAGGACGCCCAGGAGGCGGTGGGCTTCAGCGACCGCAGCCTCGTGAGTCGCCGTGTGGTCGACCGGGACCTCCAGCTCCACGAAGTCGCCCAGCCCCTCGACGGCGTCCAGATGCACACGTGTCCGCCCGATCCGGTAGACCGTCCGCCGCTTGCGCACCCGCCCGGTCTCGTCGTTTGCCGCGGCCAACACCGCGCGCAGACCATCCGGATCGGAGGTTTCCGAGCAGACGTAGTAGGACGACGCCGGCCCAGGATCGTCCGCCCGCCGGTAGAAGATCAGCACGCCGCGAGCCGAACCGAGGACGCGGAGCTTGAGCCGACCGTTCGGGCACGCGAAGAACGTGTCGTCCTGCTCGACGACGTCCGGCCCCGCATCCGCCATCGCGACGACCGCCGCCTGGAGCCCTTCCGGGTCGGCGGCCCGGGCCTTGATCTCGATGTTCGTCGGCATGCGCGTAGTCAATCACACCGTGACGCCCCGCCAGCCGGCCGAGATGACGCGGCGCCACGCCGGCGCGTAAGCTGGCCCACACAGTGGCACGGGGTGTCCCGCACAGGGACTGAGAGAACACCCGCACACACCTGATCTAGTTCGTACTAGCGGAGGGATGTCGCTTCATGGTTCCCATGTCGCCCACCTTGTCGGACCCCGTACCCGCGGGCGACGGCTTCACCCGACGCGCAACGGCGCTGACCGCGGCCGTGCGCGCAACCAGCCCGTTGATCCAGTGCGCCACCAATCAGGTCGTCGCGAACTTCACCGCCAACGTCCTGCTCGCCGCCGGACCGGCCCCGGCGATGGTGGACGTCCCGGGCGAGGCCGGCGAGTTCGCCGCGATCGCCTCGGCCCTGCTCGTCAACCTCGGCACCCCGCACGAGGCCCAGCGCGTCGGGATGCTCGAGGCCGTCGGAGCGGCCACCGTGCACGGCACGCCCTGGGTGCTCGATCCGGTCGCCGCCGGCGCCGTCGGGCTGCGCACCCGGTTCGCGCACGAGCTGCTCACCCACTCCCCCGCCGTCGTCCGCGGCAACGCCTCGGAGATCCTCGCCCTCGCGGGCACCGGCTCCGGCGGGCGCGGGGTGGACGCAACGGACGACGTCGACGCCGCCGTCCCCGGCGCGGTCCGCCTCGCGCTCACGGCCACCCGGCACGACGGCGCCGCCCCCACTCGCGTGGTCGCCGTCTCCGGCGCCGCCGATCTGATCACCGACGGCCGGGACGTGATCCGGGTCGGCGGCGGTTCGGAGCTGCTGACCCGCGTCACGGGCGGCGGGTGCGCTCTCGGCGCGATCATCGCGGCCTTCGTCGCGACCGGACGGGTCGAGCGGATGACCGATGTCGAATCGGTGGCGGCCGCGCACGCCTTCTACTCCGCCGCCGCTGAGCGCGCCGCCGCAGGCACCCCGGGGCCGGGCTCGTTCCAGGCGGCGTTCCTCGACGCGCTCGCCACCGTCACCCCCGCGGACATCGGCGCATTCGTGGGCGGGCATGCACGTGTCGCCCGCGTGCAGGACGCGGCGGAGCCGATCGGCCAGAATCCTCGTGGCGCGGACGCGGGAGACACCCGGTGAGCCGCCGGTACTCCGCAGATGACTTGGCTATATACCTTGTCGCGGATGCTGAGAGCACCGTCGGCCGGGAACTCGCGGACATCGTGGCCGGTGCCGTCGCCGGCGGTTTGCGCATGGTGCAGCTACGGGCCAAGAACCTGCCGGCCCGGGACTTCCTGGCCGCCACGATCGCGTCCGCCGCGCACACCGCGGGCCGCGCCACCCTGGTGGTGAACGACCGCGTAGACGTCTTCCTCGCCGCACGCTCCGCGGGCGCCGCCGTCGACGGCGTGCACCTCGGCCAGTCCGACCTGCCGGCTACGGCGGTGCGCGAACTCATCGGGGCGGACGCGGTGCTGGGCCTGAGCGCATCGGAGCCGGGTGAGCTCGATGACCTCGCGAGCCTCCGCGCGGGCACCGTCGACTACCTGGGCACCGGCGCGATCCGCGCGACGCCGACGAAGAAGGACCATCCAGACCCCCTCGGCTGGGACGGCTTCGCCCGCTTCGTGGACCTCGTGCGCGCGGGCGCCGACGCATCTCCGGGCTCCGGCCTGAACACCGCCGCTGGCCAGCCCCTGCCCTGCGTCGCGATCGGCGGGGTCGCCGCGGGCGACGCCGCCGCCGCCCGCTCCTCCTCCGCGGCCGGGCTGGCCGTCGTGCGCGCGATCTGCGCCGCCGACGATCCCGCCCGGGCCGCCGCCGACCTCGTCACCGAATGGAATCAAGCACATGTCTGAGATCCCCAACGTCCTCTCGATCGCCGGTTCCGACCCGTCCGGCGGCGCCGGCATCCAGGCCGACCTGAAGTCCATCGCCGCGTGCGGTGGCTACGGGATGGCCGCTCTGACGGCCCTGACCGCGCAGAACACCCGCGGGGTCACGGGCGTGCACCTGCCGCCGGCCGACTTCGTCACCGCCCAGCTGGACGCGATCGCCGACGACGTCCGCGTCGACGCCGTGAAGATCGGCATGCTCGCCAACGTCGAGACCATCGAGGCCGTCGGCGCGTGGCTCGCACCCCGGCGCGGACCGGGCGGCCCCGCCGTGGTGCTGGACCCGGTCATGGTCGCCACGAGCGGGGACCGGCTCACCGACGACGACACCGTCGCCGCCCTGCGCTACCTGGTCTCCCACGCGGATCTCGTCACCCCGAACCTGCCCGAGCTCGCCGTCCTGCTCGACACCGAGCCGGCCACCACGTGGCCCGAGGCCCTCGAGCAGGCCCAGCGCCTGGCCCAGCAGGCGGACGTCCTGGTGCTCGCCAAGGGCGGGCACCTCGCCGGGCACGACGACGGCGCGACCGCCGGCCGGTGCCCCGACGCGCTCGTGGGACTCGACGGCGTCGTCCTGGAACTCGACGACGAGCGCGTGGACACGACGAGCACGCACGGGACCGGGTGCTCGCTGTCGTCGGCGATGGCGACGCTCTACGCGCGGTTCGGCGACTGGCCCACCGCGCTGCGGGCCGCGAAGGGCTGGCTGACGCAGGCGCTGCGCGACGCGGCCGATCTCGACGTCGGCTCCGGTCACGGGCCGGTCGGCCACCTCGGTCAGCTCTGGGCGGGGAAGTCCGTCCCGGACCCGCGCGCCGACGTGCAGTACTGGTGGGACCTCATCGAGGATCTTCGGGCGCGGATCGACGACGTCTGGTTCGTTAAGCAGCTGGCCGACGGGACGCTCGAGCGCGCGGACTTCGAGCACTACCTGGCGCAGGACTCGATCTACCTTCGCACGTACTCCAAGGTCCTCTCGCGGGCGGCGCAGCTGGCCCCCACTCTGGACGAGCAGCAGTTCTGGGCGAACAGCGCCAGCGAGTGCCTGGCGGTGGAGCTGGGGTTGCACCAGGCGCGGTTGGCCGAGGCGGAGGCCCGCGGGGAGACCCCGACGGAAGGCGAAGCGCCGACGTCCGCGGAGACCCGCTCCTACCTGAACCACCTGCTGTCCGCGGCCGCGATCGGCTCCTACGCGGTGGTCGCGGCCGCCGTCCTGCCCTGCTACTGGCTCTACCAGGACATCGGGACGCGGTTGGCCGCGGCCAACCGCCCCGACCACCCGTATGCCGACTGGCTGGGCATGTACTCCTCCCCGGAATTCGACGCCGCCACGCAGCAGGCGATCGCGATCACGCAGCGCCTCGCCCGGCAGGCCGACCCGCGCGAACGCGAGGCGATGCTGGACGCGTACCTCGAATCCTCGCGGCAGGAGATGGACTTCTTCGCCCAGCGCCGCCCCTGAGACGGGTCCGGGGTATGCCCGCCAAGCCGCGGCCCCCGTCACGGCGCGGCGTCCGCGGCCCCGGGTAGGATGCTCTGTGGCCGATAGGGCGGCGTTCCCACGCGTCGAGCCCTCCAGCCGCACCCGACCACCCCCGGAAGGCCCTCATGAGCAACCCCCTCGGCTTCGGCTGGACGCTGCACGGCGATGGCAAGACCATCCGCCCCGGTTCGGTCGTCGCCCCCGACGAACGCCTGAACTGGCTGCAGACCACCGGCATCGGCATCCAGCACGTCATGGCCATGTTCGGCGCGACCGTCCTGGTCCCGGCGATCACGGGCTTTCCGGCCACCACCACGCTGCTCTTCTCCGGCGTCGGCACCATCCTCTTCCTCATCATCACGGCGGGTCGCGTGCCGAGCTACCTCGGCTCGTCGTTCGCGTTCCTGGCGCCGGTCGGCGCCGCGATGAACACCCACGGCATGGGCGGTGCTCTCGGCGGCATCGTCGTCACCGGCGCGGCCCTGTTCCTGGTCGGCCTGATCGTCCAGAAGGCCGGCACGGGCTGGATCCACCGCCTCATGCCGCCCGTGGTCATGGGCACGATCGTGGCCTTGATCGGCCTGAACCTCGCCGGCACCACCTGGGAGCCGATGCGGGACTTCCCGCTCACGACGTTCGCCACGGTCGGCGCGATCGTGATCTCCGCGGTGCTGTTCAAGGGTCTGCTCGGGCGCCTGTCCATCCTCGTCGGCATCGTGATCGGCTACGTCGTCGCACTCGCCCAGGGCCAGGTGGACTACTCGGCCGTCGAGAAGGCCGCAGTCTTCGGGCCGCCGCCGTTCACGGCCCCCACCTTCCACCTGGACGTGATGCTGGTGTTCCTGCCGGTCGTCTTCGTCCTGATCGCGGAGAACATCGGCCACGTCAAGACGGTGGGCCTGATGACCCGCCGCGACCTGGACGGTGTGTACGGCCGTGCGATCATGGCGGACGGCGCCGCGACGATCCTCGCCGGCGCGGGCGGCGGGTCGGGTACGACGACGTACGCGGAGAACATCGGCGTCATGGCGTCTTCGCGCGTGTACTCCACGGCCGCCTACTGGGTGGCCGGATTCGCTGCCATCCTGCTGGCGTTCTCCCCGAAGGTCGGGGCGGTCATCAACACGATCCCCGCAGGCGTGACGGGCGGAGCGGGCATCATCCTCTACGGCATGATCGGCATCATCGGCGCGCGCCTGTGGGTGCAGAACAAGGTCAACTTCGCGAACCCGATCAACCTCATGACGGCCGGTGCGGGCCTGATCATCGCGATCTCGATGGGCTCGAGCGCGATCATGTTCGGCGAGCTGCAGCTCGGCGGCATCGCGATCGGCACCATCTCGACTCTGGCGATCTTCCACGTCATGACGGTCATCGCCCGCGTCCGCGGCACGGAGCCGATCGACGAGGACGAGGAGCAGGCGACAGAACCGAGCAAGCTCGGCTGACCCGCCTCGTCCCGGCCGCGACTGCCCCCTGAATCCGCACCCGGATTCGGGGGTGGACCCCTAGAATGAAACCGTGGCCGACTGGAATGAAGCGTGGACGAGCGAGCAGTGGCGAGCCGACGCCTCGCAGTGGATCGATCTGGTCCTGATGACCTACGAGCTCACCCGCACCGGTGAGCCGCAGCAGACGCTGAACGACATCTTCTCCACGCAGATCGCCGTCCCCACGGATCACGGCAAACTCTTCTTCAAGGCCAATAATCCCGGCCAGTACGCCGAGGTCTCCGTGACCTCCGTTGCCGCGAATCTCGCCCCGGACCAGCTCGTCATGCCGCTCGCGATCGAGCCCCAGCGCGGGTGGATGATCAGCCCGGACTACGGCGAGACCCTGCGCGCTCTCCCGACGACCGACTACAAGCTGTGGGCCCGTATCCTGCGTGAGTTCGCCAAGGTCCAGCGCAGCCTCGTCGACTTCGGCGAGACCCTCTTCGACGCCGGCCTGCTGCACCTCGACCCCGCCTGGCTCCCGCACTACATCGACGAGCAGCTCATGCTGCACGCCTCAATGCCCCGCGAGCACGCACTGCACCTCCCCGCCCGCGACGCCGAGGAACTCGACGCTCAGCTCGGCGAGGTCAAGGGCATGTGCGAATTCCTCGCCGCCGGCCCGATCCCGCTGTCGCTCGAGCACAACGACCTGCACCGCGGCAACGCCTTCCTCCCGACGACTCCCGACGAGCCCCTGCGGTTCATGGACCTCGGCGACGCGTACTGGGCGCACCCGTTCGCCTCCCTCGGCACACCCGTGAGGGTCATGTGCGAGGAGCTGGACACGACGCCGAACGATCCCCGCATCCGCAGCGCCATCACGAGCTACCTCGAACAGTGGACTGACTACAGCACCGTCGACGAATTGTGGGCGTACGTGGAACCGGCCCTGCGCGCCGGGAAGCTGCAGCAGCACGCCATGGCGATGCGGGTCCTCGCCGGGGCGTCCGAATCGGATCTGCGGCGTCACGCGGGCCTCGCGCTGCAGCCCCTCGCCGAGCTCGCCCAGCCGGTCTTCACGGATTAGCCCCGCGCAGAGGCGCCCGGTGGCATAATCGCTCCCATGTCGATCCTCACGCATGACGTCCTCGTCTTCCAGCAGACCAAGAACTTCTCGAAGAACGACTTCGCGATCATGGATGGCGCCGGGCAGCAGGTCGCCCACGTCGAAACCGGCGGCAGCGCCCTCGGGCGCATGTTCACGGGCGCGCGCCAGCTCACCGTCTTCGACGGACCGGACGCCCCGGTCATTCAGGTCAAGGACACCATGACCTTCGGCCGGGACCGTCTGGAGATCCTCGACGGCGCAGGCGCCCCGCTGGCAAGCCTCGTCAAACGCATCACCTTCTTCAAGACCCGGATCACGATCGACCTGCAGGGCGAGGAAATGGACCTTCTCGGCAACATCTGGGGCTTCGACTTCCAGGTCACCGGGACCAACGGCGTTGTCGCCACCGTCTCCCGCGAATGGTCGGGGATGGGCAACGCGTTCCTCGGCAAGTCGACCTACGCCCTGCACCTCGACGAAGGACTCACCGTCCCGCAGCGCCAGGCGGTCATCGGCTCGATCCTGGCCCTCGACCTCATCCGCGAGAAGGAGCAGCGCAGCAGCTGAGGCGGATAACAGCCGCGCCCGCGCACCAACCAGTAGGAGCACGTTGGACGACGACCTCGATATCCTGAACCAGGCCAATTACCGCGGGGCCCGCTTGCTGGCCAAGGGTATGGAAGGCAGCGTCTACCTTCTCCATGATGGGACCGTTGGCAAAGTTCCGCACTCGTCGGGACCATCCGCTGCGCAGGATGATGGGTTCGGAACGGCCCTGGCTACCCGCAGTTTCCCCTTCGCCGTACCGGCACCTCTCGGTACGACGGATCTCAGCGACGGGCGAACGATGAGAATCGAGCGGCTTCTGCCCGGTCGCCCGCTTGACGACTTCTACGACCCGACCCTAGGCGCACTAAACTCGCATGTCGTGACCGCCGTCGGTGACGTCTTGGCCGGGCTTCGGGAGCTGCAGTTCGAAGTGCCAGCACGCACCATCCTCGACGGCGAGAGATACGACGCGACAGTCGACACCTGGGCGGACACCCTGGTCAGTCTCGGGCACCGCCGCTTCGCGAAGTTCGGGAAGCAGCTTCGGGCCCGCGACCCTGATGTGCGTCGGACCGTGTCGGATTTGCTGACGTTCCTGGCCTCGCGCCGCGATATCGAACCGCGCGTCATCCACGGAGACATCTGCGGTGCCAATGTGCTCGTCGACGACGACTGCCACGTCACAGCGGTCATCGACTGGGGCTTTTTCAGCGTCCTCGCCGAACCGGAGCTTGACGCCGCTATCGCCTCCGCCGTGCTCGATATGTACGGTCCCCATGCCGCCGACATCGAAGGCGAACTCACTGACGCCCTCGTCGAACGTTTTGATCTGAACCGCGACGCCCTCGTCGCCTACAAGGGTGTCTACGCGCTCATGACGAGCAACGTTTACAGCCCCGATGGAACCGACGGTCACTTTGCCTGGTGTTCCGCCATACTCGCCCGTCCCGACGTGCAGGCCGCCGCCGCAACGTTCGCTGAGCGTGCAGAGATCCGGGTAGAGGCTCTCTGACCTGGGGTATCAGCCGTCGACAACCCTTCGTCTCTCCGACACCAAGATCACGACAACCGGCAGCGCCTACCGCCGCTCGGACCCCGGGCCCGCTGGCTGATGCGCATATTGCGCGTTTCGGCGCTCCTCGTCGTTGTCCCGGAGGCCTCCGCGCACGGCCGCGCGGACCACGAAGTACAGGACGTAGAAGAAGACCGCGAAGAACAGCACGGTCAGAACGAGCGATGATAGAGCGGTCATGCTTCGACCCTAGCGCTCACCGGCCGGGGGCCACACCCCGCGCTCGGTGAAAACTTCAATGAGCGTGCCCGCCTCGTCGGTCATGATCGCGTCGACGCCCGCGTCGAGCAGCGCGCGCATGGTCTCCGCGTCGTTCACGACCCACACGTGCACCTCGCGCCCGGCCTCGTGGGCGCGCTCGACGAAAGCTCTCGTCACCACCGGGATCGGCCCCTGTTTGACTGGCACCTGCAGGGCGACAACGCTCTTCAGGAGCGGCGTCAGCACCCGCCACGGCTGGAACCTGCCGCGACTGAACAGCCCGAGCAGCGTGAACGCCCCGATCAGCTTGGCGCCCGCCGTCACCCGGACCGGCGGCATTCCGTGCTCGGCCAGGTAGTGCGTGAAACGGCGACGCCGGCGATCCGAGAACGACGCGACCACCACGCGGTCGGACGCCTCGTGGCGGGTGATCAGCTCGGCTATGAGCGGCACGGACGCGTCGTCCTTGAGGTCCACGTTGATGTGCGCGTCGGGGAATTCCTCGAGCAGTTGCTCGAACGTGGGGATGGGTTCCCGCTTCGCGACGCGCAGCCGGGCCAGCTCGCCGGAGGTCAGCTCGCTCACGCGCCCGAACCCCTCGGTGACGCGGTCGACGTGCTCGTCGTGGAACACCATCGGCACGCCGTCGGCACTCGTGCGCACGTCCGTTTCCAGGTGAGTGAATCCGCGTTCGACGGCGGCGCGGAACGCAGCCAGAGTGTTCTCGGCGCCGTCGGGCGCGTAGCCGCGGTGCGCGTACGCCGTGACGGTCCTGCGGTTCATGGCGCCTGCGCTTTCCGGCCGAGGCCTCCGTCGTCTTCGCGTCTTTCACCCGGCACCGCGCCGTCGAGGATTCGCTCGATCATCTGCGCGACGCCGTCGTCCTCCAGCGTGCCGGTGACGGCCGCCGCCGCCTTCTTGGCGAGCTTGTGTCCGGAACCCATGGCGCAGCCCAGGCCCGCCCACGAGAGCATCTCGAGGTCGTTGGGCATGTCGCCGAAGGCGGCGACGTGCTCACGCGTCAGGCCGAGCTGGCGGGCGAACTGCTCCAGCGCGACCGCTTTGTTCACGTCCGGCCGCGACATCTCCAAGAGCGCGACGCCCGGCGCGGAGTGCGTGACGGCGACCAGGTCGGAGACCTCCGGGTAAACGGCTTTGCGGAAGGCCTCGGACGTCGTCGTGCCGAGCTTGGCGAGCAGCTTGACCGTGCCCTCCGCCTCGAGCCGGTCCATGGGCAGCAGGCCTGGTTCGATGCCCTCCAACAGGTCGGACTCCTCCGGCTCCACGAAGCCAGGCTCGAGGTAGAGGCCGTGCGGGGTCTCTGCGGCGAATCGCGCCGCGGATTCGAGGCGCAGAATACGACGACGGACCTCAGCGACCGTGGTCCCGGTCAGGGTCCGGGACTCCAGGATGCGGTCTGTTTCCAGATCGTAGACGAGCGCCCCGTTGGAGCAGATGACCGTGCCGAGCTTGCCGAACGCCTCCTGAATCGGCGTGAGCCAGCGAAACGGGCGGCCGGTCACGAACACGATCTCCAGCCCCGCCGCGCGTGCGGCCTGGAACGCGGCGACCGTTCGCTCCGTGATCCGGCCGTCGGGGTGGAGGATCGTCCCGTCGATGTCGCTGGCGATGAGCTTGATGGCGCTCATGCGCGCCCGCTGATCACTACTGAACCTCGCTGCGGTACGGCGGGTTGGCACCAGCGCGGGACACGGTCACGGCCGCAGCGCGGATCGCGAAGTCGAGAATCTGACGCAACTGGTCGGCGGGCAGGGCGCGCAGGTGCTCGCGCTGCGCGGACCCGATGAGCTCGCGGTCGACGATCCCGGAGATCAGCGCGGCCATGAACGTGTCGCCCGAGCCGACGCTATCGGCAACCTCGACGGTGCGGTTGGGCACCGTGACCTCGCCGTTCTCGACGAACCCGGAGGCCCCGCGCGAACCGTGAGTGACCGCGACGACTGCCGGCCCCATGCGCCGCCAGGCGCGGGCCGAGTCAGCGATGCTACGGCGCGGATAGAGCCAGTCGAGATCGTCGTCGGAGGTCCGCACGACGTCGGACAGTTTCACGAACCGCTCCGCCTGGGCGACGGCCTCGGCGTGATTCCGCACGAACGTCGGGCGGATATTGGGGTCGTAGGTGATCGTCGCATGCGGACGTGCGGTCTCGACGGCGTGCAGCACCGTGGACGCTCCCGGCTCGACAACGCACGCGATCGACCCGGTGTGCACCAGCTGCGCGTCCTTCAGCGCGGACTCGAACTCGCTCAGCGCCGGCAGCTGCCAGGCGAAGTCGAAGTCGTATGTCGCGGTCCCGGCCGGGTCGAGTGTGCCGCGCGCCGTGCTTGTCGGCATCCCATCCGGGCCCAGCGCCTCGCGCACCGAGTTCGCCTGCAGGTAGTCGCGAATCATGGTTCCGGGACCGTCGTCGCCGTAGCGGCCGACGAACGTCACCGCATGGCCGAGCCGTGCCAACGCGACCGACACGTTCAGCGGGCTGCCGCCCACGTAGGTTTTGGGCGCGCTGATGCCGCCGGATAGGACGTCGACGAGACCCTCGCCCATGACTGTCAGCAACGTTTCAACCCCTCGCTTGTCTGCGACCCAACATTACCGGCTCGTAGCGTCGCCGTCAGCGAGTTCACCCAATATTCAGCCCTCAGCGGGCGGGTTTGGAGCCGTGCGCCTCCGCGAGGCGGTCCAGCTCCTTCATGCACATCTGCCAGGCCCGGCTCTCGACATCGACCACGGAGAGGTGGTCGCCGGGGATCGCGCGAAAGCGCGGGTCGCCCCCGGCGGCGGCCGCCGCCTCGCAGTAGGAGTGGGCGATCGATACGGGCACCGACTCGTCAGCCTCGGGGTGCAGCACGACGACGTCCACGGGCGCTGGGACGAGCCGCGTTGGGTCGGCGTGCTTCCACGCGTCGGGTTCCTCCTCGGGGGTCGAGCCCATGAGGAGCTGTGCTGCGCCGTTGCTCAAGCCGAGCTCGTGGGCCTGGTGCAGGTCGAGCACGCCGGCCTGGCTGAGTACGCCGTCGAGGGCGACAACCGGGTCGGCGCCCACCGTGCCGGGCGCAAAGTCTGTGCGGCTCGCGGCCCACGCGGCGAGGTGCCCGCCGGCCGAGTGACCCAGCGCAAAGACCGGAAGCCCGACATATGCCTCGGGCAGTACCTTTCGGACGTGGTCGATGCCCGCCGCGACGTCTTCGAACGTCGCCGGCCATCCGCCCGCATCCTCCGCATCCTCGGACTCGGTGCGCCGGTACTCCAGATTGACGGCGGCCCAACCGTTCCGGGCCAGGTCGGCGGCGAGCGGAAGACCGAGCTCAGCATCGTATTTCGCCCGCCAGTACCCACCGTGGATCACCACGACCACGCCCCGGGCGTGCCCCTCCGGCAGGATGACCTCGACGAATTGGCTGGGCAGGTCGCCGTAGTGATCGAGCGTATATGCGATATCGGAAATATTCAGTGCAGCGGATGACATGACTACCTTCCTGAGAACGATGCGGATTCTTTGGACAGAAATGCGTCGCGGCCGATGCGCGAGTCCTCGGTCGTGAACGCGGCCCGGAAGGCGGCCGCCTCGACGTCGAGCCCGTCGGCGACGGAGCGGTGCGCGACGGCGTTCATGGTCGCCTTGGCGTTGGCCACGGCCGTCGGCGCCTGAGCGGCGATGGTGTCGACGGTGTCCCGTGCGGCGTCCAGCAGCGCTGCGTGGTCCGCGAAGACCTGATTGACGAGGCCGATCCGATGGGCCTCGGCTGCCGTGATCCGGCGCCCGGTCATGATGAGCTCGCGCGCTATGCCGACGCCGACGCGCTGCTGCAGGCGGACGGAGCCGCCGAACCCCGGGACGAGGCCGAGGGAGACCTCCGGCTGGCCGAATGCGGCGTTCTCGCTCGCGTAGATGAAGTCGCACGCCATCGCGAGCTCGCAGCCGCCGCCGAGCGCGAAGCCGTTGACTGCGGCGATGACCGGCACGGGCAGGGCCTCGAGATTCAGTGTCACCCGATGCATGTCCCGGGCGTAGGCCTCGGCCTGCTCCGGCGTCATGCCGGACATCTCGCGGATGTCGGCGCCGGCGACGAAAGCCTTCTCCCCGGTGCCGGTGACGATCACACCGCGGCAGACCCACTCGCCAGCCGCCGGCGCGTCCACGCTCGGCAGAGCCTCGACGAGCCGTCCGGTCAGATCGAGAAGCTCGGCCACGACCTGCTGCGCCAGCGCGTTGAGCGCTCGCGGCCGGTTGACGGTGACCACCAGCGCGGGGCCGTACCGCGTGACGAGGATCGTTTCGTAGTCGGTCGCGGCGTCGAGGACGTCGTCGCTCATCCCTGCATGCTCCTTCGCGTTGCGGGTCTTCCTTACCGCCAGCTTGCCAGATCCCGCGCCCAACCAATAGCCCCCGGGCCGTCAGCGGCGGGGCGGATACTGCTTGAACTTGCGGAACTGGTTCAGCAGCGCGGCCCCCACATAGAACCAGCGGCGCGGGTGCCGCTCAGCGCGGTAGGCGAGCGGATTCGTCGTCGTCCTGGTGGCGAGCAGACCCGCTGCGCGCTCGCCCACGGCTCCCACGAGGTACCGGCGCAGCAGGGCCTTCGGGAGCACCGTGTAGAGCAGCTCGGAGTCCGAGACGGCGAGCCCCTCCGGCGGCACGGAATCCTCGTAGGCGGGGCCGAGGTAGTCGCGGACGTAGACGCGGGCAGGGTTCGCCCAGGCCCAGTCGTCGGCGTAGGCGGCCGCCGTCAGGTAGTAGTGGTTGCGGCCCAGACGCGGGTTCAGCTCGAAAAACTTCACGACGCCGTCGCGCGGGTCCAGCTTGCCGTCGAACATCGCGAAACCTCGCCAGCCCAACCGCTCGAGAAGCGTCGCGCCCTGCTCGATGAACGTCTCGGCGGCGGCGTCCGGCACGCCCGTGACGATCGCGGCCGAATTCCCGAGCACGATCGGCGCGTGTTCCTCGACGACCACCTCGCCGTAGGCGGCGTAGCGGGCGCTGCCCTCGGCGTCGGCATAGAACGTGGCCAGACGCATGTTGGAGTCACCGCCGGGAATCAGCTCCTGCAGGATGAACCGGCCCTTGTAACCGCTGGAATCGATGCGGCCGAGCAGGTCCTCGAGCTCGGCGCGGTCCGCGATGGTGTGCACCTTCTTCTTGCCGGCGAACTTGGCCGCCACCCAGCCGGAGGAATCCGACGGCTTGCCGATCAGCGGGAACGGCAGGTCCTCCGGGATCCGACGTGAGCCTGGCGTGTAGACGTGCGTGAGCGGGTGCGGGATACCGAGCTCGTCGCAGAGCTCGTAGAAGTTCTCCTTGAGCGCGGCCATCTCGATCATCTCGAGCGAGACGTACGGGATCGTGTAGGCCGGTTCCAGCTCGGCGCGGTTCCGCGTGATCATCGTGACGTGCAGGTCGAGCGAGCCGAACAGCAGCAGCGGGCGGGCGCGGCCGGCACCCAGTTCGCGGGCCAGCTCCTGGAGGTGCGCGACGACGTCGTCCTCCTCCATGGTCCCGGCCGGACGGACGTCGACGGCCACGGAGTGCTCAATCACGCCGTTCCCACCGGCGGGCACGGCGACGCTCACGGCGCCGTAGGCCTCGTGAAACTCGCGAGCGAGGGAGTAGGTGCCGATGTCGCCGCCGAGGATTACCGGGACGAAGGGCTGAGAATCGGGAACGCGCATGGACCCAATCTATCGGGCGCGGCTGGGATCAGGCTGAAGCAGGGAACGTATGGTCGAGCAGGACGAGCGGATGCTCTCCGTTGCGGTAGACGGAGTCGTAGGCGGCGCACAGTGCATCGAAGCGCTCCCGACCGTCGCGATCCGCCAGGACCGGCCACCCCTTGGCGCCCATGATCCAGTGGGTACCCGCCGCACGGGCCGATGCCACGACAGCAGCTGCAACGGCGATCACGATGGAGGCTTCCGCCTCGCCCGGCATTGACGGCCTGTGCTCCCGGTAGTACTTGACCAGTTCTGCCAGCATCTCCTCGGAACTTTGGGGGATTGCACGACCGGCGGCGGCCAGTCGCTCTCGGCTTGCGTCTGCAATCAGCCGTCGACCGTCTTCCGTAGGCACGTGGCTGAAAGTGTTCCCCAGAACGTAGTCCCTGTATTCGGGACTCTCGAGCGGATCTTCCGTCGAAGCGTAAGAAGCCCAGCGGATTCCCTCCGGGGTGCTCTCTCCTGAATTCCTCACCGATTCCTCTGATCAACCAGCACGCGGCCAAACTGTGACTGGATCGCACCCACGCCACCGCCATCGCCCGGCGGCAACAGCTTCATTTGCCGTCGGCCGGGTTGGGTGAATCCATCGCCCGCCGGACCTCGTCGACGAGCACCTGCATATGGCGCTCCGCGGCTTCCGGGTCGCGGCGGGCGACTGCGTCGGCGACGGCCTCGTGCTCGGCGAGGGCCTCCGCACGCGGGTGGAACGGCATCAATCCCTGCTGGGTGCGCCCGGTCAGAACCTCGGCGATGACGCCGTCGAGCTGCGCGAACATCGAGTTCCCGCTCGAGCGCAGCAGCAGCTGATGGAATTCGATGTCCGCCTCGAGGAACTCCTCGAGCTGCCCGGCCTCGCCGAGTCGGCGCATGTTCGCGGCCAGTTCCGTGAGCCGGTCCCGCACCACGGCGCTCGCTCCGCGCGCGGTGCGGGCCGCGGAGAGCGGTTCGACGGCGATGCGCAGTTCGGTGAGCTCGGTGAACTGCTCCTCGCGCCCCGGCCCGGCGAGGCGCCACCGGATGACGCGACGGTCGAACTTGTTCCACGCATCGGGTTCCTGGACGACGAGGCCGACGCGGCGGCGCGAGACGACCATGCGCAGGGATTCGAGGACGCGCATGCAGTCGCGCATGACCGTCCGGGAGACGCCGAAGCGCTCCTGCAAGGTCTCCAGGGTGAGACGATCGCCCGACGTGAGGACGCCGTCGACGATCTCGCGGCCCAGAACCTCGAGGATGGGGTTCTGGAGCAGGGCGGCAACGTCGTCGTTCGGCATGACATCGATCCTAGCGAGATTCGTCGCGCCCTCCGCATGCGCTGAGGTCACAGCCGGGATTGGGCATTGGCGCAAGCTCCTACACGAACAACTCATGACAAAGGTATTACCTTAATCACAAAAAGATGTTATCTTTGTGTAACGCCTATAAGGTAGATCACATTCCGCGCCGCTCGGGCGCCTGGCCACCGCCGCCCAGAAGGAGTCAAGATGGCAAGCACACGCACCGAACCAGCTACCCACGTGGTGGTGATGGGTGTCGCCGGGTCCGGAAAGACCACCTTGGCCCAGATGCTGGCCGAGGAACTCGGCTGGCCCTACGCCGAAGCGGATGAGTTCCACCCCCGGGCCAATATCGACAAGATGCGCAACGGGACGCCACTGACGGACGAGGACCGCTGGCCGTGGCTGCGGGAGATCCGCGACTGGATGTCGCGGAACCAGGCGGGCGGCACCATCGTCACCTGCTCCGCCCTCAAGCACAGCTATCGCGACCTGCTCCGCGAGGCCGACGGCGACGTCGTTTTCCTGCACGTCAGCGGGACACCGGAGCTGCTGAGCGAGCGCATCTCGCAGCGCAGCGGGCACTTCATGCCGCCGAGCCTCCTGCCAAGCCAGCTCTCCACCCTCGAGCCGCTGACCGACGATGAGCCCGGCGCGGTGCTCGTCAACGACAAGACCCCCGACGCACTCCTCGACGCGGCACTTCAGGTGCTGCGCGGCGTCAACGCCTGACCGATCATCACCACCACTTCGACCATCCGGAGAATCCCATGACCATTGAAGGTTGGACTCAAACCCTCGGGGCGGGACCCCTGCTCGGCATCGCCGCCGCCGCAATCCTCGTCCTGCTCTTCCTCATCATCAAACTGCGCGTACACGCCTTCGTTGCGCTGATCCTGGTCAGCCTGTTGACCGCTTTCGCCACGGGTATTCCCGCCGGTGACGTGGTCTCGACGTTGACGCAGGGCTTCGGTTCGACGCTCGCGGCCGTGGCACTCCTCGTCGGCCTCGGCGCGATGCTCGGCCGCCTCGTCGAGATCTCCGGCGGCGCCAAAGTCCTTGCGGATACCCTGATCGGTCGGTTCGGCGAGAAGCACGCACCGTTCGCGCTCGGCGTCGCGTCGCTGCTGTTCGGCTTCCCCATCTTCTTCGATGCCGGCCTCGTCGTGATGCTGCCGGTCGTGTTCGCCGTCGCCCGCCGCCTGGGCGGCTCGGTGCTGCTCTACGGCCTGCCCGCGGCCGGCGCGTTCTCCGTGATGCACGTCTTCGTCCCGCCGCACCCGGGCCCCGTGGCCGCCGCGACCTTCTTCGAGGCCAATGTCGGCTTCGTGCTGCTGATCGGCCTGATCATCGCCCTCCCCACCTGGTACGTGACCTCCTACCTCTTCGGTCGGTGGGCCGGCCGCAAGTGGGACCTCCCGATCCCGAACCTGCTGGGCCGCGCCGACGAACAGCACGAGGCCAACCCGCCGAAGTTCGGCACCGTCGTCGCACTGCTCCTCCTCCCCCTGGTCTTAATTTTCCTCAACACCGGACTGAGCACCCTGTCCGAGGCCGGCGTGCTGCCGGAGGGCTCCGCGGACGCCGGCTGGTTCCAGCTCCTGCTCGCCATCGGCTCGACGCCCGTCGCCCTCCTCATCACCCTGCTGGTCGCCGTTCTGACGATCGGTACCGGCCGCGGCATGGAGAAGTCCGCCGTCGAGCAGACGCTCGAGGGTGCGCTCGGCCCGGTCTCCTCGGTCATCCTCATCACGGGCGCCGGCGGCATGTTCGGCGGCGTGCTCCGCACGTCCGGCATCGGCGACGCGCTGGAGTCCTCGCTGACAGGCCTCGGCATCCCCCTGATCCTCGCCGGCTTCCTGATCTCCTCGATCATCCGTGTCGCCCAGGGCTCGGCCACGGTCGCGCTCACGACGACGGCGGGCCTCCTGAGCTCCGCTGTGCTGGCCGCCGACCTCAACGAGATGCAGCTGGCCGCCATGGTCATCGCCGTGGCCGCCGGCTCGGTCATCGCCTCCCACGTCAACGACTCGGGCTTCTGGCTCGTCGGCCGCTTCTTCGACATGGACGTCAAGACCACGCTGAAGACGTGGACCGTCCTGGAGACCCTGATCGCGCTCATGGCGTTCGCCCTGGCCGCCGTGGTCTACCTCCTGGCGTCGATCGGCTGACTGCCGCAGCGATGACCGTCAGAAACGGGGGGGGAATGCGTAACGCATTCCCCCCGTTTTTGCACGTCGTCCGCGCCACCCGCACGACGACGGTCGCGCAGCCGCCCGGCCGAGAAGAATCTGCCGCGATGACCTCGAGCCGGGTTGGCCCCTGCGGTCACGGGGCCCGTCATCGACGGGATCCACTCGGCGGTCGGCGTCTAGACAGGCTCTTCTCGCCGCTCCAGCAGGATGTCCAACGACTCGAGCGCGATCGCGAAGGACGTCACCGCGACGCTCAACGGCACTTCCGGCTCCGTCCGGAGGTGGCCACCGAAGAGCACCATCAGCCCCCGAAGGCGTCCAGCCTCCGCCTCAACGAACTCTGCATAGGCATCGAAGAGTTCCAGCACATAGCGGCGCTCGGACTCGATTTCGCCCGTTGGAACAGCCGTGACTTCGATGGCCGCCTGCGCCAGGCCCCTACCCGGAGCGTCGGACGGAGTCCGCCTGACCGCCACGACGACGCCGGCGTCGGCAACGTACCCGCTCACGCCGCACCCCGCGTCTGCGCGGGCAGACCCAGCACGTCCACACCGGCCCGGCGCGCGAGCAGGCGGGTCACGCCGTCGTCGGACGCGTCGGCGCCGACAAAACCCGTGAACTGCAGCGGCACGCCGATCAGCTCCGCACCGCGGCGCGTCAAGACCTCCGCGTCGGGCTCCGTCACGGTCACAAGATAGGTCGCGGTGGTCGATTGCACGCGCACGACGACGGCCTCCAGGCTCGCCGACTCGATCGCCTCGACTCGTCCGGTGTCGTGAACGAACGTCATCACTTCCCCTGACGCTGCGGCTGGGTCACTTCCGCTTGCCGCGCTTCGGTCCGCCACGCTTGGGCCCGCCGCGTCCACCCGCTCCGCGCTGGCCGCCCTTCGGCGCCGCTTTGCCGCCCTGCTTCGGCCCGCGTTTCGCCGCGCCGGCCTTGTCTGCGCCCTGACGGCGCTTCTGCGCCTTCGCGGCCTCGGCCTGCTCACGCTCGCGCACCGAGGGCTGCCGCGACGACGTCGCCTTGCGCCCGCGCACGATCCCGACGAACTCCTCGATGAGCGCGGCGCGCTTGGCCTCGTCGCTCTCCGGGTCCGCGAGCGCCGCCTCGAGGTCAGCGTCCTTGATGTCCGGCCGCGGCCACGCCAGGCCAATCCGGGTCGTGCCGCCCTGATTCTCCGGAGCACCCGTCAACACGCGGTGGATGACGTCCTTGCGGTGGTAGAGCCGCGCGACGGACATGGGCAGCACGAGCAGCCCGGCGCCTGTGCCGACGACCTCGAGCGCCATCCGCGCTCCGCCGGCCTCCGCCGGATAGTCGGCGAGATCCAAGAACGTCTCATCGGCGATCTCCGCGTAGGGAACCTCGTCCTCGTACGCCTCGACGATGTGCTCCTTCGGCGCGCACACCACCGGAAGCTCGGTGTAGAGGGGGATGCAGTGCAGCGCGGGGCCGACCGGCGACTCGTCCTCCCGGAAGCGCACGAACACCAGATCGGCGCGCCCGTCATCCAACAACTCGAGCGGGTCCCCGTCGTCGTGCAGGACCGCCTCGAGCGGAACGGTCAGCCGCTCGTTCCAGCGGTCCAACCACTTGCCCGGCGTCACGCCGGGGACATACGCGACCCGTAGTCCGGCCCGCCCGTTCGATTCCTGCGCTCGCTCTTCCACGGCACAACCCTACCGGGCCGTCCCGCGGGCGCCTTCGGGCCGCGCCAAGGCCCGGAACGACGACGGCGCCGCTCACCACGGGTGGTGAGCGGCGCCGTCGTACTGCGCGCGATTACGGGACGATCAGGCGTCCGTCTTGACCACGTAGACGTCGCACGGCGAGTTGTGCGCCACGGAGGTGGCGACGGAGCCGAGCACGCGGCCGAGGCCCTTCATGCCGACGTTGCCGACGACGATGAGCTGCGCGTCCTCTTCCTCGGCGGCCGTGACGAGAGCCTCGGTCGGCTTCCCCTTGACGGCCTTGGTGACGATCGTGGCGCCCGGGACAACCTCGCGGAGCTTGAACGCGACCTGGTTGGTCAGCTTGTCGGCCTGCTCAGCCGAGTCCAGGACCCAGGTGTCGTTGCCGATCTCGACGACCTCGGTGCTGTCCTTGGCGTAAGCGGTCACGACGGTCAGGGTGGCGCCGAGGCCCGCGGCGACGGTGGCTGCGCGGGTGGCGGCCTTGAAGGACGTGGTGCTGCCGTCGACACCTACGATGACGGTTCCGGACATGGTGTATCTCCTTATTTACTTGACGTGTGCTCGCAGGAACGAGATGGCTCGATCCCACGCGAGTTCTGCGTGCTCGCGGCTGTAGTTGCCCGCGGTGTTCTCATCATTGTGGAAGGCGTGGCCGGCGTCGTAGTAGTGGAACACGACGTCGGCGCCCGACTCCTCGCGGATCTGCCGCTCCTGCTCCCGTGCCGCGTCGGCCGGGTACATCTGATCCTGCAGCGCGTAGTGGCCCTGCACGGCCGCCGTGAGGTCCTCATACGAATCGGGCACCGCTTGGCCGACCCCGTAGAACGGGACGGCCGCGGAGACCTTCTCGCCCTGCTGCGCAGCGAGCGCCAGCACGAAGCCGCCGCCCATGCAAAAGCCGATCGCGCCAACGGTGCGGCTCGCGACCTCCTCGCGACCCAGCAGGTAGTCGGTTGCACCGGCCAGCAGGCGGGCACCCTCCTCGGCCGGAAGCTCGGACATCATCTGTCCGGCCTCGTCGGCGTCGTGCGTGGTCCGCCCGCCGAAAAGGTCCGGGGCCAGCGCCACGTACCCCTCCGCCGCCAGCCGGTCGGCCACGTCGCGGATGTGGTCCGTCAGCCCCCACCATTCCTGGACCACAATGACACCGGGCCCTTGCCCGTCCTCGGGAACCGCGAGATACCCGTGGGCTTCGCGCCCGGCTGATTGAAAGGTGACGTTCTGGTGTGGGGTCTGTTCCGCCACAACACTCCCTTCGCGCGACAATGGTTCGTTTCAATTCGTGCTCAGCCTAGGCGGCTGTTCGAGCCAGTCTATGCATGTGATGCAGGTTACGAATAGATTCAACATCATTGTCGTGCGGGTTCGGTGATCGGAATCGTGCGTCCGCACCGAACTGACGCTTCGATTCTAGCCGCGCTTCCCCTGCAATAACAGGGATCGTGGCGGAGATCATGCCCTGAACCACGCCTCCTTACGGGCCGACGACGTCGACCTGCACTCGCTCCCCGCGCACGTCCCTGACCGTCGCGATTTCCGGGGTCGGCTCGGGAGCATCATCGAAAACGTACGTCATGGGCGCCAGGTCGTCCGTACAGGGCTGCGTTTGGTCCTGGCCGAGCGCGAACTCCCATTCGTCGTCGTCGGAATCGAACTCGGTGGGGATCAGCGGGCAGCTCGAACTCCCCCGCGTCACCAGGTGGGCGCTCCCGTCCTCGTCGACGAACACGACGGGCTCCGCCTGGGGCCGCGACGTGTCCCAGTGGTCTCGAACCTCGGGCGGCACACCCGCATACTCGGAATCGGCGACGCTCGCCGGCCCCGCACACGCCGAAAGAGACGCCGCCAGTACCAACACCGCGGCCGCCGTCGCCGTCCTCGCATAGCTCCCCATTGACCCTCCCTCAGTCCTACGGCGAGAATACTCGGTCGCCGGAACGTCAGCCGGTGCCGCAAGTCGGGGTCCACGGATTAACGACAGAGGCGGCCGCCCCGAAGGGAAGCCGCCTCTATTCGCGTGGTGCGCGAGGGGGGACTTGAACCCCCACGATCTTGCGATCACTGGCACCTGAAGCCAGCGCGTCTGCCAATTCCGCCACTCGCGCATGAGTGATATTCACTTGTTCCGCACGACGATACCTCGCCGAACAGCGAGAACTATCTTATCCACACTTCGCCAGATCCGCCTAATCGGCGCCCATCCCGTGAGCAGGCTCACCCCCGGGGTGCGCAGCCGACCGCGCGCCCACCCTTCCCTCCCCCGCGATTCCGCGGTTCGGCGGCCAGTTCGCGCCGTCCCTTCTCGGCCGCCGGCGGGAACCATGTTTGTTCCAGATTCGTTGCGATCCGAGCAGGCTGTGTGCTTTCTCAACACCCTTCAGGGGTGCGGCAAGTAGTATCGACATGCGTCACGTGATTCACACCCGCTACGAACCGACCGGAAGGAGCAGCGCCCATGGGCCTTGTCGACAATGTTGAGCGCGGCCTCGAGAAGCTGGTCACCAGCGTCTTCCGCGGTTCCAGCGGGGGCGGGATCCAGCCGGTCGAGATCGCCAGCAAGCTGCGCAATCAGATGGACCGCGGCACCCTCACGGTCGCCCAGGGGCGCACCACCGCACCCAACAAGTTCACCGTCGCCCTCGCACCAGCCGACTACGACAAGGTCGAGAAGTACGGCACGGCACTGGCCGAGGAACTGTGCGACGTCGTGATCGCCCACGCCAAGAGCCAGCACTACACGCTCACCGGCCGCGTCGAAGTCGTCTTCGAGCAGGATGCAGACGCGCGCGAGGGCAACCTCACCGTCGACGCCCGGATCGCTCGCGACTCCGCCGCGCCGCGCGCACCGCGGCCCAGTACGACGACGGAGGCCCCCGCGCCGTCGCCCGGCTCACCTCCCGCGACGGTCGCCGCCCCGAAGCTCCAGCCGGTGCTGCAGATGAACGGCAAACGCTATGGCCTGAACTCGGAATCCATCATTCTGGGCCGCTCATCGGAGGCCGATGTCGAGGTCGACGACACAGGTGTCTCACGCAAGCACTTGGAAATCCGTTCGGAGCACGGCAAGGTGTGGGCTGTGGACCTGGGATCGACGAACGGCAGCTACGTCAACGGCCAGAAGGTCGACGGGCGCGCAGAACTCTTCGACGGTTCCATCATCAGCATGGGCCGCACCCGCATCACCTTCCGAATGTTGCCCCAACGCACTGGAGGTCAGCAGTGACCGAACTCGCGCTCACCGCGATGCGCCTCGGCTTCCTGATCCTGCTGTGGATCCTCATCCTCAGCATCGTCGGGGCCCTGCGCCGTGACCTCATGATCGGAAAGCGCGCCGCCGCGGCACCTGCCCCTGCCCCCGCGCGCACCGAGACCGGGGAGCAGCCCTCGCAGCAGGCTCCACGCCAGCACCCGACGGCCCTCGAGCTCGTCGAGGGCCCACAGGCCGGCACCAGCATCGAACTCGCCGCCAGCCCGATCCTCTTGGGCCGCGCGCAGGAAGCCACTCTGGTCCTCATCGACGACTACGCGTCCGCTCGGCACGCACGCCTCTTCCCGCAGGGCAGCCGTTGGTTCATCGAAGACCTCGGCTCCACGAATGGCACCTACTTGGGCGAGTCCCAACTGACCCGCGCTCAGCCGGTCGAACTGGGCCAGCAGATCCGCATCGGCAAGACCGTCATGGAACTGAGGACTTGACGTGGCGTTCACCCTCCGTTTCGCCGCGGCCTCCGACGTCGGAAAGGTCCGGTCCAACAACCAGGACTCGGCCTATGCCGGGCGCCACCTCGCGATCGTCGCCGACGGCATGGGCGGACACGTCGGCGGCGACGTCGCCTCTGCATCGACGGTCTTGGACCTTGTCCACCTGGACCAGGAGACCACCGAAGACGTCGAGACCGTCCTGCCGGACGAAATCCAAGCCGCCAACTCCATCCTGAACGAACTCGTCAGCGCCAACCCGAAGCTCTCCGGGATGGGGACCACGGTGACGGCCCTGCTGCTCACCGGCGACACATTCCAATATGCGCATATTGGAGATTCTCGCGCCTATCGGCTCAAAGACGGCAAGTTCACGCAGATGAGCCGCGACCACACGTTCGTGCAGCGGCTCGTCGAGGAGGGGCGCCTCTCCCCGGCCGAGGCAGAGAACCACCCCCACAAGAACGTCCTGCTGCGCGTCCTCGGGGACTCCGACGCGAGCCCCGAACTCGACATCCATCAGTTCCCGGTGTCACCCGGCGAACGCTGGATGCTCTGCTCCGACGGCCTGAACGCCGTCGTCTCCGACCCCGTCATCGAGCAGATCGTCCGTGGCACCAAGGACCTCCAGGAAACTGCAGACGACCTGGTGCAGGTCACCCTCGACAACGGCTCCCCCGACAACGTGACCGTCGTCGTCATCGAAGTCGTCGAGGACGACGACCAGCCGATGACGACGCCGTTCGTCTCCCTCGAAGCGGCCGTCGATCCCGAGGAATCCGTGGACACGGGCATGCTGCAGCGCATCACCGGTTCCGAGGACATCGAGGCCAGCGCCGCGATCATCCGACATGAGATGAACAACCGGCCGCATGCTCTCGTCGGGTCCGCGCTCCTGGCGACGCAGACGGGCCACATCCCGATGGTGACGACGCGATCCGCGCAGAAGCGGGCCGCCGCCCTGCTCATGCACAAGACGCCGACCCAGCAGGCCGAAGTACTCGAGCATCACGAGGAGCAGCAGGCGCCGCGCCGGCGGCTGCTGATCCCGATCTTCCTGACCCTGATGGGCCTGCTCCTGGCCTCGGTGTTGTGGTTCGGCTACGTGTGGACGCAGACCCAGTACTACGTCGGCAACTACGACGGACGGGTCGCGATCTTCAACGGCGTCTCCCAGGATCTCGGGCCGGTCAAACTGTCCCAGCTCGACTCGGTCACCGACATCCCCTTGGACGCCCTGCCGGCATATACCCAGCAGCGCATCAAGAGTTCACTGCCTTCCCGGGATCTCGAGCACGCCCAGGACATGGTCTCCGAGCTGCTCGTGACCGCTCGCCGGTCCTGCCCCGTCGTCGTCCCGGGCGAGGACAAGGACGAGAAGGACGTTACGGCCAAACTTCCGTCCTACTGTCTGGAGGCCGACGATGAGTGAGCTGCGCACCGCACCGATCTCGCGCCGGAACACCGAGCTCTGGCTGCTTGTCCTGGCGATGCTTGTCGCCGTCGGCGCCGGCTACCTCGCCGGGCTCAGCAACCCCGAGGGCCTCTCCCCCGAGTTCGCAAAACAGGGCGCCATCCTGTGCGCCCTGGCCCTGGGAATGCACATCGTCCTGCGGATTTGGGCGAAATATGCCGATCCGATCATACTTCCCTGTGTCGTCGCCCTCAATGGCATCGGCGTGGCCATGATCCACCGCCTGGACATCACCACGGGAGACACCGCGGCCACTCGGCAACTGATGTGGACCGGCGTAGCCATCGCTGCCGCGATGGCGGTCATCTGGGCGATCCGTGATCACCGGATCCTGCGCCGCGCGGTCTACATCTGCCTGGTCGTCTCCGCCGTGCTGATGGTCCTGCCTCTCATCCCGGGTCTCGGGCAACCCGTCAATGGCGCCCGCATCTGGATCTTCATCGGCGGCATGTCCTTCCAGCCGGGCGAACTCGCGAAGATCACGCTGTCCATCTTCTTCGCCGGCTACCTCTCCAGCAACCGCGACCTGATCCTGCTGGCCGGACGGAAGATCGGTCCGCTTCAGTTGCCCCGCGTGCGCGACATGGCGCCCATGGTCCTGGCCTGGATCATCAGCATCGGTGTCCTGATCCTGCAGCGCGACCTCGGCTCGGCGATCCTGTTCTTCGGCCTCTTCATGGCCATGATCTACGTCGCCACGGCGCGCATCAGCTGGATCCTCATCGGCCTCGGCCTCGTGGCGGTCGGCGGCGTGTTCGCCGTCCAGTTCATGGGTCACGTCGAACGGCGTATCAACGCGTGGATCAACGCCTTCGACCCGGAGGTCATCAACGCCCAATTCGGGTCCCATCAGATCGTCCAAGGCATGTTCGGGCTCGCCAATGGCGGCCTCTTCGGCACCGGTTTCGGCAACGGACGGCCCGACCTCGTGCCCTACGCCAATTCGGACATGATCATCACAGCGATCGGCGAGGAGCTCGGACTCATCGGCGTCATCGCCGTCGTCCTCCTCTACGTCCTGCTCGTCAGCCGCGGCATCCGCGCCGCGCTCGGCACCCGGGACGCCTTCGGCAAACTGCTCGCATCGGGGCTGTCCTTCACCATCGGCCTGCAGTGCTTCGTGGTGATCGGGGGCGTGACGCGGCTGATCCCGCTCACTGGACTGACAACGCCCTTCGTGGCCGCCGGCGGCTCGTCGCTGCTGGCGAACTGGATCATCATCGCGTTGCTGCTCTTGGTCTCGAACAATGCCCGCAAACCCGTCCCGAGCGCTGACCTGACCAACGAGGTCGTCCTGAAGAAAGGGGCGAACGCATGAACCAGGCCATCCGCAACGTCTGGATCGCGGTGATCGTCTTCTTCGTCGCGATCATGGGTTCGCTCTCCTACATCCAGTTCTTCGCTGCCGACGAGCTCAACGCCAACCCGCTGAACAAGCGGCAGCTCTTCCGCGACTTCGACCTGGCCCGCGGCGCGATTCTCGTCGACGGCAATCCGATCGCCGAATCCGTAAAGACCGACGGACAGTTCGAATACCAGCGCGTCTACAACGAGCCGGAGCTGTACTCCCACCTGACCGGCTTCTACTCGCTCGCGCACGGTTCGACCCATTTGGAGTCCTACCTCAACGACTGGCTCACCGGACGCGGCGACAGTCAGGTTTTCAACCGCATGATGAATATGATCTCGGGCAACAGCCAAGAGGGCGCGTCCGTGCAGCTGACGATCGACGGCCAGCTGCAGCAGCAGATCTACGACATCCTGCCCGACGACGTGCCGATGACCGCCATCGTCTCCGAGGTGAAGACCGGCGATATCAAGGCCATGGTCTCCAAGCCGACGTACGACACAAACGAGCTCGCGGTCCACAGCACGTCGCAGGCGACCGCCAACATGGACGCCATCCTCGGCCGCTCCAACCTGAGCCCCTACATCAACCCGGCGATCGGCCACCTGAGCGCCCCGGGCTCGACCTTCAAGATCCTCGACGTCGTGGCCGCCCTCGAGTCGGGCGACTACGATCTCGAGACGGAGATCGACAACCCGGAGACCGCGACGCCGAAAGGCACCTCGCGTCCGATCAGCAACTTCAACGAGGGCATCTGCACGCAGCAGAAGAAGGCGACGCTCCACTTCATCATCGGGCAGAGCTGCAACACCCCGTTCGTCGAGATCGCCGACTCCGTGGGTGAGGACGCCCTGCGGGACGTCGCCGAGCGCTTCGGCTTCGGCCAGCAGCTCTACATCCCGCAGCGCGTGGCCACCTCCGTCTTCCCGAGCGACATGGACGACGCGCAGCTCGCGCTCTCGTCGATCGGCCAGTTCGACGTCAAGGCCTCGGCGCTGCAGATGAACATGGTCTCGATGGGCATCGCGAACGGCGGGGTGATCATGAAGCCGAACCTCATCGACGAGATCATCGCCCCCGACCTCAAGGTGCTGGAGCAGCCGGAGCCGGAAGAGTTCAGCACAGCGACGACCAAGGAAGTCGCGGACCAGGTGACAGAGCTCATGCGCGAACCCCTCAAGGGTGGCACCGCGGCAGCCGCCCAGGTCCCCGGCCTGGAGATCGCAGCCAAGACGGGCACCGGCCAGACCGGCCGAGTCGACGCCAACGGAAATCCGACCAACACGGTGAACTCCTGGATCACGGGTTTCGCACCGGCGGACGACCCCGAGTACGCGGTGACAATCGTCGCCGAGAATATTGACTACGAGACCGGCCACACACTGACCAGTCCGAACATGAAGAAGATCCTAGAGGCGGTGTTCAACAAGTGAGGCCTACATCGGGAATCACCCTGGGCGGTCGGTTCAAACTGACCGACCGGATCGCTATCGGCGGCATGGGCGAGGTGTGGAAGGCCCAAGACCTGGTGCTCGGCCGCGTGGTCGCCATCAAGATCCTCAAGGAGGAATACACCGGCGATCCGGGCTTCCTCAAGCGTTTCCGCGCCGAGGCCCGGCACACCGCCCTGCTGAACCACAATGGCGTGGCTTCGGTCTTCGACTACGGCGAGGAAGAAGGATCCGCCTACCTCGTCATGGAGCTGGTCCCCGGCCGTCCACTCTCGGCCATCATCGAACGCGAGCGCGTCCTCAACGCCGACCGGACGCTGTCGATCATCGCGCAGACCGCCCGTGCGCTGGCCGCCGCCCACGAGCTGGGCCTCGTTCACCGTGACGTCAAGCCGGGCAACATCCTCATCCTGCCTGACGGCCGGGTGAAGATCACCGACTTCGGCATCGCCCGCCTCGCTGATCAGGTGCCGCTCACCGCCACGGGTCAGGTCATGGGAACGGCCCAGTACCTCTCCCCCGAGCAGGCCACCGGCCAGCAGGCCACGGGCTCGAGCGATGTGTACTCGCTCGGCGTCATCGGCTACGAGTGCGTTGCCGGCCGCCGTCCCTTCTCGGGCGAATCGCAGATCGCGATCGCACTCGCCCAGGTCAACGACACTCCCCCACCGCTGCCCGACACGGTGGACCCGAACGTGCGCGCGCTGCTGATGTCGATGCTGGCCAAGGACCCGGGCGACCGCCCCGCCAACGCGAACAAGCTGGCCGAGGCCGCCGAAGCGCTGCGGGCGAACAACCCGCGCGCCGCTGAGGCCGCGGTTCCTGGCATGCTGCTCTTCGCCTCGGGAACGGCCTCCACCCAGGTCATCCGTCCGGATTCCGCCCCGACCCAGGCGCAGACCGTCGCCGGCACCAACACGTCGTCGCTTCCGGTCGTGGGCCAAGGCGAGGGCGAGGGCGACGAATTCGCCTCCGTCGTCGGCGCCAGTCGCGACTGGACCCCCGGTGACGACGAGGAGTCCGAGGAGGACGCGAACGAGCTCGCGCGCAACCGCCGCAGCCCGTGGACTTGGCCGCTCATCGCCCTGCTGGTGCTCGTGGTCTTCGCGATCCTCGGCGCCCTGCTGTTCCCGCTGCTGACCGGAAACGACGACGACCCCGACGCTTCCGGTTCACCGTCGACCACCGTCTCGGAGACACCGTCGGAGACGGCGTCCGAGACCCCCTCCGACACGCCCACACCGACCGAGACCGAAACGTCCGACGGGAACGACAACGACCCCACGACACAGGCGCCCGACCCGGAGACGGCCACGATCCGGGAAAACCAGTACCTGGGTCAGCAGCTCGAATCCGTTATGGAGCGCTTGGAGGACCTGGGCTTCCGGGTCGACGCCCAAGGCGAAGAGAACCAGGAATACGCGGAGAACACCGTGTTCGCCGTCTCCCCGTCCGGGGAGCAGCGCCTGGGGACGACAATCGCCGTACGCTACGCCGTCGCACCCGAGCAGCCCTCGAAGGTGACTGTGCCCAACGGGCTCACGGGCAAGACCGAGGCCGCAGTCCGCAGCGCGCTCACGAACGCAAACCTCGTTCCGGTGCACGGCGGCACGGTGGCCTCGGACCAGCCCGCGGGCACGGTCGTCGCGGTGAACCCCGGCAGCGGCCAATCCGTGGACGAGGGCTCAGACGTGGCCTACACGGTCTCGGAGGGCCCCCAGAACACCGAGGAGTCGGAGACGCCCGAGTCAGCCCCGAACCCCACCCCGTCCGAGTCCCCCGCCAGCTAGATGACTGAGACTCGACTCCTCGACGACCGTTATGAGGTCGGCGCGCTCATCGGGCGCGGCGGCATGGCTGACGTGCACCGCGGCCGCGACACGCGCCTCGGCCGTGAGGTTGCCATCAAGCTGCTCCGCCGCGACCTCGCGCGGGATCCGATGTTCCAGACCCGCTTCCGCCGGGAGGCGCAGGCCGTCGCCGGCCTCAATCATCCGGCGATCGTTTCGGTGTACGACACGGGTGAGGAGCAGCTCGGTACGGACGCGGAGTCCGCAAGCGGGCTGAAGGTCCCGTTCATCGTCATGGAGTACGTCGACGGCCGGACGCTTCGAGATCTGCTCGCCTCCGACGAGGTCTCCTTCGACCAGGCCGTCGACTATGCGCTGGGTGTGCTCTCCGCCCTGTCCTACAGCCACCGCATGTCGATCGTGCACCGCGACATCAAGCCCGCGAACGTCATGGTCACCGCCGACGGCAGCATCAAGGTCATGGACTTCGGTATCGCCCGGGCCCTCGCCGATTCCGCGGCGACGATGACGCAGACGCAGGCCGTCGTCGGAACCGCCCAGTACCTTTCCCCCGAGCAGGCGCGTGGCGAGAACGTCGACGTCCGCAGCGACCTCTACTCCGCCGGTTGCCTGCTCTTCGAACTGCTCACGGGCCGGCCGCCGTTCGTCGGCGACTCCGCCGTGTCGGTCGCCTACCAGCACGTGGGCGAGGACGCTCTGGCGCCGAGCGCGCTGAACGACGACGTTCCCGCCGCCTTCGATCCCCTGCTCGCCAAGGCGCTGCAGAAAGACCGTGAGAACCGCTTCCAAGACGCTGCAGCCTTTGCCCACGCCCTGCGCGAAGCACGCGAAGGCGTCCCGTATTCGGACGACCCGGCTGAAGCTCCCACCCAGCTCATCGGCACCGCGGCGGCTGCGGCGGGCCTCGACGAGTCGGAGGCGGCCACCGAGGCTCTGTCGCTGCCGTCCGCGGAGACCTCGGCCCTGCCGACACATGATTCATCCGATCCCACCGTCGCGATGACCGCAGCAGCCCCGCACGCGACAACCCCCGAAGATTCGTGGCACGAGGACAGTGCGCACGAGGACAGCGGGCATACCATCGGCGCCCACGCACGCGAACGCTCCCCCTATGAGAAGCGCCGCCGCCGTGCCTGGATCATCGTTTTCACCCTCGTGACGCTGCTCGTCGTCGGCGGCGGCGGCTGGTTCGTCTGGAACTGGTCGCAACAGATTCAGGCCCAGAACGTACGGGTCGAGGTCCCGGCCGTCGAGGGCATGACCCAGACGGACGCCCAGAACGCGCTGCTCGCGGAGAACCTGCGGATTGCCGAAATCGTCGAGGAGTTCAGCGACGACGTCGAATCAGGCTTCGCGATCGGCACCCGGCCCGGCGAGGGCGAGTCCCTCCGTGTCGATTCCGCCGTCGTGCTGCTCATCTCCAAGGGCCCTTCCTCGGTGACGATCCCGGACTTGGCCGGCGCAACCGAGTCGAGCGCCCGGGCGACCCTCGAGGAACTGGGGCTCGAAGTCGAAACGGAGATGAAGGAAGAGAACAGCGCCACGGTCCCGGCCGACCGCGTCATCAGGACCAACCCGGCAGCCGGCGACCCCGTCGCCGGTGGCAGCACGGTGGAGTTGACGCTCTCGACCGGCATGGTCTCGGTGCCGGACCTGCTCAGCGGGCTGACGGTGGAGGAGGCGGAAGAACTCCTCTCCGATCCCGCCTACGGCCTGAACATCACGGTGAACGAGGTCGAGAACGCGGTCGTTTCGCCAGGTACCATCGTCGATCAGTCCCCAGAACCGGGCAACGACATCGAGCAGGGCGGGACGGTTACGGTGGACGTCGCCGTCGCTCCTCCATCACCCACGCCGTCGCCGACTCCCACCGAGGAGGAGTCAGAGGAGCCGAGCGAATCACCGTCCGCCGACGAGTCGCCGTCCGAGAGCGAAGCGCCGTCCGAGTCGCCGTCGGAAGACGACTGAGCGGACTAGCTGATGGAACTGATCAGCGGGCTGAGCGTCGCGGCCCGCTGCGCCGCGCCCTCGACGCCGAGTGACTCGAGCCAGTTGCCGAGCATCAGGTAGCCGCCCTCCGTCAGGACCGACTCCGGGTGGAACTGCACGCCCCACAAGGGTGCAGTCTTGTGGGCGAGGCCCATCACGGTGCCCCCCGGCGCAGCCTCGTTGGGCGCTGTCCACGCGGTGATCCGCAGGACGTCCGGAATCGACTCCCGCACGGCGGCCAGCGAGTGGTAGCGAGTGGCGGTGAAGGGACTGGGCAGGTTCGCGAAGACGCCCGTCCCGTCGTGGTCGACCAGCGACGTTTTGCCGTGCATGAGTTCCTCAGCGTGCGTGACGGTGCCGCCGAACGCCTCGGCCAGCGCCTGCTCGCCCAGGCACACGCCGAGCATCGGTTTCAGCTCCTCGCCGCACCAGCGGATCATCTCGATGCACACGCCCGCCCCGGCCGGATCGCCGGGGCCGGGGGAGACCAAGACGCCGTCGCGGGCCGAGGCGAGTTCGATCGCCTCGGCGAGGGTGACGTCGTCGTTCCTGACCACGGTCGTCTCCGCGCCCAGCTCCTGCAGGTAGCCCACGAGGGTGTAGACAAACGAGTCGTAGTTGTCGATCACCAGAATGCGGGCGGTCATCGCGTCACCAAACCAATCGTCGACTGAGTCCACAGGCTCAGCTGGTCGCTGACCCACGGAAAGACATACATCATCAACACCAGTATGATCCCGGCGAGCAGGACGAGCGAAATGAGAAGCCGCACCCACACCGGGCCCGGGAGCTGCCTGAACATCCATGCGTACATGAGGTCCTCCTAGTTCTGCGTGCGCTCGTAGGCGGACATGATGGCGAATTGCGGGCCGTGATCGGCCGGCCGGAAGGATTCGAGCTCCGCGTAGGCGATGATCCGCTCCCGCGTCGTGAAGAGCGGGTGGCAGCTGGTCAAGGTCAGGACCGAGGACGTCGGCTCGGCGCCCGGCTGCCGGGGGACCGGCGCCAGCACGTCGACCTGAGACGGAGAGACGATCTCCGTGCCGGTGTAGCGGTACTGGTAGAAACCCTCGCGGGTCTGCACATACACGCGGTCCCCGTCGCGCAGCTTGTCGATGTCGTAGAACACCTGACCGTGGGTCTGCCGGTGCGCTGCGACCGCGAAGTTCCCGGCCTCGCCGGGCATCTGCGTCTCCGGATAGTGCCCGATGCCGAGGTTGTTCAACACGTCCAGTCCGACGCCGCTGCTCACCGGCCGCACCCAGTCCTCCCCGAAACGCGGGACGTACATCAGAGCGAACGTGCCGGGGTCCTCGAGGGTGGCCGCCGGAGGAGGGCCGAACTGCTCCGCGTCGTCGGCTGCCTGGTCCTCCGGGTCCACGGGATCCCCCGGGGCCGCGATCGCCTCGGGCCGCTCGAAGGATTCGATCAGATTGGTGGCCGCATCGTTCTGGTTGCGGTCGGCCTCCAAGTTGGTCCACCACAGCTCCCACGCGACGAAAAGCAGCACGATGACGCCCGCGGTGATGAGCAGCTCCCCGATGACGCCGACGACGGCGCCACCGCGCGAGTACCTCCGCCGCGGCCGGCGGTCCCGGGCGGCCGCGCGTGCCCCGCCGTCGTTGAGCATGGCGTCCAGTGACCCTTCGGGTGGTGCAGACACGTGGCGCTCCTCAGGACTTGAAACGGACCGCGGCCGGGGCACGAGGTTCGCTAGTATGGTGTAACCAGACTAACGAAGACGCGACCCATATTTCAGGAGTTTCAGTGCCCGAATCCAAGACGCGCCGCAAGGCTCGCGCCCAACAGGATCCGGCGGCTTCGACCGAGCGGAAGCCACTCCCGCTCTGGTACAAGATCGTCATGTTCGGTTCGATGATCCTGGGACTGCTGTGGGTCGTGACCTACTACATCACGCAGGCCCTGTTCCCCATCGCGGCCGCCGGCGGCTGGAACATCATCATCGGTTTCGGCATCGCGATGGTCGGCTTCTTCATGACGACCCGCTGGCACTAGTCGACGAGTTTCAGCCCGACGATGCAGGCGATCAGCCCGGTGACTAGGAGAATCTTGATCCAGCTCATCGACTCGCCGCCGAAGATCATCCCGTAGGCCACGGCCAGGGAGGCTCCGATCCCAACCCAGACCGCGTACGCCGTTCCGGTGGGGATTTCCTTCATAGCCCAGGCCAGCCCGGCCATGGAGACGAGCAACCCGCCGGCGAAGACCAGCGACGGGACGAGCTTGGTGAATCCCTCCGACTTGCCGAGGGCGACCGCCCAGACGGCTTCGAATACTCCTGAAAGCACGAGAATGAACCAAGACATGACTGCCTGCCTTTCGACGGCCGTCTTGTCGCCTTCCGGGTACGGCTCCCTCGTCCGGGGACCACTGACATTCGAAGCGGCCCGACGCCAAGGTAGCACCATGGTGCCCTCGATGTCTGTGACGCCAGCTGCAGCACCCACCTCCAACTCCACCAGGACTGAGCAATGACCGAGACCACCGCCACTGCCCGCGAACCGCGCGTCTCCCCGCGCCGGTTCTACGCCGCCGTCGCCCTCGCCGAGGTGATCACCTGGGCCCTGCTGATCATCGGCATGGTCTTCAAGTACTCCGGGGTGACGGACGTTCTGGTCTCGGTCTTCGGCCTGGTACACGGCATTGCGACCGTGGCCTACGGGCTGACCAGCATCTTCGTGTGGGTCAACGAGCGCTGGAGCCTCGGCACGGGCGCCGCCTCGCTCGTCGCGGCGGTGGTCCCGTTCGCGACGCTGCCCTTCGAGAAGTGGGCCGAACGCACGGGCCGGCTCTCCGCACGATGGCGGCTCGCAGGCCCCGCGGCCGAGGCCCCGCGGACCCTCATCGAACGCGCGCAGGCCTGGTGTCTGGCCCGCCCGTTCGTGGCGCTGGGCCTCGGTGTGCTCGCCGTCGCGGCGATCACGATCGCGCTCCTGCAGGCGGGGCCGCCCGTCGGCTGACGCGCGGCCTCGCCAACGCGGTCACGGGTAGCGGCCCTCCGCGCCCTTCACGGCCCGTCGCGGGCGGGAGGATCCGACGGCGAGGGCGTACAGGACGAGCGCTATGGGCAGCGCGAGGGTCAACAGGTCGAAGGTCTTCAGGAACGCGAGGTATTCGGCCGTCTCCGCAAGCCCCGCCCCGGAACCGATGAGGGCCGCCAGGTGCGCTGGCGTCGCGTAGAGAATGACGACCGCCACCAGGCCCGCGACCGACGCGGCAGTCACTCCGGGGCCGGACCGAGCCCGGACGACGACGGCGATCGCCAGCACCGCGAGGGCCGACGCGAGACGCCAGGGGTCGAAGGTATCGGCGAGGTACGCGCCGATGTCCGCCCCGACCGGCCCGCACTCGTCGTCCACGACGCAGAGTCGGGCGGCCACATGAGCCGGCACCGGCGGCAGCAGGACCAGCAGCACACCGATCCAGACTAAGCGCCCGGCACGCCCGGCGCGGGCCGTCACGGGCGCTCCTGCCCGCCGGAAAGCCCGCGCGCAGCCGCGTAGCGCACGGCGTCACTGAGCCAATCGAGCCCGGGGGAGTCCAGCGTCCAGCGCTGCCAGTAGAGGTCCACCCCACGGACGACCTCGGGTTCGATCTCGCGCAACGCGCCTCCCAGTTCCGCCACCTGCCAGGCGGGGATCATGCCCCAGCCCATCCCAGCGGCCACCGCCCGGCCGAACTGCGCGGGGTCCGGCACGTAGCTCGCCGGCGGGCCGCCGGCGAACGGCTCGGCCGCGACGCCAGCGGAGCGCAGGACCTCGTTCTGCAGCGGATCGTCCCGACCGAAGTTCACCACGGGTGCGGCAGAGAATCCCCCGCCTCCCGGGCCGAACCAGCGATCTACGAAGTCCGGTGCGCCCATCGCCCGGTAGCGCATCACCCCCAGCGGCGTCGTCGAACACCCCTGAACCGGCTGACGCACGGTCGTGATGGCGCCCATCGCGCGGCCGGAGCGCAAGTGCTCCTCGGATTGGTTCTCGTCGTCGCGCAAGATCTCCAGGACGTACCCGTCCTCCGTGGCCGCCGCGTCGAGCACGGGCGCGAACCAGGAGGACAACGAGTCCGAAGGAACCACAATCGTCAGCACTCGCGGCGCAGCCGTGGTGCCCGCACGGGCCCCGCTGAGCTCCGCGATCGCCTCAGCCGCGACGAGCTCGACCTGGCGGGCCAGACGCACCAGTACGCGTCCCGCGGCCGTCGGTTCGGCCGGGTTGCTCCTGCGCACGACGACGGCGCCTACCTGCCGCTCGAGGGCGCGGATCCGCTGACTCACCGCGGAGGGCGTCACATGCAATCGGCCAGCGGCGGCCTCGAAGGTCCCGGTGTCCACGACGGCGGCGAAGGCGCGGAGCTGCTCTGCTGGGAAGTCCACATTAACGATGCTAATGCATCATCAGAAACATTAGCTGTACTGGATCTGTCGGCGCTTCTAGATTGTTCAGGTGACTCTCCTTCTTCCCGCCGCCTCCGGCCTGGCCATGGGCCTGTCCCTGATCGTCTCCATCGGTGCCCAGAACGCGTTCGTCCTGCGCCAAGGGCTGCGCCGCGAGCACGTCGTGGCGTGCGTCGCGGTTTGCGCGGTCTCCGACGTTCTGCTCATCCTCGTCGGCGTCGCCGGATTCGGCTCCCTCGTCGCCAACACCCCGTGGGTCCTGCAGGTCGCCCGCTTCGGCGGCGCCGCGTTCCTCGCCGCGTTCGGCCTCATGGCGCTCAGGCGCGCGGTGCGACCCGCCGCCCTCACCGCGGCCGACGCCCCGGTGGAACGGTCCGCAGCGGGCCGCACCGGCGTCGTCCTGACCTTGTTGGGGCTGACCTGGCTGAACCCGCAGGTTTACCTGGAGACGATCGTTCTGCTCGGTTCGGTTGCGGCCACGCAGGGGGAACAGCACGGCCCCGCCGCACGGTGGTATTTCGGCGGCGGGGCGATGGTCGCCAGCGTGCTCTGGTTCAGCGCACTCGGCGCAGGTGCGCGCTTGCTGCGCCCCCTCTTCGCGCGCCCATCAGCGTGGCGAGTGCTCGACGGCGCCGTGGCCGCCATGACGTTCGCGCTCGCCGCGGCGCTCATGCTGCATCCGCTCTAGCCGGTGGCCGGCAACCGTTTCGAGTACTCGACGCTAGAGCGCACCGGGCGGAAGCCGACCCGCTCATAGACGCCGCCGGCGCCCGTGGGGCTCGCCGCGTCGACACCGAGGGTGACCGCTGCCAAGCCCGCCTCCTGGGCCTGGCGCACGACGTCGGCCAGCAGCGTCGTAGCCAAGCCTCGACCCCGCGCCCGTCGCCGCGTGCCGACAAGGGCGACGTACAGCTCGTCGTCGGTGTTCTGCTGGCAGAGGACGTAGGCGTCCACGGGGTCCTCCGGGTTCGAGGTATCGAGGGCGAGCCGCGAATATTCCGGGCGGAACGTGCTGCCCGACGTGAAGTGTTCCCACTTCTCGATCGTGCCCGGCGTGTAGTTCCAGTGGTCGCGGAACGCCTCGAGATGGGCGCGGTGCGCCGGCGCGCTGAGCTCGGCGTCGATCCGTGAGGTTGTCCCCAGGATCTGCTCGACCCGCACGTCGACCGTCGGCGCCACCCATCCCTCTAGTTCGACCCGCATCTCGCGGAAGTAGCGCACGGGGGAGTAGCCCCAGTCCGCGGCGAGCGAAGCATACGAGCTCTGCGCCGTCATGTTCCAGGTGTCCAGCTGCACCTCGCGCCCCGGGTGCCGTTCCGCGGCCAGGGCCAGGGCCCGCTGCTGACCCCAACCCATGATGGCAGTACCGAGTCCCCGCCCCCTGTGCTCCGGGTGCACCGCGCCGTCGACGAAGGCCTTGGCGATCCCGTCCTCGGCGGTCAGCTGCCGCACGGAGATCTCCGCGGCGGCAATCATCACCTCCCCGTCCCACCACGAGAGGGAATCCGACGCGGGTGTGAAACCCGGCGCCTCGAGGCCTTCCGCCAGTTCCACCGGCGTGAACGTCTCGCCGAAGTCGTCGGTGGTGCTCACAGCGTTGAGCAGATCCGCCCACGGCTCGATGTCGTGCGCGGTGATCGGTCGCGGCTGGGTCATCTTGCTCCTCGTTCCATCCAGTGATTGAGTTCTACCAATCATTCTGTGACCAAACTAGTCGGATGTGGCGCCCGGAGCAAGATTGGACGCGGTGCCGGTGGACCCCCACTTATCCACTGCGCCGTGGCGCCCCACTGTGCACACGGTGTGAACTAAAGTTATCCACAGGTGGGGACAAGTCTGTTGGTAAGTGTGTTCGATTCGCTGAAATCACGCCGATCGGGGCGACTCGGACTTATCGAATCACACGCCTGTAAGTTTTCTACAGTGTGGAGAACCCCTGTGGACAACGGATCTGTTACTTGGGACACCTGAAGAGCAAATTGAGCCTTGAACCTTCTTTGATCCCTGTAAACACGGGGATTCTAGCCCTAACCATGACTTATCCACAGGCCCTGTGGGAAAGCCCCCTGTCCACAAGCATCCACAGGATCGTTCGCTGTCTGTGGATCCGTGCACATGTGTGTACCGCGGTTATCCACAGCTGGGGATAGATATGTGAATAGCGGCACCAAAAAACGGAACGGGCGCCGTCGATCGGCGGCTACATGCCGATCGACGGCGCCCGGGATCTGAAGTATTCAGTCCGAATCACACGTGTGTAAGTTATTAACAGTGTGGATAAGGCTTGTGGACAGTCAGTACAGCCGCTGCGGAACCGTAGCGGCTCCCCACACCGTCAACACCACGAGCACCAAGGCCACCGCGGCGACACCCAGTGCCTGGAGCGAGGCCCGGCGGGCATGCCGGCCGGCGGCCGAGCCGGCGTCGTGCATCTGCCCACCACGCGCCGCGAGCCGCGGGGCGTAGACCATGACGGCGGCGAGGGCGCCGCCCGTGAGCAGTCCGCCCAGGTGGGCCTGCCATGAAATGTTGAACCCGGGGATGAAGCCGATGACAAGGTTGATGCCCACCAGAATCAAGATCGGCATGAAATTCCCGCCGCGCGCCCGCGTGATCACGAGCAGCGCGCCGAAGAGCCCAAAGACCGCGCCCGAGGCGCCGACGACGCCCTGCAAAGGATGATCGAGCAGCAGAACCGCCACGGAGCCGCCGATGCCGGAGAGCACATAGAGCAGGCCGAACCGGAGCCGGCCCATCATCGGTTCGAGAATCCGGCCGATGATGTACAGCGCGTACATGTTGAAGCCAATGTGCATCAAGAAGCCCTGCGAGTGCAGGAACGTGCTCGTGAGCATGCGCCACGGCTCGAAGTCGAGCGTCGAGGCGTAAAGCCCCGCCCACTGCATCGCCTGCGTCAACCCGGGAACCGCGTACTGAGCCAGGAACGTCAGCGCGCAGAGGCCGATCAGGGTGACGGTCACGACCGGGCGACCGCCGCGCTGCACACCGCCGAGGGCGGTGCGCTGGGTCGGAATGGACTGGTTGGCCTGCTGCACGCACTCGACGCACTGCACGCCGACCGCAGCGGGGCGCTGGCACTCCGAGCAGGTTGGCCGGCCGCAGCGCTGGCAGCGCACGTAGCTCGGCCGATCGGGGTGCCGCGGGCACGCCGGGACCTGTTGATCGGGGACAGAACCGTAGGACATGTTCCTGCTCTCGACGAGGATGGTTAAAGACGAGCGGTCCTGCAGCGCAAGGGCGGCAGGACCAGCTCGGTGGTGACGCCGGCCGAAATCACGGGCGGCATCGGATCATGCTTGTCAGACGGCGACGACGTCGATGCTGGAGATCACGACGTCCTCGAGCGGCTTGTCGCGGCCGTCGGTGGCGACCGTGTTGAGCTGGTCGACGACGGCGCGGGAGGCCTCGTCGGTGACGTCGCCGAAGATGGTGTGCTTGCCCTGCAGCCACGTGGTCGGGACAGAGGTGATGAAGAACTGCGAGCCGTTGGTGCCGCGGCCCATCTGGATGCCGGCGTTGGCCATGGCCAGCTTGTACGGCTCGGTGAAGTTCAGGTCGGGACTGATCTCGTCGTCGAACTGGTAGCCCGGGCCGCCGACGCCCATGCCGAGCGGGTCGCCGCCCTGGATCATGAAGTCGGAGATGATGCGGTGGAAGATCGTGCCATCGTAGAGCGGCGTGTCCACCTGCTTCTCGCCGGTCTGCGGGTGCGTCCACTCGATTTCGCCGTTGGCCAGGCCGACGAAGTTCTGCACTGTCTTCGGAGCGTGGTTGCCGAACAAGTTGACCTCGATGTCACCGAGGTTCGTGTGGATGGTCGCCTTGTGCGTGGGGATTGCAGTCATGGCTTCATTGTTCCATGCACGAGCGCCACATGTGCGATGTGTGGCACGGGTTCACTACGCGTTCAGTGAAAATCTGCTGGGATCTCACCCCGAGGACAGGGCGAAACGTGGCCTGGCCTACACACACGGCGTAGGCTGGAGCGGGAGAGGCTAGATACCTACGGGAGGAAACCTGTGAAAAAGTCAGAACGTGTAGCCCGCGACCTGGGCGATTCGGTTACGACGTCGGTAGAGAACGCCCGCGAATGGGCCGCCCCTCGTGTTGATGCCGCCGTGACATGGGCAGCGCCGCGAGTCGAGAAGGGGCTCGAGGCCGCTTCGCCGAAGGTTCAGGCCGGCGTCCAGCGGGCAGCAACCGAACTGTCCGACGGCGTCGCGAAGGTGACCCCGCGCATTCAGGAGGAACTCTCGAAGTTCGGCCCCAAGCTGTCGAAATTCGTCGACGAGGCCTCCCCCAAGATCCAGGCGACCCTGGACAAGACCACCCCCGCGCTGCACAGCGCCCGCGACCGCGTGGTCTACGATTACATCCCGACGGCCAGCGCCAAACTCGGCGAGGCCGCGGACTACACCGCGCACCGGCTCGAGGATCTGCGCGTCCCGGAGCAGGTCGAGCGGACCGTCGCCAAGGTCACGCACAACAAGAAGACCATCAAGAAGGCCCAGAAGGCCGCGGTCGCCGCCGCGAAGCAGGCCTCCAAGGAACTCAAGAAGGCTGAGAAGGCGCGCAACAAGGGCGGCAAGAAGGGGCTCGTGATCTTCCTGGTCCTCGCCGCCGCGGCGGCTGCCGGCGTCGCGGCGTGGAAGGCCTCGAAGCCAGTCGAGGACCCGTGGAAGACCCCGACTCCGGTCGAGCCGGCGCCGGTCGCTGCCGAAAGCAACGAGTCGGAGGCCTCCGTAGCGGAGGCCAAGGACGCCGTGAACGGCGGTTCCGGCGAAAAGTAGTCCCGAGGGGAATTTTCCCCGCCCGATCAGGCACAACGGCGGCCGGTTGCGATAAGCGACCGGCCGCCGTCGTACTCTGCGCGTTCCCCGGAAGCGCACCGACACACTGGTACATTGACACTTGTGACTGGCAGACCGAGCGTTTCGATCATCATTCCGGCTTACAACGAAGAAGCAGTCATCCGGCAGTGTGTCGAGGCGGCGATCTACCAGACAGCGCCCGCGCACGAGATCATCGTGGTCGACAACCGTTCCACAGACTCGACGGCGAAGATCGTGCAGCAGGTCGCCCACGAATTTCCGGAGTCACCCATCCGACTCTTGCGCCAGGACGAGCACCAAGGGCTCATCCCAACCCGCGATTTCGGGCTGGGATCCGCCACGGGGCAGGTGCTGGGACGCATCGACGCAGATTCACTCATCGAGCCGACATGGGTGGAGCGCGTCGCCGAGACATTCGCCGACCCCGCTGTGGATGGTGCGACGGGGCCCGTCCTCTACTACGACATGCCGCTGCGCAGGTTTGGGCTCAAGGCCGACGACAGGATCCGGCAGCTCGTGCTCAAGGTGGCCTACCGGCAGTACCATTTCCTGTTCGGCTCCAACATGGCGCTGCGCGCGTCAGCCTGGGCAAAAGTCGCCGACGAAGTGTGCCGCGACGAAGAAGACCAGATGCACGAAGACATCGACATCTCCGTGCACATGGCCCAGCACGACATGCTGATCCGCTACGTGCCGGACATGATCGCCGGGATGTCGGCGCGGCGGCTGGAGGACTCGCCGAAGGACTACCGCTACTACGTGACCCGGTTCGACCGGACCTACCGCGCCCACCAGATCAATCGACCCCTGCTGAAGATCCCCCCATTGATCTTCATGGCCATCTATTATCCGGCGAAGGCGCTGCGCTACCTGCACGCGGGGCTCACTCGAACGGTTTAATAGCGGAAAGGCCCCGGGCGATGCCCGGGGCCTTTCATGCGGTGGAGGCAAGGGGACTCGAACCCCTAACCCCCTGCTTGCAAAGCAGGTGCGCTACCAATTGCGCCATGCCCCCGCACGAGGATCAGTCTACTCGATCGGTTTCCCGCGACCAGACTGCTTTTTCCTCTTCGGTTTCCCGCCATTTCCGGTAAGCGAAGATTCCCGCAACTGCAACAGCCAGTACCACCAGCTTGCGCATGCGTTCCTCCTCCGGAAGGGGATTCCGTGGGCGTACCAGGACTTGAACCTGGGACCTCTTCGTTATCAGCGAAGCGCTCTAACCGCCTGAGCTATACGCCCCCTTGGCCTCTTGGACCGAGATAAGACTCTACAACACGTGTTTGCATCCGAACAAATCGGGGCCGCGGGAACGTGTCGAAGAACACGCCCCGGCGACCCCGTCTGCCGGCCGAGTGAAGCCTAGTCGTCGGTCAGCGTGACGCCGATGCCGCCGACGAGGGAGGCCGAGATGTTGTAGAGGACGCCCGCCAGCGTGGAGATCGCGGTGATCAACACGACGTTCACCACCGCGATGATCGTCGCGAACGCTGCGACCTGGCCCAGCGACGCGATCTCCGCGAGGTTGAAGCTGCTCTCCGACCCCGCGATCTCGCTCAGGAGATTGTTGACGCTGTCGAACACGCCCGTCAGGTCGAGCACGGTCCACAGCACGACGGCGGCGACGACGGTCACGATGCCCAGCGCCACCGAGAGCAGGAACGACAACTTCAGGACGGACCAGGGATCCAGCTTGCTCACCAGCAGGCGGGCCTTACGGACCTTGGCCTTCGGTGCCGGGCGGACGAGCTTCTGCTGCTGTCCGGTCGGTCGCGCACCCGCAGGACGCTGCCCCGCCGGCTTGGCGGCCGCTGGACGCTGGCCTGCCGGTTTGGCGGCTGTCGGTGCGGGCTTCGAGCCGGCGGGCTTCTGCGGTGCAGGCCGTGCCTGGGCGGGCTTGGAACCCGTCGTTTCCTGGCCGCTGCTCGCGGGCTTACCGGCCGGCCGGGCCGCGGGTCGACCCGTCCCTGACGGGCGGGACTCCTGATTACCTGCGGGCCGGGGCGCTCCCGGACGTGGGGTGTTAGGGGTGCTCACGCGTTACCTCCGTCAGTATCGGCTGCCTCGCCCGACTCCGCTGGCGTCTCAGCCTCGAGCGGGGTCTCGGTTTGGGCGGTGGCTTCGGACGCAGTATCTACCGCGTCGTTCGTCGTTTCAGGATCCAACGGTACTGCATCCTCATCAGCGTCCGCTGAGAGTCCCCTCTCCGAGTTGCGTGCGACTGCGATGATGCGATCCTTCTTGTCCGGCTTGGCGAAGATGACTCCCATCGTGTCGCGACCCTTGGCTGGGACCTGGTCGACACGTGAACGGACAACCTTGCCGGACTCCATGACGACCAGGACCTCGTCGTCCTCGCTGACCACAATCGCGCCGGCGAGGCCTCCGCGTTGTTCGGCCAGCTTGGCGACCTTGATCCCGTATCCGCCACGGCCCTGGACGCGGTACTCGTCCATCCGGGTCCGCTTGGCGTACCCGCCGTCGGTGACGACGAGGGAGTAGGAGTCGTCGGTGACGACGTTCGCGTTGAGCAGTACGTCCTCGTCCTTGAACTTCATGCCCGTGACTCCGGAGGTGTTGCGGCCCATGGGGCGCAGTGCGTCGTTCGTCGCGGTGAAGCGCAACGACTGGCCGTTGCGGGAGACCAGCATGAGGTCGTCGGTCTCGTCGACCAGCCGAGCGGCCACGAGTTCGTCGCCGTCTCGCAGGTTGACGGCGATCAGGCCGTTGGAGCGGTTCGTGTCGTAGTCCTCGAGACGGGTTTTCTTCACGAGACCGTTGCGGGTCGCGAGCACGAGGAACGGCGCCTGGTCGTAGGACTTGAGCTCCATGACCTGCGCGATGGTCTCCTCAGGCTGGAACGCCATGAGGTTCGCCACGTGCTGGCCCTTGGCGTCGCGCCCGCCGTCGGCGAGCTCGTAGCCCTTGGCCCGGTAGACCCGGCCGTGGTTGGTGAAGAAGAGCAGCCAGTTGTGCGTCGTCGTGACGAAGAAGTGCTCGACGACGTCGTCTCCGCGCAGGGTCGCACCCTTGATGCCTTTGCCGCCGCGGTTCTGCGAACGGTACTGGTCGATGCGGGTCCGCTTGACGTACCCGCCGCGGGTGATCGTGACGACGACCTCTTCCTCGGGGATGAGGTCCTCCATCGACATGTCGCCGTCGAAGCCCATGAGGATCTTCGTGCGGCGGTCATCGCCGTACTTGTCGACGATCTCGGCGAGCTCCTCGGAGATGATCGACCGCTGGCGCACCGGGTCAGCGAGGATCGCCTTGTAATCGGCAATGCGGGCTTCGAGTTCCGCGTGCTCGTCCTGGATCTTCTGACGCTCCAGCGCGGCAAGGCGTCGCAACTGCAAGTCGAGAATCGCCTGGGCCTGCACGTCGTCGATCTCGAGCAGGGTCTTCAGACCCTCTCGGGCTTCGTCCGCGGTGGGGGAGCGCCGGATCAGGGCGATGACCTCGTCGATCGCGTCGAGGGCCTTGAGCAGACCGCGCAGGATGTGCGCGCGCTCCTCGGCCTTGCGCAGCCGGTACTTGGTGCGCCGGACGATGACCTCGATCTGGTGCGTCACCCAGTGGCGGATGAACGCGTCCAGGGACAGCGTGCGGGGTACCCCGTCGACGATGGCCAGCATGTTGGCCGAGAAGTTCGTCTGCAGGTCGGTGTGCTTGTACAGGTTGTTCAGCACGACCTTGGCGACGGCGTCGCGCTTGAGCACGACGACGAGTCGCTGGCCAGTGCGGCCCGAGGTCTCGTCGCGCATGTCGGCGATGCCCTGGATCTTCCCGTCCTTGACGAGGTCCGCGATCTTCACGGCCAGGTTGTCGGGGTTCGCCTGATAGGGGAGCTCGGTGATGACGAGGCACGTGCGCCCCTGGAGTTCCTCGACGCTGACCACTGCGCGCATCGTGATGGATCCGCGGCCGGTACGGTAGGCGTCCTCGATGCCCTTGTGCCCGAGGATGGTGGCCCCCGTGGGGAAGTCCGGCCCCTTAACACGGCGGATGAGCTCTTCGAGGAGTTCTTCCTTCGGGGCCTCTGGGTTCTTCAGGAACCACTGGACGCCGTCGGCGACCTCTCGCAGGTTGTGCGGGGGAATGTTCGTGGCCATGCCGACGGCGATGCCCGAGGAACCGTTGACGAGCAGGTTCGGGAAACGAGCCGGCAGGATCGTCGGCTCCTGGTTCTTGCCGTCGTAGTTGTCCTGCATATCGACGGTCTCTTCGTCGATGTCGCGGACCATCTCCATGGCCAGCGGGGCCATCTTGGTCTCGGTATAACGCTGAGCGGCCGCGCCGTCGTTGCCCGGGGAGCCGAAGTTGCCTTGGCCGAGCGCCAGCGGATAGCGCATGACCCAGTCCTGGATGAGGCGGACCAGGGCATCGTAGATGGCCGTATCACCGTGCGGGTGGTACTGGCCCATGACCTCGCCGACGACGCGGGCGCACTTGTTGTACGAGCGTTCCGGGCGGTAGCCGCCGTCGTACATCGCGTAGAGCACGCGGCGGTGCACCGGCTTCAGGCCGTCACGCACATCGGGCAACGCGCGGCCGACGATGACGGCCATGGCGTAGTCCAGGTAGGAACGCTGCATCTCCGTCTGCAGGTCGATCGGTTCGATCCGGTCGAGTTCTTCTTCGGTGACCGGGGCCGGCGCGATAATCGTCGTCTCGACGTCCTCGGGTGCGTTCTCCGGCTGGTTCTCTGGGTTCTCGTCGCTCATCGAGTTCTTCCTCTAACTAATTCTGCATCCGCGCAGGTCTGGTTCTCTGACTGGTGGTAACGCCGGTCAGATGTCCAGGAAACGC